>WVSO01000023.1 GCA_015689745.1 Rhodobacterales bacterium HKCCSP123 | reverse complement strand
AGGCGGGCGGGGTGGTCTACGGGCCGGCGCCCGCGCCGATCGCCCGCGTGCGGGGGCGGCACCGGGTCCGCCTTCTGGTCAAGGCGCCCAAGGGCGTGGCGCTTCAGCCCGCCATCGCCCGCTGGATCGCGCCGGTGAAGCTTTCGGCGAAACTGCGCCTGTCGGTCGATATCGATCCGCAAAGCTTCTACTGATAACGGTTTTCTTGGGGTCAGAACCCCGCTAGAGACACCGCCAAGCCAGTGCCAGTCAGGTTCGTCACAATGCCCGCCCCGATCCGCCCGCAGCCCGGAATTCTCGACATCGCCCTTTACCAGGGCGGTCAGTCGGCGCTCGAGGGCGTGGCCGAACCGCTGAAGCTGAGCTCGAACGAGAACCCCTTCGGCCCCTCGCCCGCGGCGGTGGAAGCGATGGGGCGCGCGCTGGGCGAAAGCCACCGCTACCCCTCGACCGACCATGCCGGTTTGCGCGCGGCTATCGCCGGGGTGCACGGGCTCGACCCCGACCGGATCGTCTGCGGCGTGGGGTCGGACGAGATCATCCATTTCCTCTGCCAGGCCTATGTCGGTCCCGGCCTCGAGGTGATGCACACCGAACACGGCTTCGCCATGTACCGCATCAGCGCCCTGGCCGCGGGGGCCACCCCGGTCGAGGTGCCCGAGCGGGACCGGGTGGTCGATGTCGATGCGATCCTCGAGCGGGCGGGGCCCGAGACGCGGCTGGTCTTCATCGCCAACCCGGCCAACCCCACGGCGACCTTCCTGCCGATGGAGGATCTGACCCGGCTGGCCGAGGGGTTGCCCGGCGAATGCCTGCTGGTGCTCGACGGGGCCTATGCGGAGTTCGTCGAGGGCTACGATGGCGGCCGCGCGCTGGTCGAGGCGCGCGACGACGTGGTGATGACGCGGACCTTCTCGAAGGCCTACGGCCTCGGTGGCTTGCGCGTGGGCTACGGCTACGCGCCGCGGCATGTCGTGGACACGCTGAACCGCATCCGGGGGCCCTTCAACCTGTCGGGGGTGGCTCTCGCGGGTGCCGAGGCGGCGATGCGGGATGTGGACTGGGTGGCCGAGTGCCTGCGGGTGAACGCCGAGGAGCGGGCGCGGCTGGTGGGCGGGCTGCGGCAACTCGGCATCGCCTGCGACGAGAGTTTCGCCAATTTCGTGCTGGCCCGTTTCGCCGACGAGGCCGAAGCGGTGGCGGCGGACGCGCACCTGAAATCCGCGGGCATCATCGTGCGGCATCCGAAGGGCTACGGCTTCCCCGAGGCCCTGCGCATCACCGTGGGCCGGCCCGAGGACAATTCCCGCGTGCTGGCGGCACTGACAGAATTCAAGGGGGCGGCATGAGCGTGATCTACAGCCGTGTGGCGCTGATCGGCCTGGGCCTGATCGCGGGGTCGATGGCCCATGCGATGCGCCGTGCGGGGCTGGCGGGCGAGATCGTGGGAACCGCGCGCTCGGCCGAGACGCGGGCGATCGCGCAGGAGATCGGTCTTTGCGACCGGATCACCGAGACGGCGGCCGAGGCGGTCGCGGGCGCCGACCTCGTCGTGCTCTGCGTGCCGGTGGGCGCGATGGGCGCGGTCGCCGCCGAGATCGCGCCGCACCTGGCGCCGGGCGCGACCGTCACGGATGTCGGCTCGGTCAAGCGCGACGTGATCGAACAGGTCGGCCCGCACCTGCCCGAGGGGGTGCATTTCATCCCCGGTCACCCGCTGGCGGGAACGGAACACAGCGGCCCGCGCTCGGGCTTTGCCGAGCTCTTCGACAACCGCTACACGCTCCTGACCCCTGTCGAGGGAACCGACCCTGCCGCCACGGCGAAGCTGCGCGCGCTCTGGGAAGGGTGCGGTGCCAATGTCGAGGAGATGGACGCCGATCACCATGACCTCGTGCTGGCGGTGACCAGCCACACGCCGCACCTGATCGCCTACACGATGGTGGGCGTCGCCGACGACCTGCGGCGCGTGACCGACAGCGAGGTCATCAAGTATTCCGCCGCCGGTTTCCGCGATTTCACGCGGATCGCGGCGAGCGACCCGACGATGTGGCGTGACGTGTTCCTGACCAACAAGGACGCGACGCTGGAAATCCTCGGCCGCTTCACCGAGGAGCTTTTCGCCCTGCAACGCGCGATCCGGCGGGGCGACGGCGACCACCTGCACGCCTATTTCACCCGCACCCGCGCGATCCGGCGCGGCATCATCGAGGCGGGGCAGGACACCGACGCCCCCGACTTCGGGCGCGCCAAGGTCAAGCGCGAGGTGCCCGGCGCGTGAGGCGCTGCGCGGCATATCTTGCCGCCGCGGTGCTGGGGGTCATGTCGCTCACCTTCTCGGCGGCGGCAGAGGCGCCCGACCGGTCCCCGAGACCCGATCCGCGGCCCGGCGGTGCGCCGGTGGCCGTTCCCGCCCTGCAGGCGGCCGAGGAGGAGAACGGCGGGCCGACACGCGTCGTCGTGGCGGCCACGGCGCTCGCGCCGGGATCGTCGTTGCGGCCCGTGCTGCGGGGCGGTGGAGAGGAGGTGCAGGCCAGCGCGGCTCCGCCCGTTGCCTCCCCGGAGCCATCGGAACCCGTGCAATCCGCGGCACTTCCATCCGGCGTGGCAGCGCTTGTCTTCACCGGTGGCACGGGTACGCGGCTGGCGGTGGCGCGCTCGCTGCGCCCCGGGTTCAGGCCGAATGGCCTTGTGCAGAACGCGCGCGCCTCGGCCGCGCGGAACACGTCGGCGCGGGTCGCCCAGACGGGGCGGCGGGGCTCACTCTGCGGGGCCACCGGTCTCGTGGGCGATGAGCTGGACCCGATCCCGGGGCGCATAAGCGGCTGCGGCATCGACGAGCCGGTGCGCTTGCGCGAGGTCGAAGGCATCGCGCTCAGCTCGCCCGCGACGGTGAATTGCAACACCGCCCGAGCGCTGCAGACCTGGGTGCAGCGCAGCCTCGTGCCGACGGTGGGCCGGACAGGCGGCGGGGTGCGGTCGCTGCGCGTCGTGGCGTCCTACGCCTGCCGGACGCGCAACAACCAGGCGGGCGCACGGATCTCCGAGCACGGGCGCGGCAACGCGATCGACATCGCGGGGATCGGGCTGGCCAATGGCAGCGAGCTGACCGTTCTGGGTGGCTGGCGGGACCGGCGCGCCGGGCCGATCCTGCAGCAGTTGCACCGCGGGGCCTGCGGGCCCTTCGGCACGGTGCTGGGGCCCAATTCGGACCGGTTCCACCAGGACCATTTCCACTTCGACGTGGCGTCCTACCGGTCGGGGCCCTACTGCCGCTAACGCAGGCGGAAGCGGGGTCCGTCACCGACGGGAAGCGGGCCGAGGAAGAGGAAGCCGTCGTCGAGGCGCAGCGTGACGTCGAGGTCCTCGCGCCGACCGGACAGACCGGCGAGAAACCCGAGCGCGCCTTCGGCGGTGCGCCGCGCGGCGTCGGAGATGAGGCCCGCGCGCTCGGCCATGGCAAGCATCTCGGGCCAGTTCTCGGCCCGTATCGCGATCTCGCCGGTGCCCCGACCCTCGGCATCCACCTCCAGGTCGCCGGACATGCGAAGCAGGAGGCTGCCCCATTCGGCACGCGCCTCGGCCAGCTCGATCCGGACGGGCTGCGGGCGCGCGTCCTCGATCGACGACAGGTCCCAGGGACGGTCGAAGATCACCACGCCCTCGGCGCGGACGACCGGAATTGCGCCGGGCAGAAGGCCCGCGGGGTCGAGCAGGCGGCCGATCTCCTCGGGCGGCGTGACCTCGGTCGCCTCGAAGAGAAGGGTGTAGCGCGCCTCGGTCCCTTCCTGCCGGATCATGTCGAGATGGCCCGTGGCGAGGCCCGCCTGCCACCCGAGGCTGCTGTCGATGCGGATCTCCTCCATCCGCGTCACGGAGGCGTCGAGGGCGAAATTCGCGGACGGGCGCAGGGCGAGCGCGGAGGTGAGCGTTTCGCCCGTGATCTCGAGCCGCTCCTGTGGCGATGCGATCGTCTGCGTGGACGGCCAGACCGCTTCGACCCGTCCGGGGTCCAGCGCCGCCTGCCGGAGGATCAGGCCCGGAGCGGACCAGACAAGGCCGGTCGCCGGATCGGCCAGTGACAGCTCGCCGAACTCGGTCACGAACCGGTTCGGATAGCCCGAGACGGTGATGTCCTCGCGCGTGACGACCCAGCCCTCTGCCTCGCGGGCGTCAAGCCATGCCGAGACGGAGCGTTCGGTCACGATGGCCCAGCCGAACCAGGCGACCGACACAAGCCCGCCGGCAAGCAAGAGGGCGAGCAACAGACGTTTCATCGCGACCTCCCCTATCGTTCCGGCGCGTGCCCCGCTATAGCCCGACCCGCAGCGGCTGACCATGCAGGAGGTGACAGGCAGAATGGGTGATCTCTGGGTCTTCGGATACGGGTCGCTGTTGTGGAACCCCGGTTTCCCGGTGGTCGAGACGCGGGTGGCGCGGCTGCATGACTGGCACCGCAGCTTCTGCATGTCCTCGATCCACCATCGCGGCACACCCGAGCGGCCGGGGCTGGTTCTGGCGCTGGATCATGCGCCGGGGGCGGTCTGTCACGGGCTGGCATTTCGCGTGGCTTCGGAGCATTCCGAGGCCACGGTCGCCTATCTCCGCGAGCGGGAACTGATCTCCTCGGCCTATCTCGAGACCCGGCAGGAGGTCACGTTTCCCGACGGGGGCATCCAGCGCGAGGTGCTGACCTATGTCATCGACCCGCATCACGACCAGTATCGGACACTCCCGCTCGAGGAGCAGGCCCGGATCATCGCGGGCGCGGTCGGGGGGCGCGGGCCGAACGTCGAATATCTCGAGAACACGGCCAGCCATCTGCACGACCTGGGCCTGCCCGACGCCGATCTCGATTGGCTCGTGACACGTGTGCGCCAGTTGAAGGCGGGCTGACGGCGCAGGGCCCGAAGCGCATTGGCTTTGAGCCGCGCCGCCTGTAGATTGCCGCCACCAGAACAAGACCCCGGCGGGCCCCATGGCGAGTAGAGCAGACAGCGGCGTACAGGCGCCGGTCATCACGCGACCGACCCAGCAGATCGTGCTGATGCTGATCATCTGCGCCGCGGTGGCGGCGGGGGGCGTGCTGATCTGGCCCTCGGTGCAGCCGGTCTTCCTGACCTCGCCCTATCTGAACGGCACGATCGGGGTCGTGTTCATCGTGGGCGTGCTGGCCTGTTTCTTCCAGGTGTTCCAGCTGTTTTCCTCGATCGCCTGGCTCGAGGACCTGACCGGCGGCACGGCGCAGGCGGGGGCCGAGCGTCCGCCGCGCCTGCTGGCGGCGATGACGGGCATCGCGCGGGTGCGCGGCCGGGGTCTGCAGGTGACGGGGCCGGTCGCGCGCTCGATGCTCGACTCGGTCGGCGCCCGGATGGAAGAAAGCCGCGATATCACGCGATATATCGCGAACCTGCTGATTTTCCTGGGGCTTCTGGGCACGTTCTTTGGCCTTGCCACGACAGTTCCGGCCGTCGTCGACACGATCCGGTCGCTCCAGCCCACCGAGGGCGAGGAGGGGATGGCCGTCTTCGGGCGGCTGATGGACGGGCTCGAGTCGCAGCTGGGCGGCATGGGCACGGCCTTTGCCTCGTCTTTGCTGGGCCTGGCGGGCTCGCTCGTCGTGGGCCTTCTGGAGCTTTACGCGGGCCACGGGCAGAACCGGTTCTACCGCGAACTGGAGGAATGGCTCGCCTCGATCACGCGCGTCAGCTTCGCCAGCGGCGAGGGCGAGGGCGGCGGCCTCGACAAATCCACGATCGCCACGGTGCTCGACCACATGGTCGACCAGGTGGAGACGCTGCAATCCCTGTTCACGCAATCCGAGGCGCGGCGGTCCGAGACCGAAGCGCGGATCGTGCAGCTTGCGGGTGCGGTCGAGGGGCTGACGGCCAAGCTTGGCCCGGGCCCGGTCGAAGCGACCGAGCGCCTCGCCGCGGCGCAGGAGCGCCTGTCGGAGATCCTCGAGCAGGGCGCGGCGGGCAACGGCGACGAGGAAAGCCGGATGCGCCTGCGCTCGATCGACGTGCAGCTTCTGAAGATCTACGAGGACCTCGGCGCCTCGCGCGATGCCGAGTTGCAGCCGCTCCGCGCCGACATCAACGAGCTGACGCAGGCCTTGCGCGACCTTGTGGCGGCGGCCCGTGCCCCGGCGCGCCAACCGCGAGCGGCAAAGACGGTCCCCACACGCGCCGACACCGGCGGGGAGTGACGCGCGATGGCCTTTCAGCGCCGCGCCGGAAACCGTTTCGCCGCCTCGATCTGGCCCGGCTTCGTCGACGCGATCACCTCGCTTCTGATGGTGATGATCTTCGTCCTGTCGATCTTCATGATCGTGCAATTCGTCCTGTCGGAGGAAATCACCAGCCAGGATGACGAACTGAATACCCTGAACGCCCGGCTGAACGCGCTGTCCGAGGCGCTGGGCCTCGAGGAGGCGCGCGCGGACCAGCTTGAAAGCCGCGTGGCGACCCTGTCGGGGTCGCTCAGCGCCGCCGAGCAGCAGATCTCGACCCAGGACGCGCTGATCGCCTCGCTCACCTCGGAAACCAATGCGCAGGCGGCACGGATCGCCGATTTCGAGGCGCAGGTCGCCTCGCTCATCGCGGCCAACACCCAGTTGGAGGCGGAGCGGGACGAGACGGCGGCGCAGCTTGCCGAAAGCCTGAGTGCCGCTGAGGCGCTGGAGCTGGCGCTGGCCTCGGCCCGGTCCGAGATCGATGCCGCGGCCGAAGAGGCACGGCTGGCCGCCGCCCGGAGAGAGGCGCTCGAGGCGCTGATCGCCGATCTGGAGGCGGAGCGGGAGACGCAGGCCGCCGATCTCGCCACGTTGCAGACGGAGTTGTCCGAGGAAGAGGCCGCGCGCCTCGCCGAGGCCGCCGCCGCCGAGCTGTTGCGCCAACGGTTGCAGGATGCCGACGCCGAGCTGACGGCGATGACCCTGGCGCTCGAGGAACAGCGGCGGAGAGCCGAGGAGACGCTGACGCTTCTGGCCGCGGCGCAAGCGGCGGAAGAAGACCTGGCCGCCCGCCTGGCCGCCGCGCTTGCGCTGTCCGAGGGGCGTGCGACGCTCGAGGACCAGTTGGCCGCCGCCGAGGCGGAAGCCGCGCGGCTCGAGGCGGAGCTTGCCGAGGATGCCGCCGCCCTGTCCGAAACCGAAGAGGCGCTGGCGCTGGCGCTGGCCCGGATCGAAAGCGCGGAAGCCAGTGCCGCCGCGCGGCTGGCCGAGCTGCAGGCGCGCATCGCCGCGCTGGAGGACGAAGCCGCGGCGCAGGCCGAGACTGCGGCAAGCCGCGGAACCGAACTGTCGACGCTGGAAGAGCAACTGGCCGATGCGCTGGCGGCGCGCCTCGCCGCCGAGGCGGCCCGCGAGGATGCCTTGAGCGAAGCCGAAGCGCGCGCGGCGCTCTTGGCGCAGGCCAATGCCGAGCTCTCCGAGGCCGAGGCGGCGAGCGCCGAAAGCCAGCGGCAGGTGGCGCTTCTGAACGAACAGGTTGCCGCGCTGCGCCAGCAACTCGGCGCCTTGCAGGGCCTGCTCGACGCCTCGGCCGAGCGCGACGCCGAGGCCGAGGTGCAGATCGCGCTTCTGGGTGCGCAGCTGAACGCCGCGCTCGCCCAGGTCGCCGCCGAGCAGCGGCAACTGGCCGCCGAGCAGTCCCGCGTCGCCCAGCTCGAGGCGGCCGAGGCCGCGCGGCTGGCTGCCGAGGCGGAAGAGCTGGAGCGCTACCGCTCCGAATTCTTCGGCCGCCTGCGCGTGCTCCTGGAAGGGCGCGAGGGCGTCCGGATCGAGGGCGACCGCTTCGTCTTCTCCTCGGAGGTGCTGTTCGAGGTCGGCTCGGCCGATCTTGCGCCCGAGGGGTTGAGCCAGATCGCCAGCGTGGCCGAATTGCTGGCCGAGATCGCGGACGAGATCCCGGAAGGCATCGACTGGATCGTCCGCGTGGACGGGCACACGGACGACCAGCAGATCCGGCCCGGCGGCGAATTCTCGTCGAACTGGGACCTGAGCCAGGCCCGCGCGCTGTCGGTGGTGCTCTACATGTCCGAGGAGCTGGGCTTTCCGCCCGACCGGCTGGCGGCCACGGGCTTCGGCGAGTTCAGCCCGATCGCGTCGAACGAGACGGCGGAGGGCCGGGCGCAGAACCGCCGGATCGAGTTGAAGCTGACCGAACGCTGACGGCCGTCAGGGCGTGACGATCACAGCCGTATCAGCGCGGTCGATCTCGGCCCCGTCGCGCATGAGCCGCACCTCGCCACGGTAGAGCCCCGGGGGCCAGCCGCTCTCGGGCGTGCGGCGGCCCGTGGCGCGGAAGAGCTGCGCCTGGGTCCGGTCGAGGGCGACCTCCTGCGCGTGAATTTCGGCGCCCGTCGCATCGGTGATGCTCAGGGCAAGCCTGTCGCCCTCGCGCCCGCCGTGGACATAGGCCCAGAGCACCAGCGCCGCGCCCCGCGTGGGCAGCGCCCCGCTTTCGGCGGCACCGGCCCTGATCGCGTCGAACTCGGGCACGCCTTCGGCGAAGCCCGCGGTCAGGATGCCGCCGCCGGGGTTCGGGACTGGACCCGCCCAGAGCGGGGCCGTGCCGGTGGCGCAAGCATTGGCCTCGCCGGGGTCGAACGGGTCGATCACAACGCCGTCGCGGCGCAGGATGAACTCGAGATGCGGGAACTCGGTGAAGCCGGAATAACCGATGAGGCCGAGGGGCGTTCCGGCCGTGACCGTCTGGCCCTGCGTCACGGCGATGCTGCCCTCCATCAGGTGACAATATTGCGTCTCCCACCCGCCGGGGTGGGTCAGCACCACGCCATTGCCGCAACCCTGCCCCTCGGGGGCGGAGGGGGTGCCGCCGTCGGCGACCCCGTCGCGCAGGCCCCGCACCACGCCATCGGCGGCGGCGATCACGGTGATACCTGCGGCCATCGCCTCCATGTCGGTCGTGCGGATGTCCGTGCCGGTGTGGCCGTCGTAGCTTTGCGGTCCGCAGTCGAAGGCGCGCGCGCCTGGGCCGGGGTCGCGGTCGACGAATTGCTGGAGGAAACAGGTCTCGCCCAGGGTGCAATCGACGGGAAAGAGAAGCGGCGGCAGGTCCTGCGCAAGGGCAGGGGCAGGCAGGGCGAGCGACAGGAACAGGGCACGGGCGATACTCTTCATGCCGACGAGCCTAGCCGGAATGCGGAAAAGGAAAAGGCCCGGATCGCGGGATCCGGGCCTTTCCACTTGATTTCCTTGGAGGCGCGTCAGTCGGCAGTCAGAAGCGGCGGCTTCTTCGAGCCGATCCGGGGGCTGCCCGGTTCCTCGATCCGAAGGTCGATCTTGCCGTCCTTCACGCCGACCTTGACGTTGCCACCCTTGGCCAGCTTGCCAAAGAGCAGCTCCTCGGCCAGCGGCTTCTTGATGTGCTCCTGGATCACGCGGCCCAGCGGGCGGGCGCCCATCTTGTCGTCGTAACCCTTGTCCGCCAGCCATTCGGCGGCGGGCCGCGTCAGCTCGATCGTGACGTTGCGGTCCATCAGCTGCGCCTCGAGCTGGAGGACGAACTTCTCGACCACCGACAGGATCGTCTCCTTGCCGAGCGGCGCGAAGCTGATCACGGCATCGAGGCGGTTGCGGAATTCCGGCGTGAAGGTCCGCTCGATCGCGGCCGTATCCTCGCCCTCGCGACGGTCACGGCCGAAGCCGATGGCGGCCTTCGCCTGCTCGGCGGCCCCCGCGTTCGAGGTCATGATCAGGATCACGTTGCGGAAATCCACCTTGCGGCCGTTGTGGTCGGTCAGCGTGCCATGGTCCATCACCTGCAGAAGGATGTTGAACACGTCCGGGTGCGCCTTCTCGATCTCGTCGAGCAGGAGGACGCAATGCGGATGCTGATCGACCCCGTCGGTCAGCAGACCGCCCTGGTCGAAGCCGACATAGCCCGGAGGCGCGCCGATCAGGCGGGAGACCGCGTGCTTCTCCATGTATTCCGACATGTCGAAGCGCATCAGCTCCACCCCGAGCGTATCGGCGAGCTGCTTGGCGACCTCGGTCTTGCCGACGCCGGTCGGGCCCGCGAACAGGTAGTTGCCGATGGGCTTTTCCGGCTCGCGCAGGCCCGCGCGGGCCAGCTTGATCGACGAGGACAGCGCCTCGATCGCGGCATCCTGGCCGAAGACGACACGCTTGAGCGTGACCTCGAGATCCTTGAGCACCTCGGCATCGTCCTTGGAGACGTTCTTGGGCGGGATGCGCGCGATCTTGGCGACCACGGCCTCGATCTCCTTGGCGCCGATGGTCTTGCGGCGCTTGCTTTCCGCCACGAGATGCTGCGCGGCCCCGGCTTCGTCGATCACGTCGATGGCCTTGTCGGGCAGCTTGCGGTCGTTGATGTAGCGCGCGCTCAGCTCAACCGCCGTCTTGATGGCGTCGGCGGTGTACTTCACGTTGTGATGATCCTCGAAATAGGGCTTCAGGCCCTTCAGGATCTTCACCGCATCCTCGACCGAGGGCTCGTTCACGTCGATCTTCTGGAACCGGCGGCTGAGGGCGCGGTCCTTTTCGAAGTGCTGGCGGTATTCCTTGTAGGTGGTCGAGCCCATGCAGCGCAGCTTGCCACCCTGAAGCGCGGGCTTCAGGAGGTTCGAGGCATCCATCGCCCCGCCGCTGGTCGCACCGGCGCCGATCACGGTATGAATCTCGTCGATGAAAAGGATCGCGTCGGGGTGATCCTCGAGCTCCTTCACCACGGCCTTCAGCCGCTCCTCGAAGTCGCCGCGATAGCGCGTGCCCGCAAGCAATGCGCCCATGTCGAGCGAGTAGATCGTGGCCCCCTCGAGCACCTCGGGCGTCTCGCCCTCGACGATCTTCTTGGCCAGCCCCTCGGCGATGGCGGTCTTGCCGACGCCGGGGTCGCCCACGAGAAGCGGGTTGTTCTTGCGGCGACGGCAGAGCACCTGGATGCAGCGCTCGACCTCGTGGGCGCGCCCGATCAGCGGATCGACATCGCCCTTGGTCGCCTTGGCGTTCAGGTCGACGCAGTACTTGGCCAGCGCCGATTCCTTCTGCTCGCCCTCGGAGGCCGCGGATTGGGTCGCCTGCGCCTCTTCCTCCATGTCGGTGGCCCCGGTGACCGGGCGGCTTTCGCCGTAGGACGGGTCCTTGGCCACGCCATGCGCGATGAAGTTGACCGCGTCGTAGCGCGTCATGTCCTGCTCCTGCAGGAAATAGGCGGCATTCGATTCACGTTCGGCGAAGATCGCGACGAGCACGTTGGCACCCGTCACCTCGGTCCGGCCCGAGGACTGGACATGGATCGCGGCGCGCTGGATCACGCGCTGGAAGGCGGCGGTCGGAACGGCTTCGGAGCCTTCGACATCCGTCTCGAGCGTCGAGAGATCATCGTCGATGAAGCTGACGAGCGTTTCCCTCAGCGCCTCGATATCGACCGAGCAGGCAAGCATGACCTTGCGCGCCTCGGGCTCGTCGATCAGCGCCAGAAGCAGATGCTCGAGCGTCGCGAGTTCGTGGCGGCGCGCATTTGCGTTGGCCAGCGCCGCATGAATGGCCTGCTCTAGGGTAGTCGAAAAAGACGGCACGGATGTGCTCCTTTCCTGTGCATCGGGGCAGGCAGGACCCGGTCCCGATCATGGCCTCATGGTCTTAAGCTTTGCTTTCTGCCGTCACGTTTCAAGCAGAAATTCGTCAAGGTCTCGTGTGCGGGGCCTGCCGGCGCCTCTATCCCTTGGCGTCGGCCGCTCTGCATCTTTTTTGTGCACCCGGTGTGTCCCACCTCAGAACGCGTCCTTGAGGCTGCGGATGCGGGCGAAGACGGCTGCGGGCTCGGCGCCCGCCATGTCGAGATGCGCCGCGATGCCCGGATCGGCCGCGCGCAGGAACGGATTGGTTGCCATCTCCTCCGCAAGCTCCGAGGGCACGGTCGGCCGTCCCTCGGCCCGCGCGGCGGCGACCGCATCACTGCGTGATCTAAGCGCCGCGCTCTCCGGTTCAATGGTCAGCGCGAACCGGGCGTTCGAGGCGGTGTATTCGTGGCCGGAGCAGACCAGCGTCTCGGGCGGCAGCGCGGCAAGTTTCTGCAGGCTCTCCCACATCTGTTCGGCGGTGCCCTCGAAGAGCCGCCCGCATCCGAGCGCCATCAGGCTGTCCGCGGTGAAGACGGCCCCTGCGCCGGGGAAATGATAGGCAACATGGCCGACCGTATGGCCGGAGACGTCGATGACATGTCCCCGCAAGGCACCGATCTCGACCGTGTCGTCCTCGGCGAGTGCGTGGTCGAGCGGGGGCAGGCGGTGGGCATCGGCGGCGGCGCCCCAGACACGCGCGCCGGTGGCGCTGCGCAACGCCTCGAGGCCGTCGACGTGATCCCAGTGGTGATGGGTGATCAGGATGTCCGAGAGGCGCCACCCCCGCTCCGCAAGCGCGGCCTCGATCGGGCCGGCCTCGGGCGCATCGATCAGCGCGGTCCGCCCGGTGGCGGGATCGTGGAGGAGGTAGGCGTAGTTGTCCTGCAGGCAGGCGATGGTGACGATTTCGGGTGTGGCGCCGGTCTCGGGCATGGAAATCCGTGGTTGCTTCGGTCAAGGTCAGGTGGAGGGCCACCCTGTCTCACACGGTAACCTAGTGCAATGCATCTCGACGTCACCGATCTGCGCCAATTCTATTACCGCACGCGCCTCGGCCGCATCGCGCAGAAGGCGGTGCGCGACCGGATGCTCGCGCTCTGGCCCGAGGCGAAGGGTCAGACCGTGGTGGGTTTCGGCTTCGCGGTGCCGCTTCTGCGGCCCTATCTCGAGGAGGCCCGCCGGGTCGTCGGACTGATGCCGGCCGAGCAGGGCGTGATGCCTTGGCCCGCGGGGCTGGAGAACGTCTCGGCGCTCTGCCGCGAGGGGCTCTGGCCGCTCCCGACCGGCATTGCCGACAAGATCGTCTGCCTGCACGGGCTGGAAACCTCGGAGGATCCGACATCGGTGCTCGAGGAATGCGCGCGGGTTCTGGGGCCCGGGGGGCGGGCGCTGTTCATCGTGCCGAACCGGTCGGGGATGTGGGCGCGGCGCGATGCGACACCCTTCGGCTTCGGCCGGCCCTATTCGCTGGGCCAGCTGGAGACGCAGATGAAGCGGCACAACTTCATGCCAGAGCGCCACGCCGCCGCCCTCTTCGCGCCGCCCTCGCACAAGCGGTTCTGGTTGCGATCGGCGGACATGATGGAGAAAATGGGCGCGAAGCTGAGCAGCTACTACGCCGGCGGCGTGATCCTGCTGGAGGTTTCCAAGCGCGTCCACGCACCGACGCGGCCCGGTCTGGCCGAGCGTGTGCGCCAGCCGCTGAAGATCCTGGAAGGGGCGCCTGCGCCGGTGGGGGCGGGTGCCAGCAACCGGCGCCGGGGCTGAATCCAACGATTACCGGGACTTGGCCGCATCCGGGGCGCGGCCCCGGCGACGTTAAGAATCGAAGCGGCCGGAAAGGGCAAAGCGTCGCAAGCGCAAGCTTCAAAGCGTCGCAGATTTGGCCAAGTCACCTTGCCCATTGTTCTGAAAAGATTTTCTACCCAAGCGGGCGCAGTCTATCGCGGTTGCAGCATTGAGGGGCCTCTGCTACATCACCGGCGATTTATGGGGAAACGGCTGCCATCGCCGCCGAGAACGACACGCCCGGAGGCGCAACTGCGCGCCTCTCCGGGCTTCCTATGTGAGAAAGGGTGGACGTGAGCGAACCTGCTTCAATCTCGACCGGCATCGCCGCCCGCTATGCGACCGCGATGTTCGATCTGGCCGAAGAAGAGGGCGCTCTCGCCGCGCTCGAAAGCGATGTGGCGGCCCTCGAGGCGGCCCTGGCCGAAAGCGCCGACCTGCGCGACGTGATCACCTCGCCGATCTACGGGCGCGAGGCGTCCGGCGCGGCGATGGGCAAGGTCGCCGAGGCGATGGGCCTGAGCACGATCACCGGCAACACGCTGCGCTTGATGGCCCAGAAGCGCCGTCTGTTCGTGCTGCCCGCGATGCTGCGTGCGCTCCGCGAGATGATCGCCGAGCACAAGGGCGAAGTCACGGCAGACGTGGTGTCGGCCAAGGCGCTGACCAAGGCGCAGGCCGAGAAACTGGCCGCGACGCTCAAGGCGTCGGTGGGCCGTGATGTGAAACTGAATGCGACCGTCGATGAAAGCCTCATCGGTGGTCTTGTCGTCAAGGTTGGGTCCCGCATGATCGACACCTCGATCAAGGCGAAGCTCAACGCACTCCAGAACACGATGAAAGAGGTCGGTTAAGATGGCGATCCAAGCTGCAGAAATCTCTGCGATCCTCAAGGACCAGATCAAGAATTTCGGCCAGGACGCCGAAGTGGCCGAAGTGGGCCGCGTGCTGAGCGTGGGTGACGGTATCGCCCGCGTCTACGGCCTCGACAACGTGCAGGCCGGCGAGATGGTGGAATTCCCCGGCGGCATCCGCGGCATGGCGCTGAACCTCGAAGCCGACAACGTCGGTGTCGTGATCTTCGGCTCGGACCGCGAGATCAAGGAAGGCGACACGGTCAAGCGCACGAACTCGATCGTGGACGTGCCCGCCGGTGACGCGCTTCTGGGCCGCGTCGTCGACGGTCTCGGCAACCCGCTGGACGGCAAGGGCCCGATCGAGGCCGCCGAGCGTCGCGTCGCCGACGTGAAGGCGCCGGGCATCATCCCGCGCAAGTCGGTCCACGAGCCGATGGCGACCGGCCTCAAGGCCATCGACGCCATGATCCCGATCGGCCGCGGCCAGCGCGAGCTGATCATCGGCGACCGCCAGACCGGCAAGACCGCCGTGGCGCTCGACACGATCCTGAACCAGAAGGTCTACAACGAGCGCGCCGGCGACGACGAGAGCAAGAAGCTCTACTGCATCTACGTCGCCGTGGGCCAGAAGCGTTCGACCGTGGCGCAGCTGGTGAAGAAGCTCGAGGAAACCGGCGCGATGGACTACTCCATCGTCGTGGCCGCGACCGCATCCGACCCCGCGCCGATGCAGTTCCTTGCCCCCTATGCCGCGACCGCGATGGCGGAATATTTCCGCGACAACGGCCGTCACGCGCTGATCATTTACGATGACCTGTCGAAGCAGGCCGTCGCATACCGCCAGATGTCGCTCCTGCTGCGCCGCCCGCCGGGCCGCGAAGCCTATCCGGGCGACGTGTTCTACCTCCACTCCCGCCTGCTGGAGCGGTCCGCCAAGCTGAACGAGGACAACGGCGCGGGCTCGCTGACGGCTCTGCCGGTCATCGAAACCCAGGGCGGCGACGTGTCGGCCTTCATCCCGACCAACGTGATCTCGATCACCGACGGCCAGATCTTCCTCGAGACCGAACTGTTCTTCCAGGGCATCCGCCCCGCCGTGAACACCGGTCTGTCGGTGTCCCGCGTGGGGTCCTCGGCACAGACCAACGCGATGAAGTCGGTCGCGGGTTCGGTGAAGCTGGAGCTGGCGCAGTACCGCGAAATGGCGGCCTTCGCGCAGTTCGGCTCCGACCTCGACGCCGCCACCCAGCGCCTGCTGAACCGTGGCGCGCGCCTGACCGAGCTGATGAAGCAGCCGCAGTATTCGCCGCTGACCAACGCGGAAATCGTCTGCGTGATCTTCGCCGGCATCAACGGCTACCTCGACAAGCTGCCCGTCGGTGACGTGGGCCGCTTCGAGAGGGGTCTCGTGACCTTCCTGCGCTCCAAGAAGCAGGACGTGCTGGACTGGATCACCACCGAGGATCCCAAGGTCAAGGGCGACGCCGCGGACAAGATCAAGGCTGCACTCGACGAATACGCCGCCGATTTCGCCTGAGGGGTCTGACAGATGCCCAATCTCAAGGACCTCAAGAACAGGATCGCGTCGGTCAAGTCGACCCGCAAGATCACCAAGGCGATGCAGATGGTCGCCGCCGCGAAACTGCGCCGTGCGCAGGAGTCGGCGGAGATGGCGCGCCCCTACGCGGAGAAGATGGAGGCCGTCATGTCCGGCCTCGCCCGCGCCGTGGGCAACGCCGAAGGCGCGCCCCGCCTTCTGGCCGGAACCGGCAAGTCGGACGTGCATCTCCTGGTCGTGATGACGGCGGAGCGCGGCCTGTGCGGCGGTTTCAACTCGTCGATCGTGAAGCTGGCGCGCACGCGCATTCACGAGCTTTTGCGCGACGGCAAGACGGTCAAGATCCTGACCGTCGGCAAGAAGGGCCGTGAGCAGCTCAAGCGCGACCATGCCGACAAGTTCGTCGGCCATGTCGACCTGAGCGAGGTGAAGCGCCTCGGCTATGCCGATGCCGCCGGCATCGCGTCGGACATCCTCGGCCGCTTCGACGCGGGCGAGTTCGACGTCGCCACGATCTTCTTCAACCGCTTCCAGTCGGTGATCAGCCAGGTCCCGACCGCAACGCAGATCATCCCGGCCCAGTTCGACGCGGCCGAAGACGCGGCCGAGGATACCGGCCCGCTCTACGAGTACGAACCCTCGGAAGAGGCCGTTCTCGAGGACCTGCTGCCGCGCGGCGTGGCCACGCAGATCTTTGCCGCCTTGCTTGAAAACGGCGCCTCCGAGCAGGGCGCGCGGATGTCCGCGATGGACAACGCGACCCGCAACGCGGGCGACATGATCGAGCGGCTGACGATCGAGTACAACCGCTCGCGTCAGGCCGTCATCACCAACGAGCTGATCGAAATCATCTCGGGCGCTGAAGCGCTCTAAGAACCGGAGACACGACACATGGCAAATGAAGTCGGAAAAATCACCCAGGTCATCGGCGCCGTCTGCGACGTGCAGTTCGACGGCCACCTGCCCGAGATCCTGAACGCGCTCGAGACCGACAACAACGGCAAGCGCCTTGTGCTCGAGGTTGCACAGCACCTCGGCGAAGGCACCGTGCGCTGCATCGCGATGGACGCGACCGAGGGCCTCGTTCGCGGCCAGGAGGTCAAGGACACCGGCAAGCCGATCTCGGTGCCCGTGGGCACCGCAACGCTGGGCCGCATCCTGAACGTGGTGGGCGAGCCCGTGGACGAAGGCGGCCCGGTCGAGGCGGACGAGTACCGCTCGATCCACCAGCCCGCGCCCGAGTTCAACGACCAGTCGACCGAGTCCGAGATCCTCGTGACCGGCATCAAGGTGGTGGACCTGCTCGCGCCATACGCCAAGGGCGGCAAGATCGGCCTCTTCGGCGGTGCCGGCGTGGGCAAGACGGTTCTCATCATGGAACTGATCAACAACATCGCCAAGGTGCACTCGGGCTACTCCGTGTTCGCCGGTGTGGGCGAGCGGACCCGTGAGGGCAACGACCTCTACCACGAGATGATCGAATCGAACGTGATCAAGCCCGACAACCTGGCCGACAGCCAGGTGGCGCTGGTCTACGGCCAGATGAACGAACCGCCGGGCGCACGTGCGCGCGTCGCGCTGACCGGCCTGACGCTGGCCGAGCAGTTCCGCGACGCCTCGGGCACCGACGTTCTGTTCTTCGTCGACAACATCTTCCGCTTCACCCAGGCAGGCTCCGAGGTGTCGGCGCTTCTGGGCCGTATCCCTTCGGCCGTGGGCTACCAGCCGACGCTGGCCACCGACATGGGCGCGATGCAGGAACGCATCACCTCGACCAAGGCCGGCTCGATCACCTCGATCCAGGCCGTCTACGTTCCCGCGGACGACCTGACCGACCCGGCACCGGCCACGACTTTCGCCCACCTCGACGCCACGACCGTTCTGTCGCGCGCCATCTCCGAGCTGGGCATCTACCCGGCCGTGGACCCGCTCGACTCGACCTCGCGCCTGATGGACCCGCAGATCGTGGGTGAAGAGCACTACCAGGTCGCCCGCGACGTGCAGGGGATCCTCCAGCGCTACAAGTCGCTGCAGGACATCATCGCGATCCTCGGGATGGACGAACTGTCGGAAGAGGACAAGCTGACCGTGGCCCGTGCCCGGAAGATCCAGCGTTTCCTCAGCCAGCCCTTCGACGTGGCCAAGGTCTTCACCGGCTCGGACGGCGTGCAGGTTCCGCTCGACGTGACGATCTCGTCCTTCAAGGCTGTCGTCGCCGGCGAGTACGACCACCTGCCGGAAGCGGCCTTCTACATGGTCGGCGGCATCGACGAGGTGATCGCCAAGGCCGAACGCATGGCGGCCGAGGCCGCGTAAGGGGGCCGAAATGGCTAAGATGCAATTCGACCTGGTCTCGCCCGAGCGGCGCCTCGCCTCCTTCGAGGTGGACGCCGTGCAGATCCCGGGCGCGGACGGGGACATGACGGCGATGGCCGATCACGCACCGATGATCACCACGCTGCGTCCCGGTGTCCTCCGCGTCGAGGGTGCTGCAGGCAGCGCGGAGACGGCCTATTTCGTCACCGGCGGCTTCGCCGACGTGGCGGGCCCCTCGGTCACCGTGCTGGCCGAGCGTGCCCTGCCGGTCAGCGAGGTCACGGCCGAGATGATGGACGGCTTCATCGCCGAGGCGCGCGAGGCTCTCGACAAGGCTCGTGCCGACACCGAGGCACCCCAGAATGCCGCGGATGCGATGGCCAAGCTCCTGTCCGACATGGAGGCCGCCAAGGGACACATGATGGGCTGAACGCCCGCGCGTGATGACCCGAAAAGGCCCCTGCAGCGTGCTGCGGGGGCCTTTTCTATCGTCAATGCCCCGCTTTTGCCGGTATCTGTCCACGGGCCGGGCATAGTCGTCCGGTATCGAGCAGGGATCGAGCGGAGCGGACAAGGCGACGGATGAAACGTCTCTCTCACCACATGATCGGGGTCGAACAGGACTCGGTCATCATGTTCAGCGATCTCGAGGACAACGGTCCGATGTGGTCCGGGGATGGCCCGCGCGAGTCGCGCCATGCCGTGACCTTTTCCGAGGCGTTCCGGGCGCAGCCGATGGTGCAGGTCGCGATCTCGATGTGGGATACCGGCGGCGACACCAACCAGCGCGCCGACCTGCGCGCCGAGACCATCACACCAGAGGGCTTCGTGCTTGTCTTCCGCACCTGGGGCGACAGCCGTGTCGCCCGCATCCGCGCCGACTGGATGGCGCTTGGCGAGCTGTCGGACGAGGATGATTGGCAGCTCTACTGACGCAGTTCGGGCGCTGTGCGACAAAGCAGGCAACCGACTAGGAGTTCAGGCTGTCGAGCACCTCGCGGCAGAGCCGATCCCGCGATGCGTCGTCGTCCGGATGCCCGGTCCAGCTCCGGTCCAACTCCAGCGATCCGACCGGGACGATCTTCTCGGCGATCTCGGTCGGAGTGGTGTCGTCGATGCGACCGCCCGCCCAGTCATGAAGGGCCGATGAGTATCGTACGACTGCGCCGCTCGACAGGTCGATCGTTCCTCCTTCCGCGAAGAATGTCAGGCCGTCCCCCATCTCTTCCCCGATGAGCTCCAACCGTGTTCCGAGACGGTGCTTCAGGAGGGCGACGAAGACGATGGCGGCTGAGAAGGTGAACTTGTCGACAAGCACGCCGACCCGCCGATCTTCCGCACCCCCCGAGATCGCGTCGATCAAGGGCATCGTCCGGAGAAAGTCGCCGCCCGTATTGCCTCGAACATCAAGAAGAAGCGGCGCATGGGGGCGCGATCGTGCGAGGCTTGCCGCCTTGGCAATCGCCTTCGACAAGTCGGTTTCATCGGGGTCCAAGAAACTCGGAAGCGCCATGAGCAGTCCGCGTTGACCGTAGTCCCATACCTCCAGAAAGCTCTCGGGAGACCAGGAGGCGTCGGCTTTCCCATGCTCGTTTCGCGGGTAGAGCGCGGATCCGGGAACCCTGTTTGCCATGTCCGGAACCAGCGCGCTGATCCGTCCCGCATCGTTGCGTATCCCGTATTCAAGTGTGCCGCTGCCGGACCACACGCCCAAGCCGACCAACGCGCCCGGCCAGGCGAACAGGATCGGCCCGATGACGCGTCTTCGTTGCGGTGTTCCGGCCAGGACAGTCTCCGCAGCGCGTTCGATCTCGCCCAGGGGAATTCCGTTGATGGATATCAATGCGCCGCCGACCGCCCCGGCAGGGCCGGACGGGGCCGCAAGCAGCCGGACATCGGTGCCGATGTTTGCGAACCTGAAAGGCAGGACCGAGATGGCGGTGTTCGGGATCAGCCGTGTATGCCCGTTCCGCGGAAGAGCCATGAGCCGCATCAGCGAAAGGAGGAACGCGTCCTTCGCATCGGCAAGGGCGTCTTGCCGGGCCTCGCCGATGTGACGATCCAGGTCCTCGCGGTCGATTGACCGGAAACCGGGGTCGGTCTGCAGGACAGTTCTCTCCAGCGTCTCAAGATCATGGATCAGCGACATGCGTTCATCTGCATGCAAGCGCGAGGCATTGTCGAGGAAGGGTTTGCCGCTGACACTTGCGGCCCGTGTTCATCGGTGCTCGGCAAGCGCCGCGACCTTGCCTTCCCCTTCACCCCGACCCATAGCGGGACATGACCCGCCCGACCGGCCCCTTTCTCTTCATCCTCGCCACCCTGATGATCGACGCCATCGGGATCGGCATCGTCTTCCCGATCATGCCCGAGCTGATGGACCGGGTCGGCGCGGCGGATGCGGGGCAGGGGGCGTTCTGGGGCGGGATCCTTCTGGCCTCCTACGCCGCGGCGCAGTTCATCTTCGCGCCCATCGTCGGCTCGATCTCGGACGCCTTCGGGCGCAAGCCCGTGCTTCTGGCGGCGCTGGCCTTCCTTGCGCTGGACTACGTCATCATGGCGCTGGCCGACGCCTTCTGGCTGCTCCTCGTCGGTCGCACGCTCGCGGGGCTGGCGGGCGCGACCTACATCACCGCCACCGCCTATGTCTCGGACATCACCCCGCGCGAGGCGCGCGCGGCCCGCTTCGGGCTGATCGGCGCAGCCTTCGGCATCGGCTTCGTGCTCGGCCCCGCGCTTGGTGGCGTTGCCGCGGCCTGGCACGTCTCGGCGCCCTTCTGGCTGGCGGCGGGGCTGGCCGCGCTGAACGTGGCCTTCGGTCTGTTTGTCCTGCCCGAGTCGCTCCGGCCCGAGCATCGCCGCCCCTTCGGCGCGCGGGACCTGAACCCGTTCGGGACGATCTTCCGCGCCTTCCGCATCCGCGGCCTTGCCATCCCGCTGGTCTGCCTCGGCCTCTTCGAGTTCGCGAACATGGTCTATGTCACGCTCTGGAGCTTCTGGGGCCGCGAGGTCTTTGGCTGGTCCACGCTGGTGATCGGCCTGTCGTTGTCGGCCTACGGGCTGCTGGCGGCGCTGTCGCAGGTCTTCGTCATGCCGCGGGCCATCGCGGTGCTGGGCGAACGGTGGCTGATGCTCGCGGGCCTGGCCCTGTCGCTGGTGGCATTCGCGGGGTTCAGCGTCGCCACGGCGCTCTGGGCGGTCGTGATCCTGCTGCCGCTTTCGGCCCTGACCGACCTGGTGCCGCCGACTCTGACGGCGATGGCAGCCAACAGCGTGGACGAGGACCGGCAGGGCATGGTGCAGGGCGTGATCGCGGCGCTCGCCTCGCTCGCGGCGGTGCTGGCGCCGCTGGTCTTCACGCCGGTCTTCGGAGGTTTCGTGGGCGAGGGGGCGCCGCTCTACTGGCCCGGCGCGCCCTTCGCTCTGGCCGCCCTGATCGTGGCGGTCGTCCTGCCCGTCGCCTGGCGGCAGGCGACGCGCTAGCGGCTCAGCGGCCCCACATCCCCTTGGGGTAGAGCCCCTCGTAGATCGGCACGAGGCTGTTCGTGTCGAAGAGGGACGAGACGCTGGTGCCGTTCCAGATGTTGACGATCGCCTGCGCGAACATGGGGGCCGTCGGCACCATGCGGATGTTGGGGCAGGCGGCAGCTTCCCGGGTGGCCTCGATCGTGTCCGTGATGACGAGCGACTTCAGCACCGAGCCGGTGATCCGTTCGACCGCGGGCCCCGACAGGACACCGTGGGTCGTGTAGGCGTGGACCTCGGTCGCGCCGGCTTCCATCAGCGTATCGGCCGCCTTGCAGAGCGTTCCGGCGGTGTCGCAGATGTCATCGACGATGATGCATTTCTGCCCGGTCACCTCACCGATCACGGTCATGCCCGCGACCTCGCCCGCCTTCTCGCGGCGCTTGTCCACGATGGCGAGCGGTGCACCGATGCGCGTCGCCAGCTCGCGCGCGCGGGCCACGCCGCCCACGTCCGGCGAGACGACCATGACGTCGGACATGTCGCCGTTCATCTGGTGCAGGATGTCGAGCGCGAAGATCGGCGAGGCGTAGAGGTTGTCGACCGGGATGTCGAAGAAGCCCTGGATCTGGGCCGCGTGCAGGTCCATCGTCAGGACCCGCTCGATCCCGCCCGCGGTCATCATGTTGGCCACCATCTTGGCGCTGATCGGCGTGCGTGCCTTGGTGCGGCGGTCCTGCCTTGCGTAACCGAAATAGGGGATCACGGCGGTGATCCGCGCCGCCGAGGACCGGCGCAGCGCGTCGGCCATGATCAGCAGCTCCATCAGGTTGTCATTGGCCGGCTTCGAGGTCGGCTGGATGATGAACATGTCCTCGCCGCGGACGTTCTCGAAGACCTCGACGAAGACTTCGCCATCGTTGAACCGCTCGACCCGGGCATCGACCAATCCGACCTGCATTCCCCTGTGCATCGACATCCGGCGGCTGATCGCCTCGGCGAGCGTACGGTTGGCGTTCCCGGAAATGAGCTTCGGGTCTTGTGCAGGCATGTCTGGTGTCCCTCGTGGCAGCCTTCCCCGGGGCCCCCGGCCCGGGATGTTGACACCCCCTAGCACCCGTCTACTGTCCGCGCAAAGCCGAAAAGAAAGGGGCGCCGCACATGGCCCAGATTGATTACTACTTCTCCACTGTCTCGCCCTACACCTACCTTGCCGGCACGCGCATGGAGGAGGTGGCTGCCCGGCACGGCGCGACCATCACCTACAAGCCGATGGACCTGACCGGCACGGTCTTCGCGCGCACCGGCGGCACCCCCGTGAAAGAGCGCCACCCCGCGCGCCTCGAGTACCGCCTGCAGGAGCTGCGCCGCCAATCTGCCAAGCATGGCCTTCCGCTCGATCTGGACCCGCCGTATCGGGCGGTGAACCCCGCACCGTCGTCCTATGCGTTCATCGCGGCCCGGAAGGCCGGGGGCGGTGACCTCGGCGCGCTCGTCCACGCCTTCACCGGCGCCGTCTGGCGCGACAGGCGCGACATCGCCGAGGATGACGTGATCGCCGATTGCCTGGAGGCCGCGGGTTTCGACCGCGGTCTGGCCGGGATGGGCATGCTGGCCGGAGCCGAGGATTACGTGCGCCACACCGAGGAGGCGGTGAGCGCGGGTGTCTTCGGCGCGCCCTTCTACATCGTCGACGGCTCCGAGAGGTTCTGGGGCCAGGACCGGATCGAGGACCTGGACCTGTACCTTGCCGGCAAGCTGTGAGCGGCTTCGCCCGTAGCTGGGGGCAGGGTGGCGAGCCTGCCGTGCTCCTGCATTGTTCGCTTGCCCATTCCGGCGCCTGGGATGGCCTGGCCCGGTCCCTCTCCGATCGCCTGACGATGACCGCCCCCGACCTTGTCGGCCACGGACGCGGGCCTGCCCGCGATCCGTCCCTCGACTATCACGACCAGGCGACCCGGGCCGCGGCCGGTCATCTTCCCGATACGCCCTGCCACCTGGTCGGTCACAGCTTCGGCGCGACGGTGGCCTTGCGGCTCGCGCTCGACCATCCCGACCGGGTGGCGAGCCTGACCCTGATCGAGCCGGTCCTGTTCGCCGCCGCTGCCGGCCATCCTGCCTCCCGCGCCCATGACGCGGCCATCGCGGGTCTCGACCCGCTGTGGGAGGCCGGCGACCATGAGGGCGCAGCGCGCCTTTTCCTGTCGCTCTGGGGCGGCGGAACCCCGCTCGATGCGATGCCCGTCGCGCAGCGGCGCTACATGATCGACCGGATCTGGGTGATCGTCGCCAGCCACCCCGCGCTCCATGACGATCGCGCAGGTCTCCTCCCGCGGCTGGGGCAGCTGGCCTGTCCGGTCCTGCTGATCGAAGGGGGCGAGAGCCCGCCGGTGATATCCGCGGTCCAGACGGCCCTCGGCACCGCGTTCCCCGGCCACAGCCGCGTCGTGATCGACGGGGCCGGACACATGGTTCCGATCACGCATCCGGCTGCGGTCGCGGCGGCGATCGGCATCTTTCTCGACGGTCTCGCCTGACCCCCGGTCTCAGCCTGCCCAGGCGGCAAGCAGCGCCTCGACATCCTCCGCCGGTTTCGACCAATCGCAGACGATGCGGCACCGGACATGCGCGCCCGCTTGCGCGACGTCCATCGCGTCGCCCGGATAGGTGTAGTATTTCGCCCCGGCGGCAAAGGCGCGCTCATGGGCGTCGCGCGGAAGGTCGAGATATCCGAGATTTGCCGCGGCCGGATGCGCCATGCGCGCACCTGGCACGCGGGCGAGTCCCTGCAAGAGCTGCGCCATGCGGGCATTCGCGGCCTCTGCCATCTCGAGCCACAGGCCACCCTCGCAATAGGCACCCATCTGCGCCGAGAGAAACCGGTGCTTGGAGAACAGGTGCCCGCCCCGCTTGCGGCGCAGCTCAAGCTCGCGGCCCCTGGCGGGGTCGAACAGAACCACCGCCTCAACCCCCATGCAGCCGTTCTTCGTTCCGCCGAAGCTGACCGCATCTATGCCCGCCTTCCACGTCATCTCGGCCGGGCTGCACCCGAGCGCTGCGCAGGCATTGGCGAAGCGCGCGCCGTCCAGATGGACCGGCAGGCCATGGGCCCGCGCCACGTCGGTCAGGGCGCGGATCTCGGCCAGGGTGTAGACCGTGCCGCGCTCAGTGATGTTGGTCAAAGTCACCGCGCCGGGCTGCACACCATGTACGCCGCGGTCGGCAGCCTGCAGGATCGCGGCCTCCAGCGCGTCCGGCCCCATCTTCGCGTCGTCGCCATCGACGAGGATCAGCTTGGCGTTCGAATAGAACTCCGGCGCGCCGCACTCGTCCTCTTCCACATGGGCGACCCGGTGGCAGAAGACACCGTCCCACGGCGTCACGAGACAGGCCAGCGCCAGCGCATTTGCGACGCTGCCTGTGGCGACGAATTCCACCGCCGCCTCGGGCGCTTCGAAAAGCGCGCGCACCGCGTCCCGAGCGGCGCGGGTGGTGTCGTCGTTGCCATAGGGCATCGCGCTGCCCGCGTTGGCGACCATGACCGCCTCCATGATGCGCGGATGCACCGGCCCGGTGTTGTCAGAGGCGAAGTTCACGTGCCCGGCTCCTCGATGATGTAATCTTCCCAATCCTCTTCCGGCACCTCGAATTCGGGCACCGACAGGCCGCGCGCGCTGACCCCGGCCTCATGCACGCTTTCGGGGTCGCCCGAGATCAGCGGGTGCCACCACTTCAGCGGCTTGCCCTCGTGGAGCAACCGGTAGGCGCAGGTTTCCGGCATGAAATAGGCAACATCGCCCATCGTCTCGGGCGTCAGCCGGATGCATTCCGGCACCAAGACCTTGCGGATCTCGTACTGCCCGCAGCGACAACTCTGATCGTCGAGCAACCGGCAGGCGACGCGCGTCAGCGCGACCTCGCCCGTCTCCTCGTCCTCCAGCTTGTTGAGGCAGCACTTGCCGCAGCCGTCGCAAAGCGCCTCCCACTCGTCGGGCGTCATCTTCGCCATCGGCACATGGTCCCAGAAACGCTCTCTCAAAGCGCCCCCAGGATCCCGCGCGCCCGCGCGCTGTCCGCGTCCATCTGCGTGATGAGCCCGTCGAGCCCGTCGAACGTCGCTTCGCCGCGCAGCCACTCCACCAGCCCGACGGACAGGTGCTGCCCGTAAAGATCCCCCTTGAAATCGAAAAGGAAGGTCTCGAGGTTCGGCGTCTCCCGCTCGAACATCGGCCGTATCCCGAGGTTCGCCACCCCGTGATAGGTGCCCCTGTGCGGCCCCTCCAGCACGTCGACCAGCACGGCATAGACACCCAGGCGCGGCACGTGCAGCCCGTCGAGCGCCATGTTCGCCGTGGGATAGCCCAGCTCGCGCCCCCGCTTCTCGCCATGAAGGACCGGCCCCTCGATCCGGTGCCAGTGGCCCAGCATGTCGGCCGCTGCGCGCGGGCGTCCCTCGGTCAGGGCCGCGCGGATCGCGGTGGAGGAGACCGCGCCGGTCTCGGCGGTCAGAAGCTCGGCCACGGTCACCTCGAAGCCGTAGCGCGCACCGAAGTCGCGCAGCATCGCGGCGGTGCCCGCGCGCCCCTTGCCGAAGCAGAAGTCCGCGCCGACGACGACATGGCTCAGGCCAAGGCCACCCGCCAGCACGTCGCGCGCGAACTCCTCCGCCGTCAGCGACGAGAGCCGCACGTCGAAGGGCAGTTCGGCCAGCAGCTCCACGCCCAGCTTCTCCAGCCGATGCGCGCGGGCCTCGGCGTTCATCAGTCGGAAGGGGGGGGCGTCGGGCGCGAAGAACTCGCGCGGATGCGGCTCGAAGGTGACGACGCCGAGGGCAGCGCCGGGGCGGCGGGCAAGGTCGATCACATGCCGGTGGCCGCGGTGAACGCCGTCGAAATTCCCGATCGCGGCCGAAGCGCCGCGGTCTTCCGGACGGGTATACTGTGGGTCACGCAGGATCCGCATGGGGGACGGGTAGCCGCCCCGGCGGCAATGCGCAAGCGCGCGGCGTCAGTCGAACTTGCGCGAGGGCGCGAGGACGAGGGCCTCGCCCTTCAGCACCACGGTCTTGCCGACACGGCAATGGGTGGCCAGCGTCACGCGGCGGCGGGAATGGTCGATCTCCATCACCTCGACCTCGGCATGGACCATGTTGCCGGGGCGCACGGGGGCCATGAACTTCAGCGTCTGGCCAAGGTAGACGGTGCCATGCCCCGGAAGCTGCTCGCCGATCACCGCCGAGATCAGGCCGGCGGTCAGCATGCCATGGGCGATGCGCCCCTCGAAGATCGTGTCACGGGCATAGTCATCGTCCAGATGCACCGGGTTCCGGTCGGTCGAGACCTCGGCGAAAAGCTCGATGTCATGGTCGGTGATCAGCTTCTGAAGCGAACGCTTCATGCCGATCTCGAGATCCTCGATGACGATCGTGCCGGTCATGATGTTGTCGAGCATGGGCTGAGTCTCCTGCATCTTGCCGCCCTCTTACGCCAGGATGGGGCGGTTCTGCAATGCAGAAAGTAATAAAATGCGCCTGAGGCGCGTAATGTCGCAATTATGTTGCGCGGCTTGTGGCCTTCATCTTTCCGAAAATACGCATGCGCAAGGCCGCCACGCGCACGACACCCGGCTCGTGCGTGCCGCGCGGCAAAGGGGCCGCCGGCGGGCGTGCGCCCGCCGCCGGGTCGGCGCGCGCAGCGCGGCGAAAATCATGGAACATCAGCGCAGCATGCCGATGGAACAGGTGGGCTCGAGCTCGGCCTCGGCAAGGAAGCGGACGAGTTTCGAGGGATCCGGCTGCTCCACCGTTCCGGTCTCCTCGCGTGCAAGCCCGCCGGTGATGAAGAGCGTGTCGATGTTCTCGCCCATCCCACCCAGCACGTCCGTGCGGATCCCGTCGCCGATGGCGAGGATGCGGTCGTCGGAGGCGGGCTTGCCGATCTGCTGCAAGCGCCGCCGCGCAAGGTCGTAGATCGGCGGATGCGGCTTGCCGAAATACAGGCTCTCGCCCCCCATCTCGGTATAAAGCTGCGCCAGCGCGCCGGCGCACCATTCCCGGCTTTCGCCCCGGTCCACCACGATATCGGGGTTGGCGCAGAGAAGCTTCAGCCCCTTGGTTTTCGCCAGCAGGAACTGCGGGCGCATCACCGACGGGTCCGCATGGGGATCGAAGGGGCCGGTGCAGACGATGCCCTCGGCCTCGCCCAGCTCCACCTTCTCGATCTCGACGGGATCGGAGAGCAGCTCCAACGGCTCGAAGAAGGGCGCGTCATGCGGCTCGCCGATGTGCCAGACCTTCCGGCCCACGACGCCCTCGAACATCGCCGCCCGCGCGCTGTCGCCCGAGGTGGCGATCACGTCCCAGCAATCCGTCGGCACGCCCAGCCGGTCGAGTTGCTTCGCGACGCTCGCGCGCGGTCGCGGCGCGTTGGTGAGCAGCACCACCGTCCCGCCCTGCGCCTTGAACGCGCGCAGCGCCTCGACCGCAGCCGGAAAGGCGCGAACCCCGTCATGCACGCAGCCCCAGAGGTCGCAGAAGACCGCGTCATACTGGCCGGAGATCTCGGCGAGGCTGTCGATGATACGGGTCATGGGGGCGCTCCTGCTGGTCCGTCAGGGGCGGTTTAGGCCCTCGGGGCAGAGGCGTCGAGAGCGGAGCGCGCCTGCACCACGGCCCCGCACGAAAAAAGGCGGCCCCGGCCGGGACCGCCTCGATCACGTTCTTCGTCGGCGATTACAGCGCGAGGTTCGGGATGATCTGCTTCTTGCGGCTGACGACGCCGGGCAGGACCACGCTGTCGGCATCGCCGACCACGGTGGCAAAGCTCTTCTCGGCCACCTGCTTCACCAGGTCGTTGGGCACCAGAAGCGTCGATTCCTCGCGCAGGATGTCGACCACGAACAGCAGCACCTGGTCGGCGCCGTCTTCCTCGGCGACCGTCGGCATGGCGGCGACCAGCGCGTCCTTGCGCGACAGCACCGTGCCGGGCGAGGTGGTTTCCAGGACCGAGACGCGGAAGGTCTTGCCGCCCACCTCGTAGGTCTTCGAATCCATCCGCAGCAGCTCCGCCTCGGAGAAGGCCGAGACATCGGACTTGGCCGCGAACATCTCGGCGGCGTAGCCGGGGATGTCGATGCCCAGGTCGGCGGCCAGCGCCTCGGCCACGGCGCGGTCCTCGTCGGTGGTGGTGGGCGAGCGGAATTCCAGCGTGTCCGACAGGATGCAGGACAGCATCGCGCCCTTCACGCCCTCGGGCGCCTTTGCCAGATCATCGCCGATCATCTTGCGCATGATCGTGGCGGTGCAGGCGAGCGGCTCGATGCGGATGTCGATCGGGCCCTTGGTCTCCAGCCCGCCGACCAGCTTGTGATGGTCGATGATCGCCTGGATGTCGGTGTCGTTGATCCCTTCGGGCAGCTCGGCGGGGTTGTTGGTGTCGACGATCACCACCGGCGTGCCGGCCTCCACGCCCGCCACGATGCGCGGCTTGTCGAGGTTCCAGCGCGCCAGCATGAAGGCGGCTTCGGTGTTGGGCTCGCCCAGCAGCACGGGCTCGGCGGCGGTGCCCTTCACCTCGCTCAGGTACCAGGCCCAGATGATGGGCGATCCGGTCGAGTCGGTGTCGGGCGATTTATGGCCGAAAACGAGGGTGGTCATGGGTCACTTCCGCGGGTTGTGTCTGATCTCGCGCGCCTCTTAGCGAAGCGAACCCGGATTGTCAGGGGGCAACCGTGCCGCAGAGCCGGCACCGGTGTTCTCGGAGCGGGAAAACTTCAGAAAGCCGCACGACGGGGCGTTGACAGCCCCGCGCGGCCTCCCTATCTCCGCGCCGTTAGCACTCACCACGGGCGAGTGATAACGGGAGAGACATAACCGAACCCGAGAGGAGAGTTCGAGAGATGGCATTCAAACCGCTGCATGACCGTGTTCTGGTCCGCCGTGTCGAATCCGACGAGAAGACCAAGGGCGGTCTGATCATCCCCGACAGCGCCAAGGAAAAGCCCGCCGAGGGCGAAGTGATCGCCTGCGGCGACGGCGCCCGCAAGGATTCCGGCGAGCTGATCGAGATGGCCGTCAAGGCCGGTGATCGCGTGCTGTTCGGCAAGTGGTCCGGCACCGAGGTGACGGTCGATGGCGAAGAGCTGCTGATCATGAAGGAAAGCGACATCCTCGGCGTCATCGCCTGAGCCGCGCGCTTTTCCAACCAACCCATTCAGGAATAGGAGCAAATCATGGCTGCTAAAGACGTACGGTTCAACACCGATGCCCGCAACCGCATGCTCAAGGGCGTCAACATCCTCGCCGACGCGGTGAAGGTGACGCTGGGCCCCAAGGGCCGCAACGTGGTGATCGAAAAGAGCTTCGGCGCCCCCCGCATCACCAAGGACGGTGTGTCGGTCGCCAAGGAGATCGAACTGGAAGACAAGTTCGAGAACATGGGCGCGCAGATGGTGAAGGAAGTCGCTTCCCGCACCAATGACGAGGCCGGCGACGGCACCACCACCGCGACGGTTCTGGCCCAGGCCATCGTCAAGGAAGGCATGAAGTCGGTTGCCGCCGGCATGAACCCGATGGACCTCAAGCGCGGCATCGACATGGCGACCGCCAAGGTCGTCGAGCACATCAAGGCCGCCGCCCGCGACGTGACCGACAGCGACGAAGTCGCTCAGGTCGGCACCATCTCGGCCAATGGCGAGAAGGAAATCGGCCGCCAGATCGCGGATGCGATGCAGAAGGTCGGCAACGACGGCGTCATCACCGTCGAGGAGAACAAGGGCCTCGAGACCGAGACCGAGGTCGTCGAAGGCATGCAGTTCGACCGCGGCTACCTGTCGCCCTACTTCGTGACCAACCCCGACAAGATGGTGGCCGAGCTCGACGACGCCATGATCCTGCTGCACGAGAAGAAGCTCTCGTCGCTGCAGCCTATGGTTCCGCTGCTCGAGTCGGTCATCCAGTCGGGCAAGCCCCTGCTGATCATCGCCGAGGACGTCGAGGGCGAAGCCCTTGCGACCCTCGTGGTCAACAAGCTGCGTGGCGGCCTGAAGATCGCCGCCGTCAAGGCACCGGGCTTCGGCGACCGCCGCAAGGCCATGCTGCAGGACATCGCGATCCTGACCGGCGGCCAGGTGATCTCGGAAGATCTCGGCATGAAGCTCGAGAACGTCACGATGGACATGCTCGGCACCGCCAAGCGCATCTCGATCACCAAGGACGAGACCACCATCGTGGACGGTCACGGCGAGAAGGCCGAGATCGAGGCGCGCGTCGCCCAGATCCGTGGCCAGATCGAAGAGACCACCTCGGACTACGACCGCGAGAAGCTGCAGGAGCGTGTTGCCAAGCTGGCGGGCGGCGTCGCCGTCATCCGCGTCGGCGGCATGACCGAAGTGGAAGTGAAGGAGCGCAAGGACCGCGTCGATGACGCGCTGAACGCGACCCGCGCGGCCGTGCAGGAAGGTGTCGTCGTCGGTGGCGGCGTGGCCCTCGTGCAGGGCGCCAAGGCGCTCGACGGCGTCAAGGGCGAGAACAGCGACCAGGATGCCGGCATCGCCATCGTCCGCAAGGCGCTGGAAGCGCCGCTGCGCCAGATCGCCGAGAACGCCGGTGTGGACGGCTCGGTCGTCGCGGGCAAGATCCGCGAGTCGAGCGACCTGACCTTCGGCTTCAACGCGCAGACCGAGGAATATGGTGACATGTTCAAGTTCGGCGTGATCGACCCCGCTAAGGTCGTCCGCACCGCGCTGGAAGACGCCGCATCGGTCGCAGGCCTGCTGATCACCACCGAAGCGATGGTGGCCGACAAGCCGAAGAAGGACGACGCAGGTGCCGGCATGCCCGACATGGGCGGCATGGGCGGCATGATGTAAGCCTCCCTCGAGGAAGCAGAAATCACGCAAAGGGGCCTTCGGGCCCCTTTGTCGTTCCGGTGTCGGCCGTTTGCACCTGCGCGCCGGAACGTGCCTTGCCCCTCCGGAAACCGCCCTTGAGCGAGGTCAAGGACACCCCATCGGGCCTGCGTCAGGGTTGGGTCATTCCAATCCGTGACCAACCCCGAGGGAGCCCTCAGATGAGACGCGCTGCACTGGCCGGACTTCTTTGCACCATCACCCTTGCCGCTATTCCGGCTGCGGCGCAGGACAGGGATGACGGGACCGCGGTCCTCGGCTTCGGCGGCGATCGCTACGCCGCGGGCGAGGACCTTCGACTCGATCAGGAGACCGCTGGCGATCTCTTCGCCGCTGGCGAAGAACTGGACCTGACGGCCGCGACCGGCGGCGCCGTCCACATGGCGGGCCGGATCGTCGAGATCGCGGCCGCGCCGGGCGGCGCGGTCTATGCCGCGGGCTACGAGGTCGCCGTGTCGGCAGCCCTTACCGGCGCGGCGACGCTCTTCGGGGCCGAGGTCCGGGTTGAAGAGGGCGTCGGCGGCAACCTCCGCCTCTTCGCGCAGGACGCGGAGATCACCGGACCGATCTCGGGCTCGGCCCTGATCGCCGCGCGGGAGCTGACGCTCGACGCACCCGTCGCGGGAGATCTGATGCTCGCCGCCGACGAGATCGACTGGGGCGATGCCGCGACGGTCGCGGGGCGGCTGATCCTGTATGTCGAGGAAGGGGCGCGCACCGAGGTGCCCGACCGCGTCGCGCCCCCCGACCGCGTCGAGCGGCGCGAGATGGAGGAGTTCCGCGGCGATATCGGCCCGTCGGTGGCCGATCTCCGGCGCGGCGCGGTACGCACGGCGCTTTTCGGCTTCGTGATGAGCGTGCTCTTCGTGGCCGCACTGGCGACCGCCGCCGTCGCCATGGCGCCCGACCACGTCGCCCATTGGCGCGAGACGGCGCTGGCCCGTCCCGGTCGCAGCGTGGTGGCGGGCTTCCTGCTCCTGTCGACCATCGTGGGCTCCGGCTTCGTCCTTGCGCTGACGATCATCGGCATCCCGCTTCTGCCCGCGTTCCTGTTCGGTGCGGGGCTTGCGGGCTATGCCGGTTACGTCCTCGGCAGCTATATCCTTGGTGTCGGCCTGTGGCAGCGCATGGGCAACGACATCCCCGAGGGTGTGGTGCGGAAGGCAGGTCTCGCGGCATTGGGCGCCTTCGTGGCGGGGCTCGTCGGGCTGATCCCCTTCCTTGGCTGGCTTGTCGTTCTCGCGCTGGCCTTCGCGGGGCTCGGCGCGATCGTGCTGCATACCCGCGAGGGTCAGGCCGCCTGAGCAAAGGGCAGGTTGCCCGTCCGGCCCCGTCCATGCCAAAGACCCTGTGAACGCAAAGGGGGCAAGGCGATGGACAGGATCGGGGTGATCGGGCTTGGCCGGATGGGCGCGGCCATGGCGTCACGCTTCGCGGCGCAGGGCGTGCCGGTCACCGGCTGGACACGCAGCGGTCGCGGCGTGGACGGGGTGGCGACCGCCCCCGACCTTGCGTCGCTGGTCGCGGCATCCGATGTCCTCGTGACATCGCTCTACGACGATGCCGCGGTGGCCGAGACGCTGGATGCGCTTCTCGGCACCGTCCTGGCGGGCAAGCTGATCGTCGAGACGAGCACCGTGGTTCCGGGTGTGGTCAAGGCGCGCGCGGAGCGCATCGCGGCGGCCGGCGCTTGCGTCGTGGATGCACCGGTCTCCGGCGGGCCAGAGCTGGTCGCGGCGGGACAGTGCGGCATCTTCCTCGGCGGCAATGACGATGAGGCGGCCCGCGCGCTGAGGGCACTCGCCGTCCTGACCGATCGGATCTTCCACGTCGGTCCGCTCGGCACCGGCATGGTCATGAAGACCATCAACAATTCGATGCTCCAGACCTATGTCGCGGGCCTTGTCGAACAGCTCCGTGTCGCCAAGCGGGCGGGCCTGCCGCTGGAGACCGCGCTCGAGATCCTCTGCGGCGGTCCGGCCGGCATACCGATGATCCGCGACCGTCTGCCGAAGATTCTCGGCGACGACCCCACCACCGGCTTCACCATCGCGGGCATTCTCAAGGACAACGACGTCTTCCAGCGCGTTGCTGCCGAGGTCGGTGTCGAGGCTCCGACCCTGGCCGCCGCCGAGGCCGAGGAGCGCGCGGCGATCGCCAAGGGCCTTGCCGACGCCGATCCGGCCGTCCTCATCGCGCGGGCCTACCACGATGCCTGACCTGCCGCCGCTGCGCTTCACCGGGGCCGAGATCCTGCTGCCGGACGGTTTCGCGCGCGAGGCGCTGTCGCTGTCCGAGGGGCGCATCGCGCCGGGCGGCGGGCGCGAGATCGACCTGTCGGGCTACCGTATCCTGCCCGGCATCATCGACCTGCACGGCGACGGATTCGAGCGGCACATGGCGCCGCGCCGAGGGGCTGTCGATCACCCCGCCGCGGGGCTGGCCGGTCTGGATGCGGAATGCGGGGCGGCCGGCATCACCACGGCCGTTCTCGCGCAATTCTGGAGCTGGGAGGGCGGCATGCGCAGCCCCGAGTTCGCGGCGACGCTCGCCGAAACACTGGCCGGTGCCGAAACTCTGACCGACATGCAGATGCAGCTGCGTGTCGAGACGCACATGATCGACACGCTGGACGCGATGGTCGCTCTCGTGGCGCGCTACGGGCTGGGCTACGTCGTCTGGAACGACCACCTTCCCCATGCGCAGCTCGCTGCGGGCAAGCGCCCTCCGGGCCTGACGGGGCAGGCGCTGAAGGCGGGCCGGTCGCCCGAGGCGCATGAGCGGTTGCTGACCGAGCTTCACGCCAACGGACCCGCGGTCAGGGAAGCCGTCGCCGGCGCGGCCGGGCGCCTCGCGGGACTCGGCGTGCGGATGGGCAGCCACGACGACCACACGGCGGAGGATCGGGCCAAGTTTCGGGCGCTTGGGGCTGATATCTGCGAATTCCCCGAGACGCTCGCAGCCGCCGAAGCCGCGAAAGCGGCGCGCGAGCCGGTCGTCATGGGCGCGCCCAACGTGGTGCGGGGCGGCTCGCACAGCGGCAAGGTCCCGGCGGAGGAGCTGGTCGCGGCGGGTCTCGTCGATGCGCTCGTCTCCGATTACCACTACCCGACGCTTGCCCGCGCCGCGCAGAAACTGAGCGACCGCTACGGTTGGCCTGCCGCATGGGCCCTGGTCTCGGAGGGGCCCGCGCGGGTCATGGGCTGGACCGATCGCGGGCGCATCGCCGAGGGGTTGCGCGCCGATCTCGTCATCCTGGACGCGGCGGGCCGCATCGGCGGGACGATCGCGGGCGGGAGAGTGTCGCACCTGTCGGGCGCGCTCGCCGCGCGGATGCTGGCATGAAGCTGGTGGCCCTCACCGCCCTGGTGATGGTGGCCTTTGCCGCCAACTCCGTCCTGAACCGCGCGGCTGTCGGGGCGGGAGAGATCGGTGCACTCGATTTCGCGCTGGTGCGCGCGGTGGCGGGCGCCGCCGTGCTCGTGCTGCTGATCCGGCTGAGGCACGGCTCCGTGCCCCTGTTGCAGCCCAGGCGCATCCTCGGCGGCGCGATGCTGACCACCTACCTGGCGGGCTTTTCGGTCGCCTACGTCGCGATGGACGCGGGCCTCGGCGCGCTGATCCTGTTCGGCGGCGTGCAGGTCACGATGTTCGCGGGTGCGCTGATGCTGGGCGAACGTCTGCCCGTCCGGCGCTGGGCGGGGGCGGGGCTGGCGCTGGCGGGGCTCGCCTGGCTTGTCTGGCCGGGCGGAGAGGCCGCGACACCCCCCTGGGCGGTGGCGGCGATGGGGGCTGCTGCTGCCGGCTGGGGCGTCTATTCGCTGATCGGGCGAGGTTCGGCGGATCCCCTGGGCGACACCGGCGCTGCTTTTGTCTGGGCAACGGTGGCGGCGTTCCTGGCCGTTCTGGTTCGGACGGGCGGGGCCACGGTGAACGACGCGAGCCTTGCGGGTCTCGTCCTGGCGGTCATCTCGGGGGGGGTGACCTCGGGGTTGGGTTACGCGCTCTGGTACACGGTCCTGCCCCGGATCGGGGCTTCGGTCGCCGGTTTGGTACAGCTCTCCGTGCCCGTGATCGCCGCCCTGGGGGGCGTGAACCTCCTGTCGGAGGCGCCGAGCCTGCGGATGCTGGGCGCGGGCGCGCTCGTGATCGGCGGCATCGCCTGGGGGCTCTGGCCTCAGCGAACGAGCGGCTCCAACGCGTCGTAGTGGATGATGTCCGACCAGGCCACATCGGGCAGGCTGTCGGGCTTGTAGCGGTATTTCGACATGTCTTCGCGGGCGACCAGGTGGCGCTCGGTCACGATGCCCTCGGGGTCGGTCCAGGGCGCGAAGGGATCGCCCGCGACCAGCGTGACGCGGAAATAGATGTCGACCTGGTGGAAGCCGTGTTCGGGCGCGTGGAACTCGTTCACGAGGCAGGGCGCGCCGACCGCGACGGTGAGGCCGGTTTCCTCTTGGAATTCGCGCATCAGGTTCTCGGGGAGCGAGCTGTGCGGCTCCACCCCGCCGCCCGGCGCGCAGAGCAGGTCGCTTTTCCCACCGCCCCAGGCATTGACCAGCAGCAGCCGGTTCTCGATCAGGAGAAGGCCGCGGACGGCGAGGCGGGGAAAGGGGCGGGGCGTCGGCATGACGGCAGACTGGCCGAGGTCGCGGGCGCCGTCCATCCCCCTCGCGAGGGCGCGCGCCCTCGCCTATATGGTCCGGGCATGACCCGGCATCTGGCTCCGCTCCTCCTTCTTGTTTCCCTCGCGCTTCCCGCGCGGGCCGAGGAATGCGTCGTGCTGCTGCATGGTCTGGCGCGATCCGAGACCTCGCTCCTGGTGATGGAAGAGGCGCTCGAGGCCGAGGGCTACCGGGTCGTGAACCGCGGCTATCCCTCGACCCAGGCCTCGATCGCCGAGCTGGCGCCGGCAACGCTTCTGCCCGCGATGGCGCGTTGCGGAGCGGACCGGGTCCATTTCGTCACCCATTCGATGGGCGGCATCCTGTTGCGCTACTGGCTCGCGCGCCACCGGCCGGCCCGGCTGGGCAGGGTGGTGATGCTCGCCCCTCCGAACGCGGGGTCGGACCTGGTGGACGTGCTCGGGCCGCTGGAGCCCTTCGAATGGATCAACGGCCCTGCCGGGATGCAGCTCGGAACGGGGCAGAGCGATCTTCCGAACCGTCTGCCGCCGGTCGATTTCGAGCTGGGCGTGATCGCGGGGAACCAGACCCTGAACCCGTTCTACTCGGCGCTCATCCCGGGCGAGGATGACGGCAAGGTGGCGGTCGAGAGCACGCGGGTGGAAGGCATGGCTGACCATATCGTGCTGCCCGTGACCCATACCTTCATGATGAACAACCCGCTGGTCATCGCCGAGACGGTCCTGTTCCTGCGGACCGGGGCCTTCGACCCCGAGATGACGCTGATCGACGTGATCGAGCGGATCGTGGAGTAGGGGGGCGGCGCCCCTCGTCAGGCGCCTTTGGCGCCCTCCTCGGGGCGCGTTGCCACGGGATGCGTGAAGCTGTGGCGCGGAGTGCCTGTCACCGGTGCGGGCGTCGGGGACAGTATGCGTATTTGGGGAAAGATGAAGGCGCGGATCAGGCCGGCCCGGTCACGCGGTTGACGTGGCCCATCTTGCGGCCCGGCCGGGTTTCGGTCTTGCCGTAGAGATGGATCTGGACACCCGGTTCGGCGGCAAGTGCGGGCGCACGGGTCACCTCCTCGCCGACGAGGTTCTCCATCACGACATTGGCGTGGCGCTCTCCGTTGCCGAGCGGCCAGCCCGCAATGGCGCGGATGTGTTGCTCGAACTGGTCCACGGCACAGCCCGCCTGCGTCCAGTGGCCCGAGTTATGGACACGTGGCGCGATCTCGTTCACGACGAGGCCCTGCGGAGTGACGAAAAGCTCGACACCCATGACACCGACGTAGTCGAGCGCGGTCAGGATACGCGAGGCGACGAGCACCGCGTCGGTGCGTTGCAGGAGGGGCAGGGCGGCGGGGACCGTGGTGGTGGAAAGGATGCCGTCGACATGCACGTTCTCGCCCGGGTCGTAGGCCGCGACCGTGCCGTCACGCCCGCGGGCGGCGATGACGCTGATCTCGCGCGAGAAGCGGACGAAGCCTTCGGCGATGGCGGGGGCGCCTTGCAGGGTGGCGAGCGCGGCCTCGGCCTCGTCCGGTGCCATGACCCGTGCCTGGCCCTTGCCGTCATAGCCGAAGCGGCGGGTCTTGAGGATCGCGGGCGTCGCCGTCGCGGCCAGCGCCGCGGCGAGGTCGGCGGGGGTGTCGACGGGCGCGAAGGGGGCCGTGGCGAGACCGAGGCCCGCGAGGAAGGTCTTTTCCGTCAGCCGGTCCTGGCTGATCTCGAGGGCGCGGCGGTCGGGGAAAAGGGGGGTCGTCTCGGCCAGCACGTCGAGCGAGGCGGCGGGGATGTTCTCGAACTCGTAGGTGATCAGATCGCAGGATCGCGCGAAGTCGCGCAGCGCGCCGAGATCCTCGTAGGGGGCTTGCGTCCAGGCATGGGCCACGTCAGCGGCAGGCGCCGCGCCCGGCTCGTAGATGTGGCAGCGATAACCGAGGCGCGCCGCCGCCATGGCGAGCATCCGGCCGAGTTGCCCGCCGCCGAGAATGCCGATGGTGGCGCCGGTCGGCAGGCGGTCAGTCATCCGAGGGAACCTCGGGGATGGAGGCCGAGAGGGCCGCGCGCCAGGCGTCGAGACGCTCGGCCAGGGCGGCGTCCGAGGTCGCAAGGATCGCCGCGGCCATCAGGCCCGCGTTGGCGGCACCAGCCGCCCCGATGGCCATGGTGGCGACAGGGTAGCCCTTGGGCATCTGCACGATGGAATAGAGCGAGTCGACGCCCGACAGCGCCTTGGTCTGCACCGGGACGCCGATCACCGGCACCCGCGTCTTCGATGCCATCATGCCGGGCAGGTGCGCCGCACCGCCCGCGCCCGCGATGATCACCTTGAGACCCCGGACCGCGGCCGTGCGGCCGTAGTCCCAGAGCCGGTCCGGTGTCCTGTGGGCCGAGACGATGCGTGCCTCGTAGGGTACGCCCAACTCGTCGAGGATGCTGGCCGCCTCGCGCAGGGTTGGCCAGTCGGACTGGCTGCCCATGATGATGCCCACTTCGATATCCGCCATGCGCCGCACCCCGCGAGCCCGTGATTGAGCGGCGCACTATAGCCACGCGCGCAGGCGGCGCAACGTCAGCAATGCGCGCATCCAGCGCGACGTCGGCCTTGCGCGCGCCCTGCGCGACGTCACGCGATGATGTCGGGGGTCAGTTCGTCCTCGATCCGCGAGATGCGGTCCTTCAGCATCAGCTTCTGCTTCTTCAGCCGCTTCAGCGTCAGCTGGTCGGGGTTCACCGCGTCATGCAGCGCCGCGATGGCGTCGTCGAGGTCGCGATGCTCGCGGCGCAGCACTTCGAGCTTCACGCGGAGGACATCCTCGTGGCTCATCTCGCTAGGGCCTTTGGGGGCGTTCATCTGGGGATGCATCCGTTTCACGCACGGGCCGATGAGGGCAGTCTAGCGCGCCGGTCTGCATCCGCCAAGCCTTGCAAGGGCACGGGCCGCGCCCCATATCAACCGCACTGCGGCATCGCCGAAACCGGGGTGTCGCCCAACGTGCAGATCGCTTGATGCAAGGATGTGCCCCGCATGACGAAATTGACCCTTGGATCGCATCCCTTTCTTCTGGGGTTCGATCAACTCGAACGGCTGGTGGAGCGGACGGCGAAGGCCGACGCGAACGGATACCCGCCCTACAACATCGAACAATACGGCGAGAACGCGTACCGGATCACGTTGGCCGTGGCCGGCTTCGCCGAGGACGATCTCGCGATCACGCTGGAGGACCGGCAGCTGGTGATCCGCGGCAAGCAGGCCGACGCCGGAGAGGATCGCGTATTCCTGCATCGCGGGATCGCGTCACGGCAGTTCCAGCGCAGCTTCGTGCTGGCCGAAGGGGTCGAGGTCGCGGGCGCGTCGATGGAACACGGGCTCCTGCATATCGACCTGAAGCGCGCGGTGCCCGAAAGCGTCGTGCAGACGATCCGCATCAATGGCGGCCCGAAACGCTGAAAGGAGGGTGACACGGATGACCAACGAACATGACGCAGCCGCCACCCGGGGGCAGCCCATCGTCTATATCCGGCCCGTGGCCGTGGCCGACCTGCCCGACGAGATCCGCGAGCAGGCAAAAGGGCTCGAGACGCTCTATGCCATCGGCAGCGAGAACGGCGAACAGTTGGCGCTGGTGAAGGACCGCAAGCTTGCCTTCGTGGTGGCGCGCCAGAACGACATGACGCCCGTCAGCGTCCACTGAGCGGCGCGATCGGGCGGGGTCACGGGGGCGCCTTCGGGCGCCCTTTTTCGTGCCATGCCCGGCGTGGTCAGTTTCCCGAGTTGTCGCGCCAGCGGTTCACGATGGGATAGCGACGGTCGAGCCAGAAGGCGCGTTCGGTCAGGCGGGCACCGGGGGCCGACTGGAAGCGCTTGTATTCGCTGATGTAGATCAGACTTTCGATCTTCTTCACCGTGGCGCGGTCATATCCCATCGCCACCACGTCGGCGACGCTCGCCTCCTTGTCGATCAGCATCTCAAGCATCACGTCGAGATCGGAATAGGGAGGAAGGCTGTCCTCGTCCTTCTGGTCGGCGCGCAGCTCTGCGGTGGGGGGCTTGTCGATCACGCGGGGCGGGATGACCTCGCCCTCCGGGCCCTTCATCCAGTCGAAATGATGGGTGTTCCGCCAGCGGCAGGTCTCGAAGACGCGGGTCTTGTAGAGGTCCTTGATCGGGTTGTAGCCGCCGGCCATGTCGCCGTAGATCGTGGCATAGCCCACCGCGACCTCGGACTTGTTGCCGGTCGTCAGAAGCATCTCGCCGAACTTGTTCGAGAGCGCCATCAGCATGACGCCGCGCAGGCGCGACTGGATGTTTTCCTCGGTGATGCCCGGTTCGGTGCCTTCAAAGATCGGTCCCAGCGTCTCGAGCACGGCCTCGTGCGCGGGCCCGATCGGCACGGTGTCGAGCCGCGTGCCGAGCCGGCGGGCGACATCGGCGGCATCCTCCAGCGAGGTCTCGGAGGTGAAGCGCGAGGGCAGCATCACGCAGCGCACGTTCTCGGGTCCCAGCGCATCGGCGGCGATGGTGGCCACGAGCGCCGAGTCGATCCCGCCGGACAGGCCGAGAACCACCTGGCGAAACCCGGTCTTGCCCATGTAGTCGCGCAAGGCCTCGACCATGACGCGGTAATCGGCCTCCCAGGTGTCGGGCAGGGCGGCCTTTTGGCCGGACACGGCCTGCCATCCCTCGGGGCCATTCTCGAAATCGACATGGATGAGTGCGGGCTCGAAGGCGGGCATCTGGTGGGTCAGCACGCCATGGGGGTTCAAGACGAAGCTTGCCCCGTCGAAGACCTGGTCGTCCTGCCCGCCGAGCAGGTTGAGATACACGAGCGGCAGCCCCGTCTCGATCACGCGGGAGACCATGATCGCCTGGCGCGTGTCCATCTTGCCCCGGTGATAGGGCGAGCCGTTGGGCACCAGCAGGATCTCGGCCCCCGTCTCGGCCAGTGTCTCGGTCACGTCCTCGAACCAGGCATCCTCGCAGATCGGGATGCCGATGCGCAGTGGGCCGACGCGCACCGGGCCCGAAGGGTCGCCCGCGTGGTAATAGCGCTTCTCGTCGAAGACGTTGTAATTCGGCAGATGGTGCTTGAGCACCTGCGCCGCGACGGTGCCGCCCTGCAGGACGAAATAGGCATTGAAGGGCTTGGCGCCGCCCGGCAGCGGCCCGCCGATGCCGATGGCGGGGCCGTCGGCGCAGTCCTCGGCGAGCCGGGCCAGAACGCGCTGCACGTCCATCGCGAAGGCCGGTTTCTTCACGAGGTCCTGAAGCTGGTAGCCGGTCAGGAACATCTCGGGGAAGGCGACCATGTCGGCGCCCGCGTCCCTGGCCTCGGTCCAGGCCTCGCGCGCCATCGCGGCGTTGCCCTCGAGATCGCCCACCGTGGGGTTCAGTTGTGCGAGGCTCAGGCGGAACCGCTCGGCCATTGGGTGCCCTTTCGGTTGGCGATACTCGGCGTTACCGCGGGAGATGTAACAGAATGCGCCCGGAGGCCAAGGGCCGGGCGACCTCCCGCCCGCCTCCTGCCAAACCCGTTGCGCGCGCGCGCCCGACCCCCTAGCTTTGGGCGCGAAGCCGAACAGGGCACCGACGACAGGGGGGGCGACCCGTGCTCAAGACATCCAAGGCCATGGCGCTCGGCGCCATTCTCCTTGCCGCGCCCGCGCTGGCACAGGACGCGACCGACCTGACGGTCGACATCCAGCAATACGACAACGGCGGCATCTACGAGGGCGAGTTCCGAAACGGCGTACAGCATGGCACCGGCACCTACCGCCTGCCGAATGGCTACGAATACGTGGGTGAATGGGTCGATGGAGAGATTCGCGGCCAGGGCCGCGCGACCTTCCCGGATGGCTCGATCTACGAGGGTGCCTTCATCGCCGGTCGGCCCGAGGGAACGGGCACGATCACCTTCGCCGATGGCTCCACCTACGAGGGCGAATGGGCCGAGGGGCGCATCAACGGCACCGGCACCGCGGCCTATTCCAATGGCGTGACCTATACCGGCCAGTTCCAGAACGCGTTGCACCACGGGCAGGGGGTGATGACCGGGCCGAACGGCTACCGCTACGAGGGAGGCTGGCTCGAAGGGCTGAAGCATGGCGATGGAACGATCACCTATCCCGACGGCGCGACCTACACCGGGCAGTTCGAGGGCGGTCAGCGCGCCGGCACCGGCCGTCTGGTGATGGCCGATGGCGTCATCTACGAAGGGCAATGGGCGAACGGGCAGATCAACGGCACCGGCACGCTCAGCCAGCCCAACGGTGATGTCTTCGAGGGGGCGCTCGTGAACGGCCAGCGCCAGGGCACGGGGGTCGTGCGCTATGCCAATGGCGACATCTACGAGGGCGAGTTCGCCGATGACCGGCGCCACGGCACAGGCACCTTCACCGCGACGGACGGCTACAGCTACACCGGCCAATGGTCCGAGGGGCGCATCGCCGGACAGGGGCGCGTGACCTATCCCGACGGATCGGTGTACGAGGGGCAGTTTGCCGAGGACCTCGCCCATGGCACCGGGACGATCACCTATCCAGACGGCTCCTCCTACACGGGCGACTGGGTCGAGGGCGTGATCCAGGGGCAGGGCACCGCGACCTATGCCAACGGGCTGACCTACGTGGGCCAGTTCCTGAACGCGCGCCAGCACGGGCAGGGCGTGATGAGCCACCCCGACGGGTACCGCTACGAAGGCCAGTGGGAAGAGGGCCTGCGCCATGGTCAGGGTCGGGCGACCTACACCGACGGTTCGGTCTACGACGGCACGTTCGTCGCGGGCGAGCGCTCGGGGCAGGGCCGGTTGACCATGCCCGAACCCAACGCCTTCTCCTATGTCGGAGAATGGGCGGATGGCGAGATCAACGGCTTCGGCATCGCCACCTATTCCAACGGCGATGTTTACGAGGGGCGCTTCGTCAACGGTCGCAGGCAAGGCGAAGGCACCATGCGCTATGCCAGCGGCGAGGTCCTTCGCGGCACCTGGGAAAACGGCCTGCCGACCGAGGGTGCGGCGGTGGACGGCCCGACGCCGGCTGCCGACCCCGACACGACCGAGGCGGGTCCCGGCGCTGTCGTGCCCGCGCCCACGCAGTAGCGCCGGC
>WVSO01000022.1 GCA_015689745.1 Rhodobacterales bacterium HKCCSP123 | reverse complement strand
CGACGCAGTCGGAGATGAATGTGTCTATTTCGAACATCGGCATCCTCCTCATGCAGGATCATAGCACATCAAGCGTCGTCCGTCCGTTTTCGGCTCATACACTTGCCCGAAGCCACCAATCGAAGGTCCTTTGAGATGCGAAGCGGCCGACGATAGCTCTCGATGTCGATGTCCGGTCAGCGGACGAAGCGGAAACTCGTCGTGCGCGCATCTCACAGAAACGCCTGACGAAACTGCTGCCATAGCTGATGCCTCCGGCGGTCATTGTGCGGAGGCAGAAATACTTCCCGGCTTTGTGGACTTGCGTGGTTCCATACTCGCTCAAGATATGGACGAGGCCGAAACCGTTCCATCCGCCATATCGCGGGCATGGGACGCTCTCAGAACGGGAGGGCACTCCATCCGTTTTCGTTCTGCCGTGATTTCACCCTTAGAAAGCAGTTGCGCAGCGCACCACTGAGCCATTTCGCGATGTGGCAGAAGAACAGTCGAGAGCGGCGGATTGAGGTGTTGGGCGATTTCCTGGTCGTCGTAGCCCATGACGCCGATTGTGTTTCCAACACGCTCGCCTCGCTCCTTCAGAGCTTCGTAGCAGCCAACTGCCATGAGGTCGTTTGCGCAAAAAATGGCATCCGGCTTCGTTCGGTCCAGCAGTCTTTGTGTCGCGGTATGCCCCCCCGACGGTAGAAAATTCCCGGTCTCTATCAGATTGGTGTCGACCGTCATGCCGGCACGGCGAAGCGCGCGCTCATACCCTTCCATCCGCTGATCCGATGCGTCCATCCAGGACTCGCCAGAAATAAAAGCAATTCTCCGGTGACCGGCGTCCAGAAGCGCCTGGGTTGCAGCCTCACCGCCGCGACGCTCGGCGGGCACGACAGACGCAAAGAGTTCGTCGTCGTCATAACAGTTCATCAAAACCGCACGGTGTCGCGCGAGGGCATCCGGCGGTTCGACCCGACGCGTTAGGATCGAGGCATAGATCACGCCCTGGACCCGGTCCGCCGCCCACTTGCGAAGCACAGCCGCTTCGTAGCTGCGGTCGCCCCCAGTCATGACAACTTCGACAACTACGCCCGATTTCCAAGCCTCTTCCTGCGCACCCTCGACCGAGATGGCGGCAAAGGGACTGGTGGCGACCTCGTCAAACATCAGGCCGATGACGCGCGTTCCCGAAACCTTCGGCGGGCGGCCGGCGCCGCGCGGGCGATAACCCAGCTCGGCCACCGCTTTGAGCACACGGCGGCGCGTTTCAGCGCTGATGCGCATGTTGTCATTACCGTTCAGCACAAAGGAGACGGTGGATTGCGATACGCCCGCCCTGAGCGCGACATCCTTCATCGTCGCACGGCTTGATTGGCTCTCGCTGTACTCACCCACGGTGGTGCTCCCGTCAGAATTGAAAGCTAATAAATATTGCTAAAGTTTTTAGCACAAGCCAATATGTGCCCGAATCGACTCGTTTGGGAGGGCGTGTCCGGTGCTTCGGGACAAGTGGAGGAAGGGGCAGGGGCTCTCGCAGCCACAGGCGGCGGCCGTCTTGTTGTTTCCGTTTCTCGCGGTCTACGCAGCGTTCCTCATCTACCCGTTCTTCATGGGCGTCTGGATCAGTCTGCACGACTGGAACCTGCTCGCCGTCGCCTTCAACCCCGGCGCGAAGGAGTTCATCGGGACGGAAAACTATGTCCGCACCCTTTGGGGGCGGAACATCGAATGGGGACTCTTTGCCAGCCCGGTCATGCAAACCGTTGGTGTCCTCGGGATCGGGCTGGCCTTTTTGGGGTATCGACAAGGACGGCTGACGCGCGCCACGGCGCTGGCGATCGGGATCGCGGGGGCGCTGTTCGTCCTGTTGCCGGGGTTTTATCCCGGCGAGGACGGGCGCTGGTACGACCGCCGGTTCTGGCCCACGGTCGGCAACACGATCCTCTTCGTCGGGCTGGCCGTTCCGGGTGTTACGATCACTGCATTGATACTCGCCGCCGCGTTGGATGGCGAGACGCGCGCCAAGGCGATCCTGCGCACGATCTTCTTTCTCAGCCAGGTCCTGTCGGTGACGGTGGTCACGCTGATTTGGCAGATCATGTTCTCGCCCCGGCAGGGATTGATCGCCAACGTTACGGAGGCACTGGGCGGCTCGCCCATCGTCTGGCTCACCGATCAGCAGTTCGCCATGGCCGCGATCGTGATCACCACGGTCTGGTGGTCGCTTGGGATCGCGATGATCCTTTTTCTGGCGGGCATTCAGGACATATCGAAAGACATCTACGAGGCAGCTGCCATCGACGATGCGCGCGGAATCAAGGCGTTCTGGTACATCACGCTTCCCAATCTGAAGCGGACGATCACGCTTGTGGTGGTGCTCCAGATCATCCTTCATTTTCAGGTCTTCGGGCAGTCGCATCTGATGACTCAAGGTGGACCGAACGACAGCACGCAGGTTCTGGTGCGCTACATCTATCAGACCGCCTTCCGCGACAGCGAGCTGGGCAAGGCCAGCGCCATGGCGGTCTTCCTCTTCGTGATCATGGGCGCGTTTTCCCTCGTCCAATTCGTCGTGGGCCGGGAGGAGGATTGAGATGCACCGCTCCTACTATTGGCTGATCACGGCGCTTTCGTTACCGGCCTTCGTCTGGCTCATCCCGACGATCTGGATGGTGTCGCTGTCTTTCCAGCCCAACGAGGTGCTGGCGCGGACCACTTCGACCACTGCATTCGGCCTGATCCCCCTGCCCTTCACCACCGAAAACTATGCCGCGCTCTTCAGTTTTGGACAGACGCCAATGTGGTTTCTGAACTCCGCCATCGTGGCGCTTGGGATGACGTTGGGTGTGCTCGCCGTCTCAACGACCGCGGGCTACGCGCTGGCGCGGCTGGAGTTCCCGTTCAAGCGCGCGATCATGGTGCTTTGCCTCGTGGGTCTCATGGTGCCTGAGCAGGCCGTTTTCATCCCGCTCTACACGATGTTCGCCGATCTGGGATGGCACAACAGCTATCACGCGCTGATCCTTCCGCGCATGGCGGTACCCATCGGGGTATTCCTAATGATGCAGTTCTTTCGCGCGATACCCCGCGACATCGAGGAGGCCGCGCGCATCGACGGCGTCGGCTGGTTGCAGATCTTCTGGTACATCATGCTGCCGCTGGCCCGGCCCGCCATGATGACGCTGGCAATCCTGACATTCCTATATGCGTGGAACGACTATCTCTGGCCGCTCGTCTCGGCGCGGGAACCCGAGCGCTTCACGATCACGCTGGGCCTTGCATCGATCCAGTCGAACTTCGCGCAATCTGAGGGGCTGGGCCGCGTCATGGCCTCGGGTGTCATCGCGTCCCTGCCCGTCGTGATCCTGTTCTTGATGTTTCAACGCTACGTGGTCCGGGCCATGACGGCCGGCGGGACCAAGGGCTGAACCGGGGCTGAAAGTGCCCCAATCCTAGGGAGGAAGACCATGAAACACCTATTGATCGGAACCGCGCTCGGCGCCATGGCCGTAACGGGCGTGAGCGCTCAGGAGGTCTCGCTCGGGCGCTTTTTCGGCGCGTGCGAGGATGCCGGCACCGACACCACTACCAGCACGGGCGAGGCCTGCATCATCCAGTCGATCATAAACGCGGCGGATGCGGAGCTTGACGGCATCACCGTCAACACGCTCCCCACCGACTGGGGCAACTACTATGATCAGATCATTGCGGCATATGCGGGCGGTGAGCCGCCGGACATCCACGTGATGCACCGCCACCGCGTGCCGCAGTTTGCCGGACTTGGTGCGTTGGCAGAGCTTTCGGGCGATCTGGAAGCTGCGGGAATCGACGTGTCGGACTGGGCGCCGGCGGCTCTCGACGCGGTTAGCTACAATGGCGGCATCTACGGCGTTCCGATGGATTTCCACGCCAACCTCTGGCACGTCAACATGGAGATCATGGCCGAGGCGGGCCTTGTGAACGACGACGGCACGCCCATCCTGCCAAGCTCGCCCGCTGAGCTGATGGAGCATGCCGCGATGGTCGAGGCCGCAACCGGCCACGACTATCTCGCCGCCGACTTCGCGCAATTCCCCATCGGCGTCCGCCTCGTGCTCTCGCTGATGTGGCAGCAGGGTGAGAATATCTTCACTGATGACGGCACCGCGACCATCGACACTCAGGCCGCACGGAACGCGGTGACAACGATCACCCAGCTATTCGATGCGGGACACGCGAACCCACAGCTGAACTACGCTGACAGCCAGCAGGCCTTCCTGAATGGTGAAGCAGCGATCCTCGTCAACGGCACTTGGGTTGTGGACTTCTACAACGCCGAGGCCGCCAACCCGGATGTGGCACTGAGCGACTACTACGTGGCGGACTTCCCGACGCTTTTCGCCGAAGGCGCGACCTGGGCCGACAGCCATATGTGGGCGATCCCGGCCTCCGTCCAGCGTGACGACCCCGAGACTTATGCCGCTGCACTTCAGGTCTTGGCGTTCATCAACGAGCACAATATCGACTGGGCACGGACCGGACACATGGCCGTCCGCAACTCGGTGCTTGCCTCTGAAGACTACGCCGGGCTGCCGCATCGCGATGAGTATACCGGCACCGCCGACATCGCTCGCGACACGCCGGCCGCTGAGAACTACGGCGCCATTCAGGACGTTCTGAACCGTGAGTTGCAGGCGATCTGGCTGACCGGCAAGTCCATCGACGACGCCCTCTCCGATGCCGAACTGGAAGTGCAGGATCTGCTTGACGGTTGATCCCTATCGCAGCAGCACCGGTCGGCCACGGGCTGGTCGGTGCGCCGAACGACCAGATGCAACGGAGCCGCAGATGACAGACCGTTGGAGCGAAGCGGACGCCAACGCCTGGTGGCGAGCACGGCCCTGGCTTTGCGGGTTCAACTTCCTGCCTTCGACGGCGGTGAATTTCATCGAGATGTGGCACGGCGACAGCTTTGACCCGGCCACGATCGAGCGGGAGTTGGGTTGGGCCGCAGGCCTTGGGTTCAACGCCTTCAGGATCAACCTGCATTACCTTGTCTGGAAGTATGACCGTGACGGGCTTCTGGACCGCCTCGATCGGGTGATGGGTATGGGGGCTGCGGTCGGCATCGATACGATCCCGGTCCTTTTTGACGATTGCGGCTTCGGCGGTTTCGAGCCGGAGTATGGCCCCCAGCCCGACCCCGTGCCGGGTGTGCACAACAGTCGGGCCGTAGCGAGCCCCGGGCGCGCGATGCTGAACAACAGCGCGGAGCGTGACGGTTTCCGACGCTACGTGGCCGATATCGTCGCGCAGTTTCGGACCGACCAAAGGGTCGCGTTCTGGGACCTGTACAACGAACCCGGCAACCGGATGATTTTCGGGCCATCCGGGGCCGATCTCTACCTGCCAGATTTTTCGGAACAAAGTCGTGCGCTGATGCGCGAAAGCTTTGCCACAGCGCGGGATCAGTCTCCGTCCCAACCCCTTACCGTAGGCGCATGGAGCACCCCCGTCGCTGGTGTCCTCGACGCAGCCTACGAAACCGAGATTGACCAGTGCGCAATGGAACTCTCCGACGTTGTGACATTCCACGCGTACCTCTCAACCGAGAGGGTTGCGGACATCATAGCTGCGCTTGCAACGCACGGTCGCCCGTTGATCTGCACCGAATGGATGGCGCGCCCCGTCGGAAGCCGCATCAGCGATCAGCTCGAGATGTTCCGCCAACACGATGTCGGCTGTGTGCAATGGGGGCTGGTGCAAGGGCGCACACAGACATGGTTGCCCTGGCCCGAGGAACTGGTGGCGGCCCATGGCGGCGATGCGGACCGTTCGGTCTGGTTTCACGACATTTTGTATCCATCCGGCGCACCCTATGATGCGTCAGAGGCAGAAACGCTTCGCGGCTTAAATCTGGGGTAGCTGGAAGTCACGCGTCATCCGCGAGATCCCGTGATCTGGATGACACATCTCTTCAGGCCTTTGAAGCGACCGTTTGGATGTCCAATCCGCGTTGGGAACAGGACGCGGAACAAACCCAAAAACAATGACGCCGCGCTCGCTTCGCAACGGCCACTTCGGGCTCAGGGCCGTCTATCGCTGCGGCATCGACAAACGTCTGCCTATGACCGGAGCCGTCGTTGCCCCCAGAAAGCCTGAGCGGCCGGGTGGCGGGACGAAGCCGTCGCCTAACCCGCGAGCCTCAATGTCGGTGATCGAAGGATACTAGATCTCCAGAATTAGCGGGCAGTGGTCTGACACTTCGGGGTCATGGATTACGTCGAAGCCCTTCACAGCCTCTTCTCGGTCGATCAGCATGTAGTCGGCAAACCGCCCGGGTTTCGTGTATTGCGAGTTGCGTGTGCTGTTGAAGCCGTGCCCCGTCACCAGTTCAGTCAGTCCGGCACTGCGTAGGATCGAGAGCGTTTCGCTGTCCGGCTCGACGTTGAAATCGCCGCAGATCACCGTGAGATCGTCCGGCTTCGCTAGAACGCGCGACATGTCGAGCAGCCTGTGTGCTTGCTCCGCACGCTCTGGCGTATCCATCTTTCCATTAAGGTCGCGCAAACCATGCATATGGGTGACGCTCACGGCTCGGTTGGCGTCATAGTCCCAGACCCTCACACCATGGGCGCTGCGCGAGCGCGGGTGATCGCCATAGCCGACAGGGGAATAATCCTTGTGAACAAAGCCCTGCACCTGTCCGATGATCGGGAAAGCACGATGCACAAACGTCGCCAGGCCCCATTGCGATGGGATGGACAGGTGGTCATCCCAAAGCACCCCTTGCGCAGCGGGGCAGAAGATCGCGACGTGTCCTGGCAGGGCCGCCGCCACATCGCGAAACAGGTTGGCGCGTTGCGGCAGGATGTGATCGCCATCACGATAAGTCAGCCAGTCCTTTTCAGACGCAGGGCTGTGTATCACCTCCTGCAGACACAGAACGTCGGGCGCCGTATCTGCCAGATAAGACAAAAGCGTCTCATGGAGTTTTCCGCCCCACCCATTCAGACACATGATTATCAATGCTTGCTCCCACCTTTCAGGGCAGACGTTCGCTGCAACGATGAAGAGAAGCAAGTTGGGCTCGATGCCGTCGATCGCCGAGCTCAGCTTGAACGGTCGCTGCTACTGGGAGCGGACATTGGCGCGAAGTGGTGACTCTGGCAGGAGCGCGGACTTTCCTGCCGTCCGTTGAGCAGACAATGAAGGAACCGTTGCTACCTACACGTTTCGAACGGCAGACACAGCCAGAGCCGGCATCGGGACGTGGTAGTAGTCATCTCCCATCAAGAAGTCTTCAAGTTGGGCCTCCCAAGCAGAGTAGATCTCGCTCAGGACATCATCCGGCTGCTTATCGAGTATGACAGCCGCCCGTGCGGCGAATGCCCTGAAATGCTCGGGGAACTGCCCTTTGGGGGCCCGGAAGACAAGCGGGAGGCGAACGGCCAGAACTTCATTGAAGCCCGCGGTTTCCAACGCCTCGCGTATCGCATCCTCCGACGAAAGCGCGAAGGGCGGCGGAGAGGGTGGCACCACGGACATGTCCGCAAGCCGTTGCATCGTGCCGAACACGATCCTGAAGAGCGCGGAGTCCGGTGGGCCGACCCAATGGCTGAGCGCAACCCGGCCGCCTGGCCTCAAGACCCGCGCGATTTCGCTGAACATAGTAGCGGGGCTCGCGACATGCATGACTCCAAAGGCACAGATCACGCTGTCAAAGGTGCCATCGGGTTTCAGGATAGCCTCGGCATCACCGGTCTCGAAGCTTGCCGATGGAAAAGCCGCTCGTGCGGTTTCGACCATCGCCGGCGAGACATCGACACCGTGGGCCTCGCAGCCGAGCGCGCTTGCCGCACCTGCCGCCCTTCCGGTTCCGCAACACAAATCGAGAAGTCGCGCGCCGGGGGCCGTTTCGGCCATGGCCAGGAGCGTTGGAATGGCGACTGTCGTCACTTGCCCGGTGTAGGCGTCATAGGCGGCAGCCCTTGCATCCCACCCATCCTTTTCAGCGCGTTTGAAGGCGTCGTAGGTCATGTTTTTCCTCGCGTTGCTTCTTGGGCTGTTTCACAGTGGTGTCCCATGGAAGGCCACGTCAGGGTCGAACTGGCCACAAGTGGGCCAATTCAGCCATCTACCTGAGAGAGGAGGTCAAGCGAGATGATGGCGAGAGATTTCACGGCAGATCCGCTTCGGATTGATGTTCTGGCAGCCGAGAGTTGCAGGGGCGCCATTCTCTATGGCCTCTACGACCTGCTGACATCAGTCGGATCGGCATGGTCCTATCTGACAGAGGGCGCGCCCACACCGCCGATGACGCGAGTCAGGATCGTTGCGCGCACCAAAACGCCATTCCGTTGCATCAGTGGTGTGCCGGTCATGCCCGACGCAACCCTTGAGGAGGCCGATGACGCCGAGATCGTCTGCCTCCCCAATTTCAGGATCGGAATGTCGACCCTGCCACGGGATGTCTTGGGGCCAGAAATCGATTGGGTGATCAACCGCCATGCGACCGGTGCTCGGCTGGCGACCGCTTGTTCCGGCTCGGCCCTACTCGCAGATGCGGGTCTGCTCGATGGGCAGGAGGCGACGGCGCATTGGTCGATGGCCGAGGTCTTCGAAAAGCGCTACCCAAACGTGACGTTCTGTCCAGATCGCACGTTGACCTTTGCGGGCGAGGGGGACTCGATCGTGATGTCGGGCGGCATGGCGTCCTGGCAGGATCTCGCGTTGTATCTGATCGCAAGGTACATTGGACCTGATCATGCCGCGAAGTCTGCGCGGTTCTACTGCGTCGAGCCGAAGCCAGATGGCCAGCGGCACTATGCAGCCCCGATGCGGCGCCTGCAAAGCGATGATGCCGTAATACAGGAATGTCAGGCGTGGCTTGCTCATGCCTATGGAGAGCGTGATGTCGTCGGCCGCATGATCTCTCGCTCAGGCCTACCCAGACGCACCTTCGACCGGCGTTTTCGCGCGGCCACGGGCTACAGCCCAAACGACTATGTGCAATCACTCAGGGTCGAGGAAGCCAAACAGTGCCTGGAAATGGACGGCCAGAGTGTAGACGAGATTGCAGAGGCGGTGGGGTATTCGGACCCACGCGCTTTCCGCCGATTGTTCAGAAAGATGACCGGGCTCAGTCCGGCAGGGTACCGACGGCGATTTTCCAGCAAGGGCTTCCTGGCAGCGCGGTAAGGCACGCCTAAAGGATCTAGCTGGCTTGGGCTTGATGTCATCGACGGCTGCCCAGTTTCCGGACGTCAGCGGCAAACGAGAGCGGCCGTCGCCCTCAGCGGGAATTACCGTCCGCATCGCGGACAAGCCGGACCGATGGGTCCGCGATTTGTGCTATGGTTGAGGCTATTTTCAGAGAGTAGTTTCATAGCTTGTGCGCAGCTCGGCTCCCTGAGGCGACCGTTCGACCGTGGCCAAGTGAGCTGGTTTGAAACCAGTCTTAGGTTCCGTGAAAGGTTGATGGATCACATGCAAACCAATTGGACATTGCACTGTCACCCGTACTAGTCGCTCTTTAGAGCCCAGTTCGAGTCCGATGTTGGCAAGGCCAGATCCCCAATCAGGGCGGCGGCAATGCTGCCAGCCGTGCCTCCGCGTCCCGCACCATGTCCCGCCAGCGCGCGCCGGAGCCGAGTTGCCCCCAGGACGCATGTTGCGCGAGTTCGGCGCCATAGGTCCGCTCGGCAGCGGTATGGGCCTCGATATAGGCCTCCAGGATCTCGCGCTCGCTCGCATCGGGAAGAGCGGCGCGGGCGCGCGCGATGGCCTCCGCCGCGTCGACCTGGAACAGGCCGTCGAACTGCCGCCCCGGCGTCTGGAAATAGGACCCGGTGGCAAGGTTGCGCAGAGACTTGGCCTGGGTGTCGACCGCATAGCCGAAGGCGAAGCGCAGCGCGTCGCGGGTGGAGATTGCCTGTGCCCCTGTGCCGGCGCGGGCGAGGGCGTTCTGCACCACGACCATGCGCAGCGAGGAATCGAGTTCTCGCACGACACGGCCGACGACGAGGCCCGCCGCCTCCCCGAAGCGCAGTTGCGCGATATGTCCTGCCTCGTGGACCACGATGGCGACCGGGTCCCAGTCGATTCCGAAGGCCCGCACATCGCCCAGGGCGCTCGGCCCCAGTTCCAGGTGAACGCGGAAGTCGAGCTCCGGGCGGTAGGCGGCCTGCGCGATCACGTCGGTGAGGCTGGCGCGCGTGCCCGCTGCAACGCCGGGGTCGCGCAGGATCTGCCGGGTCTGCAATGCGAAGAGCGCGGCGAGGTCGTCCTCGGCCAGATCGATGACGAGGTCCTCCAACCGGCTGTCGATGGCCTCTAGCGCTTCGAGCCCCGTCCCGTCGAGCCGGTCGGCCAGCGAAAAGGTCGGCGCGTCGGAAACGAAGGGGAAGAGGCGGGGCAGCCCGCCCGCATCGCTGCCGAGCGCGGCGAGGCGGGTGTTCTGGGCGGTGGTGAGTGCGATGCGCTCCGGAGGGTCCGGGGCGAGGCGCGCGCGCCGCTCAAGGAGCAACGCATCTCGCAATTCGGCGAGCGCGCCGATCCCCTCCGGCGAGATGCGCGTGACGGTCCGCGTCGCATCGCCTGCCGCGTCTGTGGCCTCCGCCAGCGCGCCTAGCGCTTGGGCCCGGCCGATCGCGGCGACGTCAAATCCCAATGAGACGAGGTTGAGGCCCGTCTGCGCAACGAACCCGGCGAAGGACGGGCGCTCGGCATCTGCCGCGTCGAGTCGTGCCTCGCCAAGGAGCGGGGCAAGACCGAGGGCAAGGCGCAGTTCGTCCTGAGCGGCGGCGTAACGCATGCCGAGCGACGCAGTGTTCAGTGCCATGTCCGCCACGTTCTGTACCATCAGCGCACTGCTGATCACCCCAAGCTCAAACGGTGCGAGGGGCAGGGTGACAACGCTGATGTAGAACGAGACCGCGTCGCTATCGGCCTCCGACGCGCGGATCTGGGCGTGCCAGGTATCGGCCACGCCAATGGCCGACCGCAGCCAGCGCCGCGCTTGTGTATCGGGTGCGAATTGCCGCCCGTCTGATTGCATCAGTCGGGGGATCACTTCGGCCTCGGCGTAGGCGCGGGCATTGCGGGCGAAGCGCATCATCCCGGGTAGATCGCAGGGGTCGAGGTTGCGCAATTCGGTCCTCGCCTCGTCGAGCGCGTCGAGTTGTCCGCTAATCGCCGCGTGCCCGGCCTCTTCGAAAAAGGCGAGAATTCTTGCCTCGTCGAAACCGGCATCGCGCAAGGCGTCGGCATAGAAATCGCTGCCGCTCAGGAGACGGCCAAAGGGCAGTGTCTCGGCAATGGGCTCGGCGGGCACGGGAATACGGAAAAGCGGGCTCTGCGGATCATCGCTGGTGATCTGTTGCCACTCGCGCTGCCACGCTGCCGTCATGGCCAGACGCTCCGCCGGATCATCGAGGACGGCGCGCAGGCTTTCCGCCCGTTCAGCACCATGGACCAGCATCGCGCGCCTAAGTCCCAGAAGCGCCGCGTGGTGCCCGACGAGGACATCCTGGGTGACGTTCCCACCGGCGACAAGATCGTCAAAATCCGCCCCCATTGTGATGATGAAATTTGTAAATGGGTCGCCGTCATCAAAAGCGGTCAGGCTGTTGGCAAGCTGGTCAAGCGTCCATTCCCCGGGGCGCAGGCCGGAGCATCGCGCGGCGGTCTCCAGATCCTCGGAAAAGGGGCGCTGCACCTCGGTCGGGAAATAGAGCAGCGCGCCGCGCTGACCAATGGCCGCCGGCATCCTTTGCAGGGCGAACTCCTCCGCAATCGCACCCGTGACGATCAGCTCCTCCGCCGCGCCGGGATCGAGGATGCGCGGCGTGCCGTCCCCGCCGTTTGCAGGCACGCCGATGCCGAAGGGGGGCGACAGCCAGACCCCGTCGGTTTGCGGGGACAGGACGAGGTCTAGCGCTTGCTCCGCGCCGCTCTCCGGGTCTTCGAAGGCGACGCGCGCAGGCACTTCGCCGTAGGGTACGGTCCCGGGCGAAACCTGTAGGCGCAGCGACAGCACCTCCTGACCGGGGGTTTCACTCACCCGTTCCCAAGGGCGGTCCGCATCGCCGGAGGCGCGTACGAAATCAAGCACGGTGGTAAGATTGCCGAAGCGCAATTGCCACGTGGCCTGTGTCCCGTTGAGGGTGACAGTCTGCGCGCCCGGCAGCACGCCCGGGCGCAGATCGGCGCGCAGGATGATGACGTCGAGCCCGGATTCGCGCAGGGCGGCGCGGACATCCTCCGGCCCGACCGCATCGCCCGCCAGCCGCGACAGGCCTTCGCGCAGCATCGAATGCTCGAACTGCGCGCCGACGCTCTCGGGAGACTCGGCGAAGCTGTAGAGGATGGTCGGCGTATCGGTGAGGTCGGTCTCCGCCGCGCTTTGCGGTAGGTCCCGCCCGATCACCATGAGGTGCCGCGTGCCGCCCGTCCCGCCGGACAACGGGTCGGACGGATCGGGATAGCGCGTGGCGAAGTCGTCCAGATCGCTGAGGCCGAGTTGAGGGTAGACCGTCAGAACCTGCAGGATGGTGGGCGCGTGGGCCTCTTCGCTGCCGCCGCCCGCGCCGGTGCCGTCCGCTTCGAACCGCACCTCCAGCAGGCCGTCGCTGACCGGGGCGCCGGTCCCCGCGTCGGTGATGTCCCAGTGCAAGAACCCCGCGACCGGGGTCTCGATTGCGAACCTCGCGTGTCCGCTGGCGTCGGGGTTGCAGATCAGCGCGCTCTCCGCCGCGTCCTCCGGCAGTTGGCAGCCCGCGCCTTCTATGGGGAAAAGAGCGGGGATCGCCGTGACCAGTTCGTCGCCCTCTGGAAAGGCGCGGTGGCGGCCCTCCAGCGCGACGCGCAGGGGCGTTCCGGCGAACTCCGGCGCAGCTGCCAGCGTCAGTTGCGCGAAACGTTCCGGGCGCAGCGGCGGCTCGGCGGGGCGCAGGTCCGCGGATGGCTCCGCACTGTCCGCGAGTTGCCCGGCAGCAAGGCGTGCCGGTCCCGGTAATTCCGCAATGAGGTCTTCAAGGGCAATCGCCCCGATGACATGGCCATTGTCCTGCTCGGCCGAAGGAATTTCAACCAGAAACGGAACATACTGATCGTTGACCCGCAACTGATGCAGCCCGGGGCGCGCTTGGCCCCAAAGGATCACGTCAACATATTTGCCAATGTAGTCCCGGCTTCCGTCCGCATAGGGTTCCGAACGCAGGTCCCCCTGGTTGACGATCTGGAAATCCACCGACTCGGGGAACGTGATGTGCTGGGGCCCCCGCAGATTTTCTCCATAGAGGAAAACCCGGAAATGCGCGCGTCGCGACTGGTTCCAGAGCGGGTTCTCGCGCCCATCCGACCAGTCATAGGTCTCGCGATCTTGGAGCGTCACATGCGCGACACCGTCTTGGCCAAGTTGATGAACCGAGGACGGAGGCACAACATCCCTGCGGTTCCACGGGCGGATGACCGACAGGCCGATCGCATCGACACGCGGTGTCATCAGGCTCCACTGTTCTAGGCCCTCGAGGCGCTGACCGTGTATGTTGATGAAGTGCCAGGTCCCGGAGTAGCGCAAGGGCGACTCCGAACTGCGCGTCATTTCGACCTGTCGAAGACGGGGGGAGATCGTCGTGCCCCGGAAAAACCGCAGGCTGCTTGGGCTGACGTCAATGGCGGTGATTTCACTCCAGTCGTGATCCACACCGTAATCGGTCACACCGACGCGAAACATCATTTCACGATGAGGTTGCACCGAATATTCGATCCGATAAATGCAACCGTCGCCGACGACTTCGCAGACCGTCTCCATATGGGGCCGAATGGAAACGATCAGTTCATCGGTTTCGCTGGCCTCATGGCCCACCGCAGCCGTGACGTACCAGTTACCCGCCAACGGGTCGACGTCGCGATACCAAGGGCGCTCATCGGCGAAACTGGCGCCTCCGGTCAGTATGGGAAACAGGGCGGCGGAAAGGAGCAAGGGTCTGAACATGGAGACCTCATCACTTTGGGGGGAAATGGCGGGAGACTATGGTGTTGCGGCGCAGCGGCCAAAAAATACAGGGGCTTGCTCGTCGTTGCTGTCAGACGTGGCCCGGCGCCAGATCGCGCCGCACGCCCCGTCGCAAACCGGGCAGGGCCGGGCGAGTGCCCAGCCGTCACAGATCTCGCATTCGCTGCCGGTTTCGCTCAGGGACCAATCCGCGCCGCAATGCCCGCAAATGGCGGTCTGGCCCTGGTCGCGGATCGCGGCGCCGAAGTCCTCTGAGCGCTGCCAGGCCAACTCCCACGTTTCATTGCTTCTCAGATACGCGGCCACATCGGTGCAGGACGCAAACAGAGACAATCCGGTCTTCCAGTTAGGATCCGAGGAATACGACAGATGCGCGAGCGCGAACTGACCGTCCGACAGGGCAAAGAGGACATCGTCAGACGCGAGCGAGCGCAGGATGGCCGAGAAGGACATGCCCGCGGGCAGCGCGTTGGCACGAAGCTCGCGGGCAAGGGCCTTGTTTAGGCGACGCGCCGACAGCCACCCGACCGAAACCCAGTCATCGGGGAACGACGCCTGCCTGCAGGACGTGCGCTGATCGGCCAAATTCGCCGTCGCGGATGAGCTTGTCTGCGTCAGGACCGGGCCTCCTTCACTGTCCTCTCATGCGACATGGTGAACCCAGCCTATACCGAACACGCCGCAAAAGTCAGCAAACATGGCCGATCTCAACCGACATTCCCCAAGTGGCCTGCCGTCCGATGCCAAAGTTGCCTGAATCTGCCCACTGAACAAGCTTCTTCCACCCCGAGCGGCGTGTGTGGTCGCGCAGACGGTTGGAGTCGGGCGGATGAGGCCGCGAAGCGCTCGCGTCGTAGCTTGGCGGCGGTGTTTTTCAGCGCAGCGGACAGACCTGTCCTGCCACTTTCGTTCAGTTTGGGCGTGTGTCGCAGTCAGGCGCATAGCGGTGGCGCTCGAAGGCGGCGGATGGCGGCGAGGATAGCGCGCACCATCGGGCCGGTGACGGCCACCTCGGCCAGTTGAAAGGTGATGGTGCGGGCGTGACGGACGACACGCGCCCCGATCTTGATCAGCTTCAGTTGCAGGCTGGTCAGTGACCAGTCCGCCATGGCTTCGGGAAGTCCGATGCAGCGCAGGAAGGTGGCCAAGTTGTAGGCCAGCGCGTGGAGTTGCAGCCGCCACCAGTAGCGCGGCATGCGATCTCCGTCCGTGAAGTGATTTCTGGTTTTTCGATCGTATCCAGCTACAGCCTTTCAACAATACCGAGTTTGATGGTTTTCGGGCACGTTACGGTGTCGGGCGTGCTCGGCTGTCGTGGCGGGGAGCGCGCAACTCTATCCCTTGCGTGGGTCTCGATCGTCCGACAACCACCTCGGCGACGAGCTTGAGCGCTTGGCACTGCTCTCACCTCATCTTCTGAGTGACCTCGGGTTCACGCGCGATGCCGCTGCATCTGCACCAGACACAACGGTGTGGCGCAGGGGAAGGCTCCAGGTCGTGGTGATGAGTTCTACAAGGTCGGTTGTCGTTTCAACCGGCTGATGGCCTCACGGTCCTTTCGCTTGGATGGTACATACATCGTCAGCTTCGGGCTCGTCGCGGTCATCTGACAGGAATTCTCAGATGACTGCTTCTCGGTGCTCAGCCGCCAGTATCGCAAGGTGAAATGGTAGAAAGTAGGAGGCCGCGTTCTTCACGGACTTAGGCGTATGTGTTATAAAGTTACACATATCAATGCCCGGGTCCTCTGCCGTGTCGAAACAAGTCCGAGATCTGCCCATTGATGCTGAATTGCCCGAGAAGCAATCCGGCTTCGATCAGGCTAAGAAACCTCGAAAGCCACCGAAAATCGTTCTCACGGAAGAGGGCGAAGCAACGATCACGCTGAACAGCCGGGAGCAACTTCAAGAACTCTATGGGACGAAGACCTACGAGGCGGCGAACGCCATCCTGCTGTCAGCCGTGAACTCTCTCGGGGAGAATGCGTCCAACTATCTCGACCTGATGCCAGCCATGGCGGTCGAGATGGAGCCACGGGATGCTGTCGAGGCCATGCTGGTAACGCAAATGGCAGCGACGCATGTGGCGATGACCACGATGTCGCTTAAGCTCCACCACGCCACCTCTTTGCAGGCTCGGGAGTCATTCGAACGCTCGATGACCCGGCTCAGTCGCAGCTTTCTGGCGCAGATGGATCAGCTGAAGAAGTACCGGGCCAAGGCCCAACAGGTCGTTCGTGTTGAACGTGTGGAGGTCAACGAAGGTGGCCAGGCCATTGTCGGGGATGTTAGCTACAGGAGGGGGGAGAATGACAAGAAGTGACGCTAACCCCAGGAACCCTGTCGATCGGCTCAAAAACGCACGCCGCTGCAGGGCCAAGGCGAAGTCCACCGGAGAGCGCTGCAGGTGCCCGGCCGTCCGAGGTTGGGCCGTTTGTCGGGTTCATGGCGCACGCGGCGGTCATGCGGCTGGGCCGACCCATCCTCAGTGGAAGCATGGTGGCAGGTCGCAAGACGTCTTGAAGGCTCGCGCCTTGAGTCGGCTGCTGAAAAATCTCTTTTGAGGCCTATCAGGCCTGAGTGACGCGGAACTGCGTGAATAGGAAGGTCACATCATGTCCAGACGCAAGCATTCGAGATCGTCAGCACGGTCCTGCCCGGTTGCAGCGCTGGGGCTGATCGATTGTCTGATTCTAAGAGGCAAGGGCAGGCAATAGAGACCGCCAACCGAGCTCGTCACGATTTGGGACAGCCTCGCAGGCCCGGAGGCCGGGACAACCATCTATTTCGTCGACGCAAGGCTTGGTGATTTGAAAGTTGGAGATGCAAGGGCATCAGCGCCACAAAGGGGGATCACGGGGGGGATCAACGGCCACAAAAACCGTTTTCTATTTTAAAAACAATAAGATGATTGGAGGAATGGTGCCCAGGAGAGGACTCGAACCTCCACGACCTTTCGATCACTGGCACCTGAAGCCAGCGCGTCTACCAATTCCGCCACCTGGGCCGGTGTCGTGAGGGCGGCTGATATAGCCGGTCCGCGGGGCTGTCAACGGGGGTTCGACAGGGAATTTTCCCTCGCCCGGCGATCCGTCAGTAATCGCGCTCGAAGAACACCCCGAGGCTCGACGAGCCATCCGACGAGAAGCTGCCGCGCGCCGTGATGTTCGGCGTCAGGTCGATGTTGAGCGAGATGTCGGCGTTGCCGTCGCCGCCGACCGTCACGTCGGTATAGATGTTGTCGGACAGGTAGCGCCCGGCGCGCAGGGCGGCGTTGCCCTCGGCGTCGGTCTGGATGTCGAGATCGTCGAGGCCGAGGTTCTCGCGCAGGTTGGCGAAAAGGCCGCCCTCGCTTCCGCCGCCCGCGAGCGAGGCCGCGGCATCGGCCATCTGCAGAAGCTGCACCGGAGAGAGCGACGAGACCGAGCGCCCGAAGAGAAGCTGGGCGAGGATCTCGTCCTCGGGAAGGCTGGGGCTGGAGCCGAGGGTGATGGTGGGCGCGCTGACCGGACCTTCGAGGTCGATGGTGACCTGGTACTCGCCCGCGCGGCTGGTGGCGCGCAGGCGGATGAAGGGATCGAAGCTGCCCTCGAGGCTCGCCGAGCCCTCTGTCAGGTCGAGGCGGGTGCCGAGCACGGACAGCCGCCCGCGGATCAGGTCGAAGCGGCCCGCGGGGATGACGTTGGCGGCGGTGCCGCCGATGCGCAGCTGCCCGCCCAGTTCCGCGTCAAGGCCCCGCCCGCGGATGAAGACGCGCCCGGGCGCCGAGATCGTCAGGTCGAGGCCGATGCGCTGCGACCCGCCGCCTCCTGCGCCGCGCGCCTGCGGCCCGAGACCGGCGGCGATGCGGGTCCGGCGCTCGGCGGCGCTTTCGCCGGTGTGGGTGATGGTCGGGATCGGTGCCGAAGCGCCAAGGCCGCTTTCGGGCACGCGCAACTCGGTCTCGCCCAGCGCCACGTCCCCGGTGACCCGGAACGCGCCCGAAAGGGCGCCGTTGACCGCGATGTCGGCACGGGCGATCCGGGCGTCGTAGAGCGTGGGATCGACAAGGCGCAGGTCGCGGGCGCTGACGTCGATCTGCGCGGGCAGGCCGGGGGCGGTCAGCCCCACGGTGCCCGCCGCGGAAACAGAGCCGCCGCTGCCGAGCGTGCCGCCCGCCGAGAAGCTGACGCGGCCGCCCGAAAGCTGGCCATTGGCCGAGACGCCCTCGAGCGCGGTCTGCAGCGTCGGCAGGGTGATCCGGGCGTCGCCGGTCCGGAACGTGCCCGACAGGGCGGCGAGCGACGGGGCGCCGTTCAGGCGCAGGTCGAAGGCTAGCGTGCCGAAGATGCTGCGGGGGGCGAGCGCGCGGTTGGCGAGCGCAAGGGGAAGCTGGCCGCGCGCCGTCAGGTCCGCCGTGGCGGCGTCGGCGGCGACGGACCCGGCGATATCGGCGGTGATGCCCGCTCCGCTGGTCATGTCCGCGGTCACGCGCCAGGGCGCTTCGTCCCCCGGTCCGCGGGTCGCGTCGAGCCGGGCCGAGACCGGGCCGCTGAGCGAGTCGGTAAAGAGCCCCACGTTGGCAAGGCGCGCGTCGAGGTCGATCACCGCGCCGCCGCTGCCGAGGCGGCCCGTGCCCGAGAGCGTCGCCTCGCGCCCGTCGAGCGACAGGTCCCGCAGGGTAAGGCCGGTTTCGTCGCGGAGCGCCGAGAGCGTGAGCCGCGTTTCACCGGCGAAGAGCTGCGGCGGAACGGCGTCGGCGATGCGCAGGTCGGTGCCCGTGCCTTCGAGCACGAGGTCGAAGGCGCCGGAGAGAAGCTCGGCCTCGGCTTCAAGCGTGGCGGCAAGCCGGCCCGCGAGCGGCTGGCCCGTGACGGCGGCGAAGCGCGACAGGTCGCCCGCTTGCGCCGAAAGCGCGGTCATGAGGGTCAGCCGCGCCTCGTTGAAACCGAGCGTCGCGTCGCCGGTCAGCGCAAGGTCGCCGGCGCGCGCCACGAGATCGTTTAGCGTCACGGGCTGACCCGTGCGCCAGCCGAGGCGGGCGGTCAGCCCTGCGACCGGGCCAAGGGCCTGTTGCAGGGCCGGGTCGTCGTGCAGGAGCCCGTCGAGGGCCAGCCGCAAGGGGGCGCTGACCCGCAGCCCCTCGGTGGTCTCGGCGATCTCGCCGTCGGCGTCGATGCGGATCGTGTCGACGGAGGCGGGGCCGAGATCGAGGCCGGTCGCCAGCGCGAGCGCGGTGTAGGCATCGCCCGCGGCACGATCGTAGGAGACCACGATCTCGGCGGTATCGACGGTGATCTCGGCATCGGGGACCGGCAGGCGCACGGGGCCGCTGCCCGAGGGGTCGGCGATTCGCCCCGTCAGCGCGAAGGCGCTGGGCCGCCCGCCGGGGTCGAGCGCCATGTCGCCCGACAGGCGCAGCGCGGCCGCGGTGACCGAGAGCGTGTCGAGATTGATCGCGCCGTCGGGCATGAGCCGCAGCCGCGTGTCAAGCGCGACCTCGGGGCCGAAGAAGGGGCGGTAGTCGGGCAGGAACAGTTGAGTGATGTCACCGCCGAGGCTGGCCGTCACCTCGCGCACGCCGCTGTCGGGGAAGACCGTGGTCTCGACGGTTCCGGCAAGGCGGGGCTCGCCCTCGCTGTCGAGCGCGATCTCGGCGGTGAAATCGTCGATCGGCCCTTCGCCCGCGACCGACAGGCGAAGCTGCGGTGCCCCGGGGATGTTCAGGAGGTTGGCGGCAAGACCGCCGGGGTCTTCCTCGAGCAGCAGGGACAGCGACAGGAGCCGCGTCTCGTTGCCGTAGCTCGCGGCAAGGTCGAAGACGCCGCGCGGCCCGTCGAGGCGCGTGATCTCGACATCCGCCGTGCCCGCGCCATCGGCCAGCCGGGCGGAGCCCTGAACCGACAGCTCGACCGGCGTTCCGATGAAGGAGGGGCCGAGGCTGACCCGCTCGATCGCGGTGCGGTCGATGGCGATGGAGACCGGAAGGTCGGGCAGCGAGAAGGGCGTCGCCTCGGCCGGGGGCAGGTCGAGGCCCGGGTCGGGCACGGGCGCGCGCAAGACCTCGAGCCGCTCGGCGGTCAGCGTGTTGATCTGGAGCGCGCCGCGCAGAAGGGCCGCGCGCGACCAGTTCAGCTCGGCCCCTTCGAGCGTCAGCCAGACGCCTTCGGAATCGGCGATGGTCAGACGGTCAAGCTCGGCGGTGGCGCTGAGCGCGCCGCGGAAGCCCTCGATGGTGACCGTGCGCGCGCCGTCCGAGAGCTGGTCCTCGAGGAAGCGCACGATGCGCGAGCGGTCGTCGTCCTGCGCTGCGGCGGGCGCGGCGAGAAGAGCGGCGGCGGACAGGGCCAGGAGGAGGCGGCGCATCAGAACGCCTGCCCGATGCCGATGTAGAGATAGGCCTCGCGGCCCGCGTCCGGGCCGGTGACCGGTGTCGCCACATCCACGCGGATCGGCCCGAAGGGCGTGGCATACCGCAGGCCAAGGCCCGCGCCGGCGTGCCAGTCGCTTGCGCCGCCGCCCCAGGCATCGGCGCTGATCGCACCGATGTCGGCGAAGCCGACGATGCCGAAATTCGTCTCGCCGATGTCGTGGCGGATCTCGCCCGAGAGGCCCGCGAAGGAGCGGCCGCCGCTGTCGATTCCACCCTGGAGCGCACCGAGCACCTGGTAGGCCTGGCCACGCACGGTGCCGGCTCCGCCGGAGTAGAAGAAATCGTCGGGCGGAAGGTCGAAGACCGATCCACCGACCAGCGACCCCAGTTGCAGGCGACCTGCGACACGCGTGCGGCCCTCCTGCCCGAAGGCCCGGTAGAGACGGCCGTCGAAGGTCAGGCGCGCGCCGCCGCCGTCCCCCAGCGTGGCGAAGGGCGTGAGAGTCACGTCGCCGTACAGACCCGAGCGTGCATCCAGCGGATCGTCACGCCCGTCGTAGGTCGCGCCGAGCGGCAGGGTCAGTCGCGCGATCGTGGCCGATCCGAGCGACCAGTCGAAACGGATCCATTCAAGACCGACACCGCCGCGCAGCGTGATGCGGTCCGTCAGCTCGTGGATCAGCCCCGCCTCGAGCGTCACGGCATCCACGCGGAAGAAGCGTTCGTCGAGATATTCGAGGCCCAGCTCGATCGCGAGGTCGGTATCGGGCGAGAAGGTCGCCGGGCGCTCGAAGCGGGCGGTCAGCTCGGCGTCGATCCCCTGGGTGTCGCTGCTGATGCCCGAGACGACGGCGTCGAAGCGCAGCCGTTCGGCCCCGCCGAAGAGGTTGCGGTGCAGCCAGTAGGCCGAAAGCTGGATGCCCTCGTCGCTGGACAGTTCCGCGCCGAAGCCGAGGCGGCGCAGGGGCGCCTCGTCCAGAACGGCGGTGACATCCGAGACATTGCCCGGCCCCGGATCGCGCAGCTGCAGCGCCACGGCGGAAAAGACGCCGGTCTCGCGCAGCCGTTCCTCGGCGCGGGCGAGCGCCTCGGGCGAGTAGACCTCGCCCACGGGCAGGCCCGCGATCTCGATGATGCGGGCCACGCGCATGCGCTCCTGCCCCTCGGGCAGAAGCTGCCCGAAGGAGATGACCGGGCCGGGATCGACGCGGATCGCCACGTCGAGGATGGCGGTGCGGTTGTTGGCGCGGATCGATTGGTCGCCGACATCGGCGAAGGCGTTGCCCTGCTGCCGCCACGCGGTCAGCGCGGCCTCGGCGGTGTCGCGCAGAAGCGGCGTGGTCGCCGGTTCGCCGCTGCGGAAGCCCTCGGGCAGGTCGGTCCCGCCGGCAAGCGGGCCGATGCGTGCCTCGCCCAGCCGGAAGGGGGCGCCGGTGTCGATGCTGATCTCGACGTCCCGGACGGTCGCGGGCGGATCGAACGGCGAGATGCCCGCGGCATCCCGGCCGTCGAGGCGGATGGTGATGACGGGGGCGAAGAAGCCGTCTTCGTAGAGCACGCCGATGAGGCGGCCGTAATCGGCACGGGCGGCGGCGACGATGTCTTCGCCGGTGCGGGTCACCCCCTCTTCCGGCTCGCGGAAGAGGAGCGAGGTGGCGCGCAGCCGGTCCCGCAGGTCTTCCGATGCGCCGGGCACGGCCAGCCGGACCTCCTGCGCGCCCAAAGGCGCGGGAGCGGCGGCGATCGCGGCCAAGAGGGCCAACGCGCCAACAAGCGGCAGAACAATACGTGCAGACATGGCTCTACACCTAGCCCGTGTCCGTCGCCGATTCCAGCCACCTCTGGGGGTCCGGATGCATTGGGCGCAACTTGGGACGATTTGCGCCTTGTCGTGCCCGGATGGCCCTTCTATCACGCGACCCAGGACCGTGACCGGAGGACACCACCCATGTCGAAGCTCGTCACCATTTTCGGCGGATCCGGCTTTGTGGGCCGCTACATCGCGCGCCGCATGGCCAAGGAAGGCTGGCGCGTCCGCGTGGCGGTGCGGCGTCCGAACGAAGCCCTGTTCGTCCGCCCCTACGGCGTGGTCGGCCAGGTGGAGCCGGTCCTGGCCAATATCCGCGACGATGACAGCGTGCGCGCCGCGATTCACGGGGCGGACGTGGTGGTGAATTGCGTCGGAATCCTGTCCGAGCGCGGGAAGAACAGGTTCGACGCGGTCCAGAACGAGGGGGCCGCACGCGTCGCCCGCATCGCTGCCGAGGAAGGGGCCGCGCGGCTCGTGCATGTTTCGGCCATCGGCGCGGATCCGGAGAGCGACAGCCTGTATGCCGATTCGAAGGGTGATGGCGAAGAAGCGGTGCTTGCCGCCTTCCCGACCGCGATGATCCTGCGCCCCTCGATCGTCTTCGGGCCCGAGGACCAGTTCTTCAACCGTTTCGCCGCGATGACGCGGATGGCCCCCGTGCTTCCCGTGGTCGGGGCCGATACGAAGTTCCAGCCGGTCTATGTCGATGACGTGGCACAGGCCGCGGTGAAGGGCATTCTCGGGCAGGCGAAGCCGGGCATCTACGAATTGGGCGGGCCGGAAGTGGCCACGTTCCGCGAGCTGATGCGCCGCATGCTCGGCGTGATTCGCCGCCGCCGCCTGCTGGTGAACGTGCCGTTCTTCATGGCCGGGATCATGGGCGCGGTGCTGGACGCGGTGCAGGCGGTGACACTGGGCCTGGTCCACAACGGGCTGCTCACGCGGGACCAGGTGCGCAACCTGCGCCGCGACAATGTCGTGACCGAGGGGCGCATGGGTTTCGCCGAACTGGGCATCCATCCGACCGCGATGGAGGCGGTGCTCGAGGATTACCTGTGGCACTACCGCCCCGGCGGCCAGTATTCCGAGATCAAGGAAGCGGCCCGCCACCTGCGCAGTCAGGAATAGGCGATCACCAGCAGGACGACGCCCAGGATCACCCGGTAGATCACGTAGGGCGTGAAGCTGACCGAGCGCAGAAGCCGCATCATGAGGCTGAGCGCCGCCAGCGCCGAGACGAAGGCGAACCCCGCCGCGATGGCCCCGTCGCGTGCGGCGGCCGCGTCGGCGGTCATCAGAACCTCACCCCCCAGCAGGATGGCCGAGGCCATGATCGTCGGGATCGACATGAGCATCGCGAGGCGCGCCGCCCCCTCGCGGTCATAGCCCAGCAGACGCGCGCCGGTGATGGTGATCCCCGAGCGCGAGGTGCCGGGGATCAGCGCAACCGCCTGCCAGAGGCCCATGACGATGGCGTCCTTCAGGGTCCAGTCCCCGGCCATTTTCACCTGCGTGCCACGCTGGTCGGCCCAGTAGAGGACAAGGCCGAAGACCAGCATCGTCCAGCCGATCACCGCGATCGAGCGCATCGCGTCGTCAAGGCCCGTCAGGTGCAGGACAAGCCCGGCAAGGATCACCGGGACCGTGGCGACCAGGAGCAGGAAGGCGAGCTTCGCGCCGGGCGTGTCGATCCGGCCCGCCAGCATCCGGGGCAGGCCCAGAACCGCCAGCCGCAGGTCGCGCCAGAAGTAGAGCATGACCGCGCCCAAAGTCCCGACATGGACGGCGACATCGATCACCTGGCCCTGGTCGGCGAGGCCGGTGAGATTCGGCAAAAGCACGAGATGACCCGAGCTCGAGACCGGCAGGAACTCGGTAATGCCCTGGATCAGGGCGAGAAGGATCAGGTTCCAGAGGGTCATCGCGCGAGGGATCCGAAAAAGGGCAACAGTGCAAGAACCTGATTTATCATCTGATTCCGGGATATAGGTAACGTTTGTTTACTAGTTTCGAGGCTGTCTCGCCGGAACGCGCTTGATGGTGGCGGGAAAATCGGCAATTAGGTCAGCCTTGTTGTCTTTTTATATCCGCGCGGGGTCGGTATAGGGGCGCGACTAGGATGGGAGATGTTTCGTGGCCAAGCAACCCATGTTGAAATTCGTGACCGTCGGGCGGGAGATGCCGGAGAAGCGTCCGCCGAACCTTCGTCGTGAGGATTTCGGCGAGATCTACGGTGAATACGCGCGCGAGAAAGCGGCGGAGCAGGCCGGGCGGTGCAGCCAGTGCGGCGTGCCCTATTGCCAGTCGCATTGCCCGCTGCACAACAATATTCCCGATTGGCTGAAGCTGACCGCCGAGGGGCGGCTGCAGGAAGCCTATGAACTCAGCCAGGCGACCAACACCTTCCCCGAGATCTGCGGCCGCATCTGCCCGCAGGATCGCCTCTGCGAGGGGAATTGCGTGATCGAGCAGTCGGGCCACGGCACCGTGACCATCGGTTCGGTCGAGAAATACATCACCGACACCGCCTGGGAAGAAGGCTGGGTCAAGCCCATCGCCCCCTCGGTCGAGCGTCCGGAATCGGTCGGCATCATCGGCGCGGGCCCCGGTGGCCTTGCCGCCGCCGACATGCTGCGCCGCGCGGGTCTGCAGGTGACGGTCTATGACCGCTACGACCGCGCGGGCGGGCTGATGGTCTACGGCATTCCCGGCTTCAAGCTGGAGAAGGACGTGGTCATGCGCCGCAACGCGCAGCTGGAAGAGGGCGGCGTGGAGTTCGTGCTGAACTGCAACGTGGGCGAGGATGTCAGCTTCGACGCGATCCGCGGCAAGCATGACTTCGTGATCATCGCCACCGGCGTCTACAAGTCGCGCGACCTGAACGCGCCGGGCGTGGGCGCCGAGGGGATCGTGCGGGCGATCGACTACCTGACGGCCAGCAACCGCAAGAGCTTCGGCGACGAGGTGCCGGAATTCGACAGTGGCGAGCTGAACGCCGAGGGCAAGCGCGTCGTCGTGATCGGCGGCGGAGACACCGCGATGGACTGCGTGCGCACGGCGATCCGGCAGGATGCGGTCAGCGTGAAATGCCTCTATCGCCGCGACCGGGCGAACATGCCCGGCTCGCAGCGCGAGGTCGCCAACGCCGAGGAAGAAGGCGTTGAGTTCGTTTGGCTTTCCGCGCCCAAGGGCTTCACCGGCGGCGAGACGGTCGAAGGCGTGATGGTCGACAGGATGCGCCTTGGCGCACCGGACCAGACCGGGCGGCAATCCCCCGAGATCATCGAGGGCGCCGAGTATGTCGAAGGCGCGGACATGGTCATCAAGGCGCTGGGCTTCGAGCCCGAGGACCTGCCGACGCTCTGGGGTGTGCCCGAGCTGGAGGTGACCCGCTGGGGCACGATCAAGGCCAACTTCCGCACGCACGAGACCCAGGTCGAGAATGTCTATGCGGTGGGCGACATCGTGCGCGGTGCATCGCTGGTTGTCTGGGCGATCCGCGACGGGCGCGAGGCGGCCGAGGCGATCCTCGAGAAGCTGGCGACCGCGGGCGCGGTGGCAGCGGAGTGACCGCCTCGAGGGCCGTAGGGATCGCGTAGGGATACCGTAGTGATCCTGTAGCTACAGATGCACGACGGGGCTGGGTCCCGGTCTTTTAAAAGGTCAGGAAGGCTGACGGGAATGTGGGGTAACGGCAGGGAAACCGGTTTGGGCACCGCGGTGATCGCGGCGGCCCTGCTGTGCGCGCCCCTTCCCGTGACCGCGCAGACCGGGGGGCCGGAGCTGTTCCAGGTGCCGCCGGGCTGCACCGCCTTCCTGACGGTTCAGGCGCGCGAATGCACCGTGAGCCACCACTGGACCTGCGAGGCCGACCCCGAGGGCACGCATTGGCGCGCCTCGCTCGACCAGGACGGCCCCTTCTACCTGAGTTACTCCGATGCGGAGTTCCGCTGGCTGCAAAGCTGGGGCCTGCGCGATGGCAGCACCACTGTGCTGGTCGAACCCGAGGAGGACCCCGCGAGCCTGACCGAGCTTCTGGAGACGGGCAGCGACTCGATGGTCTTCTCGCTGATGGTCGAAGGACCCTCGGGCAGGTTCCGGCGCGATTACACCGGCTTCGACAGCCTGACGGGCGGCGAGGTCGCGGTCGATGGGCGGACCCTGATGGTGACGGAGTTCGCCTATCAATACGGCGTCGGCAGCGGCACGCGCCGGGTCGAGGGCAACCAGTTCGTGCACGAGGGTTGGCGGCTGTTCTTCGGGGGCGTCGAGACGGTCACCGAGCCGGACGGCACCAGTTACGAGTACAACAGCAGCCCGATGGAGTTTGCCGAGCCGGGCGAGCCGGGCTTCCTGACGACGCGGCCGATCTACGATTGCGGCGACATGATGAGCGCGGCCCCCGCCGCCCCGGTCTGGAGGGCGCGGCAATGAGCCTTGCGGATCAATACCGCCGCACGGGACGGCTGGAGGGTGCCTGTCTTTGCGGGGCGGTCCGGATCGCCGTGGACGGGGCTCATGTCGCGGCGGTGGGTGTCTGCCATTGCAGCATGTGCCAGCGGTCGTCCGGGCTGGTCTGGGGTGCGTTCGAGGCGGCGGCCGATGCCGTGACGATCAGCGGTGCGGTCACGCGCTACGCCTCGACCCCGTTTTCCGAGCGCGCCTTTTGCCCGGTTTGCGGCAGCAACCTGTGGCTCAGGAACACCGACCGCGACGACGCGGACTACGAGCTGATGCCCGCGCTCTTTCCGGCGGCGCGGGCGTTTCCGCTGATCTCGGAAATCTACACCGACCGTGCGCCGGCCTATGTGCCGCTGTCCGGTGATCATCGCCGCGCGACGCGCGCGGAATACGAAGCGAACAACCTTCATCTCGAGGGAGACATGCCATGACGAATTACGATGCGAGCTGGGCGGCGGCCGAAGAAGCCAAGCGTCAGTGGATGGCCGAGAACGGCATGTTCCGGGAGGAAGACGAGCATTCCTCCTGCGGGGTGGGCCTTGTCGTCACCCTTGACGGCAAGCCGAGCCGCAAGGTGGTGGAGAACGGGATCAACGCGCTGAAGGCCGTGTGGCACCGCGGCGCGGTCGATGCCGACGGCAAGACGGGCGACGGCGCCGGCATCCACATCCAGATCCCGCCGCGCTTCTTCTACGACCAGGTGCGCCGCACCGGGCACGAGCCGCGCGAGAACGAGCTGATGGCGGTGGGGCAGGTGTTCCTGCCGCGCACCAACTTCGGCGCGCAGGAGACCTGCCGCACGATCGTGGAATCCGAAGTGCTGCGGATGGGCTATTACATCTACGGCTGGCGGCATGTTCCGGTGAACATCGCCGTCCTCGGCGACAAGGCCAACGCGACGCGGCCCGAGATCGAGCAGATCATCATCTCCAACTCCAAGGGCGTGGACGAAGAGACCTTCGAGCGCGAGCTTTACGTCATCCGTCGCCGCATCGAGAAGGCCGCTCAGGCCGCCGGCATCAAGGAGCTGTATCTGTGCAGCTTCTCCTGCCGCTCGATCATCTACAAGGGGATGATGCTGGCGCAGGACGTGGCCGAGTTCTACCCCGACCTGAAGGACGAGCGGTTCGAGAGCGCCTTCGCGATCTACCACCAGCGGTATTCGACCAACACCTTCCCGCAGTGGTGGCTGGCCCAGCCCTTCCGCATGTTGGCCCATAACGGCGAGATCAACACGCTGAAGGGCAACGTCAACTGGATGAAGAGCCACGAGATCCGCATGGCCTCGACCTATTTCGGGGACATGGCCGAGGACATCAAGCCCATCGTCCCGCAAGGCGCCTCGGACTCGGGCGCGCTGGATGCGGTCTTCGAGGTTCTGGTGCGCGCGGGCCGCTCCGCGCCGATGGCCAAGACGATGCTCGTGCCCGAGGCCTGGTCGAACACCGCCGCGGAGCTGCCGCAGGCGTGGCAGGACATGTATGCCTATTGCAACAGCGTGATGGAGCCGTGGGACGGCCCCGCCGCGCTGGCGATGACCGATGGCCGCTGGGTCTGTGCCGGTCTCGACCGGAACGGGCTGCGCCCGATGCGCTATGTCGTGACGGGTGAGGGGATGCTGATCGCCGGGTCCGAGGCCGGGATGGTGCCGGTGAACGAGGCGACCGTGGTCGAGAAGGGCGCGCTTGGCCCCGGCCAGATGATCGCCGTCGACATGAAGGACGGCGCGCTGTTCCACGACACCGAGATCAAGGACAAGCTGGCGGCCTCGCGCCCCTTCGGCGAATGGGTGGGCAAGATCGCCGACCTGGCCGCCGAGACGCAGGGGCTGAGCGAGAAGACGCTGTTCGACGGGGCCGAGCTGCGCCGCCGGCAGGTGGCTGCGGGCTATTCCATCGAGGAGCTGGAGCAGATCCTTGCGCCGATGGCCGAGGACGGCAAGGAGGCGCTCGCCTCGATGGGCGACGATACGCCGGCGGCGGTTCTGTCGAGCATGTACCGCCCGCTGAGCCATTACTTCCGCCAGAACTTCAGCCAGGTGACGAATCCGCCCATCGACTCGCTTCGCGAGTACAGGGTGATGAGCCTGAAGACGCGCTTCGGGAACCTGAAGAACGTGCTGGACGAGGATTCGTCGCAGACGGAAATCCTGGTGCTCGACAGCCCCTTCGTCTCGAACGCGCAGTTCGACGCCATGGTTGCGCATTTCAATGCCGATCACGTCACCATCGACTGCACCTTCGCCGCGGGCGGAAAGCCCGACGCGCTGCGCGAGGGGCTGGAGCGCATTCGCCGCGCGGCCGAGGATGCGGTTCGCTCGGGTGCCGGTCACCTGATCCTGACCGATGAGAGCCAGGGCGAGGGCCGCGTGGCGATGCCGATGATCCTTGCGACCAGCGCGGTGCATTCCTGGCTGACCCAGCGGGGCCTGCGGACCTTCTGTTCGCTCAACGTGCGCTCGGCCGAGTGCATCGACCCGCATTACTTCGCGGTGCTCGTGGGCTGCGGCGCGACGACGGTGAACGCCTACCTGGCGCAGGACAGCATCGCCGACCGCATCAAGCGCGGCTTGATCGAGGGGACGCTGACCGAGGCGATGGCGCGCTATCGCAACGCGATCGACCAGGGCCTTCTGAAGATCATGTCGAAGATGGGGATCTCGGTGATCTCCTCCTATCGCGGCGGTCTGAACTTCGAGGCGGTGGGCCTGAGCCGCGCGATGGTGGCCGAGTATTTCCCCGGCATGCTGAGCCGCATCAGCGGCATCGGCGTCAGCGGCCTCCAGAAGAAGGCCGAGGAGGTGCATGCCAAGGGCTTCCTCCGCGGCGAGGGGGTGCTGCCGATCGGCGGCTTCTACAAGGCGCGCCGTTCCGGCGAGAAGCACGCCTGGGAAGCGACGACGATGCACATGCTGCAGCAGGCGTGCAACCGCGCCTCCTACGCCCTGTGGAAGCAGTATTCGGAAAAGATGCGGAGCAATCCGCCGATCCACCTGCGCGATTTGCTGGACATCAAGCCGCTGGGCAACCCGGTGCCGATCGAGGAGGTGGAAAGCATCACCTCGATCCGCAAGCGCTTCGTGACGCCGGGGATGTCGCTGGGGGCGCTCAGCCCCGAGGCGCACAAGACGCTGAACGTGGCGATGAACCGGATCGGCGCAAAGTCCGACAGTGGCGAGGGCGGCGAGGACCCGGCGCATTTCGTGCCCGAGCCGAACGGCGACAACCCCTCGGCCAAGATCAAGCAGGTGGCCTCGGGGCGTTTCGGCGTGACCGCCGAGTACCTGAACCATTGCGAAGAGCTCGAGATCAAGGTGGCCCAGGGCGCCAAGCCCGGTGAGGGCGGCCAGTTGCCCGGCATGAAGGTCACCGACCTGATCGCGCGGCTGCGGCATTCGACCAAGGGCGTGACGCTGATCTCGCCCCCGCCGCACCACGATATCTACTCGATCGAGGACCTTGCGCAGCTGATCTACGACCTGAAGCAGATCAACCCGCGCGCCAAGGTGACGGTGAAGCTGGTGGCCTCCTCCGGTGTCGGGACCATCGCGGCGGGCGTGGCCAAGGCCAAGGCCGACGTGATCCTGATCTCGGGCCACAATGGCGGCACGGGCGCGTCGCCCGCGACCTCGATCAAATACGCGGGTCTGCCCTGGGAGATGGGCCTGACCGAGGCGCATCAGGTTCTGGCGATGAACAACCTGCGCGACCGGATCACGCTGCGCACCGATGGCGGCCTGCGCACGGGCCGCGACATCGTCATGGCGGCGATGATGGGGGCCGAGGAATACGGCATCGGCACCCCCGCGCTGATCGCGATGGGCTGCATCATGGTGCGTCAGTGCCAGTCCAACACCTGCCCCGTCGGCGTCTGCACGCAGGATGAAAGCCTGCGCAAGAAGTTCACCGGCAACGCGGACAAGGTGGTGAACCTCATCACCTTCTACGCGCAGGAAGTGCGCGAGATCCTCGCCTCCATCGGGGCGCGGAGCCTCGATGACGTGATCGGGCGTGCCGATCTGCTGACGCAGGTCAGCCGCGGTGCGGCGCATCTCGATGACCTCGACCTCAACCCGATGCTCATCACCGTCGATGGGGCCGACCGGATCGTCTACGACCGCTACAAGCCGCGCAATGCCGTGCCCGACACGCTGGACGCGCAGATCGTGGCGGATGCGCATCGCTTCCTCGAGGATGGCGAGAAGATGCAGCTGTCCTATGCCGTGCAGAACACGCTGCGCACCATCGGCACGCGGACGTCGAGCCATATCGTGCAGGCCTTCGGGATGAAGAACGCGCTGCAGCCCGATCACCTGACGGTGAAGCTGCAGGGCTCCGCCGGTCAGTCGCTGGGGGCGTTTGCGGCCCCCGGTCTCAAGCTGGAGGTGTCGGGCGACGCCAACGACTACGTCGGCAAGGGCCTGTCGGGCGGCATCGTCGTGGTGCGCCCGCCGCAGGAAAGCCCGCTCAGGGCCTCCGAGAACGTCATCATCGGCAACACGGTGCTCTATGGCGCGACCGACGGCTACCTCTTCGCTGCCGGCCGCGCGGGCGAGCGTTTCGCGGTTCGGAACTCGGGCGCCAAGGTGGTGATCGAGGGCTGCGGCTCGAACGGCTGCGAGTACATGACCGGCGGTGTCGCGGTGATCCTCGGCTCCATCGGGGCGAACTTCGGGGCCGGGATGACGGGCGGCATGGCTTATCTCTACGACCCGGAAGGGGCGGCGCGCGTCAACATGAACATGGAGACGCTGGTGACCTGCCCCGTGACGGTGCCGGAATGGGAGGCGCAACTGAAGGGCCTGATCGAGGCGCATGCGCGCGAGACCGGGTCGCGGCGCGCCGCCGACATCCTGCAGCACTGGGACCTCGAGCGGAGCAACTTCCTGCAGGTCTGCCCGAAGGAGATGCTGGACAAGATCCCGCATCCGCTCGGCATCGAGAAGGCCGCCGTTCCGGCGGAGTGATCCGACGGCCCGCGCCCGGTTTGTCGACCGTGGCGCGGGCGTCTTTCGCCCGGGTTTCCTGACAGGATGAAGCCGGGGTCCCACGCCGCCTTCATCCTGGCGGATGCAACTCCCCGGGAGACGCGCGCAGCGCGGCGGGGTCAGGGCCCCCTGTCCGGCTTGTGGTGATCGCCGCAGCCACGGCCCGTGCGCAACCGCACCGCGCAAGCGGTGCCACCGCGGTCGTGGGCGCAGACCGAAGGTCGAGCCACGCCGCAGGCGCCCGTTGCGGATAGCCGCGAGGCGATGCCGTCCGGCTCAGGGCGTCACGAACTCCGCCTTTGCGTAGCCCTGCGCGTAGAGCAGCGCCGTCAGGTCGCCGTGGTTGATCGCATGGGCCGCCTGCGCCTGCACCACCGGCTTGGCATGGACCGCGACGCCGAGGCCCGCGCGCTGCAACATGCCCAGATCGTTCGCGCCGTCCCCGATGGCCAGCACGTCGTCATCCGTCAGGCCAAGCCGTGCGGTGAGGTCTTCCAGCGCGGCGACCTTGGCCTCGCGCCCGAGGATCGGCTGGGCGACGGTTCCGGTCAGCGTGCCCCCCTCGACCAGGAGCGTGTTCGCCCGGTGCTCGTCGAAGCCGAGTTGCGCGGCGACGGCCTCGGTGAAGGCGGTGAACCCGCCCGAAACAAGCGCCGCATGGGCGCCGTGGGCGCGCATGGTGGCCACCAGGGTCGCGCCGCCGGGCATCATGGTGATGCGGGTGGCCAGCACCTCGGCGATGGTCGCCTCGGGAAGGCCCTTCAGAAGCGCCACGCGCTCGGTCAGCGCGGCCTCGAAATCCAGCTCGCCGTTCATGGCGCGGGCGGTGATCGCGGCGACCTGCGCGCCGATCCCGGCGGCGGCGGCCAGTTCGTCGATGCATTCCTGCTGGATCATGGTCGAGTCCATGTCCGCCAGGAGCAGCCGCTTGCGCCGGTCCGCGCTTGGCTGGGCGATCAGGTCGGTGCCTTCGGCACCAAGGCTTTCGCGGATATCGTCAAGGTTCCTGGGCAGCTTCCCGACCTCGAACTCGGCGGCGCAGTTGGGGTCGAGCCAGACGGCATCGCCGCCCCCCATCGCGTCGCGCAGCGACCGGACAAGCGCCGGTTCCAGGATCATCGCGGGGTTTGTGATGAGCGTGATGGTGAACATGGGGTCCGGGTCATTGCCAATCCTGGCGCCATAGACCACGAAGGGACGCGGCGGGCCAGAGGCTTTGGCGGTTGGCAGAGGCGCAGACCTGCCCAGGTTTGCAGCCAGGCGAGGTTGACGGACAGCTCCGATGACACGGCACATCCTGATCGCGATCCTGGCGCTGGCCGCGCTGGTGGCGGGCCTCTGGGGGCTCGAGGCACCGCGCGCCGGGCTGGTGATCCGCCATGCAGAGGTGGGCGAGACGCCGCTGACGGTGATGCGCCAGCCGCAGGCCGAGGGGCCGGTCGTCGTGATCGCGCACGGCTTCGCCGGGTCGCGGCAGCTGATGTCGGCCTGGCAGCTCAGCCTCGCGCGGGCCGGGTTCATCACGGTCAGCTTCGATTTCGAAGGGCACGGGCGGAACCCCGTGCCGATGTCGGGCGACGTGACCAGCATCGACGGCACGACGCGGCTTCTGATGGCCGAGACGGGGCGCGTGACGGATTTCGCCGTCGCCCTGCCCGGCGCGCAACCGCGGGTGGCGTTGGTGGGGCATTCGATGGCGTCGGACATCGTCGTGCGGCAGGCGCTCGGGGATGCCCGCGTCGAGGCGGTGGTGGGCATCTCGCTCTTCAGCCAGGCGGTGACCGAGGCGGAGCCGGCGAACCTGCTGATCGTCAACGGCGCGTGGGAGGGGGCGCTGCGCGACGAGGCGCGGCGGGTCATGGCCGAGCTGGGCGCCGGGGAGGGCGAAACGGTGGGCATGCCCGGCGGCGCCTTCGCGCGTCGCGCGATCGCGGTGCCCTTCGTCGAGCACGTGGGCGTGCTGTTCGCCCCCGCGGGGATCGCGGCGGCGACCGACTGGCTGGGCGACAGTTTCGGCATCGCCCCCGAGGAGCGCGCGGTGTCGCTCGGGCCTTGGATCATGCTCGCGCTTTTCGGGGCGGTCCTGCTGGTGCGCCCGCTGGCGCGGCTTTTGCCCGAGGGCGAGGCGCCCTGGCATCCGGGGCGCACCCAATTCTGGGCGCTGGCCCTGGCCCCTGCGGTGCTGACGCCCTTGGCCCTGAGCCTGTTCGAAACGCGCTTCCTGCCGGTGCTGGTCGCCGATTACCTCGCGCTGCACCTCGCGCTTTACGGCGCGCTGGTGCTTGCCGGTGCGGCGTGGTGGGGCGGCCTGCCCGCGCGGCGGGGCCTCGTCGCCGGGCTGGCGCTGGCCGCCTACGGCGTCCTTGTCTTCGGGGGCATCCTCGACCGCTACCTGGGCAGTTTCATGCCCCATGCCGGACGGGTGCCGGTGATCCTCGCCATCCTGCCCGGTGCGATCCTCGCCATGACGGCCGACGCGGTTCTGTCCGAGGGCACGCGCGCGGCGCTCTGGCGGCGGGTGGTGGCGCGGGGGGCCTTCCTGACCTCGCTCGGCATCGCCGTGGCGCTCGATTTCGAGCGGCTCTTCTTCCTCGTGATCATCCTGCCCGTCATCCTGCTCTTCTACCTCGGTTACGGGACGATGGGCCGCTTCGTCGGGCGGCGCACGGGGTCGGTGGTGGCGATGGGCGTGGGGCTGGGCATCATCCTTGGGTGGGCGCTTGGCGTCACCTTCCCGATGTTCGATCCGGGGGCCTAGCCCGCGATCTCGCCGAAGCTGGTGCCGGGGGCCGCGGGCTGCATCCGGATCAGGCGGCTGTCCGAGACGGCGGCCTGCCGGTGGCGCACGGCGCGGCGATACTCGGGGTCGCGGAGCATGCCGACGAAGGCCGAGACACTGGGATATTCCGCGATGAAGGCGAGATCCCACTGCTGGTCCGGCGGCCCGATCAGCATCAGTTCGGGCCGCCCGATCCAGACCTGCCGCCCGCCGAGACGCTGGAACACGGGCGCGCTGTCGCGCGCATAGGCGCGGTAGGCCTCGGCCCCGGTGGCCTCGGTCCCGTCGTCATAGGCGGCGCGGGCGCGGAACCGCAGCAGGTTCAGCATGTGGACCGGCCCGTCGCGCTCCATCTCGCGGAAGGCGGCAAAGCTTTCGCGGGTCGGGTCGATATAAGCGGGCATGGCGTGTCCTTGGAGATCAAGGCGCGCGCCGGTCGCCCCAGTTCAGCCAGGCGACTTCGTCCGGCGGAAGAAGCGAGGCGATGCGGGCGGCGTAGTCTTCCATGTCGCCCTCGGTCAGGCGGCCATCCCACTTCCCGGAACTGCCGGAATTGTAGAAATCGGCGAGGTCGTGGAAGGGGGTATCCTTGTGAAAGCGCCGCTCGCTTCCCTCTGCGGCCTTGCGCATCGAGGCAAAGGTCGTGGCCTCGGCGATCTCGTCGCGCAGGGCATCCGGCAGCGGGATATCGAGCAGGTCCGCCAGCCGCGCAATCTGCCCCGGCGCGTCCCGGCTGAGATCGGCATAGTGGAAGAAATGCACGTTGCCGTTTCCTTCGCGCGCCCGGGACTCCTGGTAGTGCTGCACGATGGAGGCGATGGTCAGGTCGTCGGTGCCGCCATCGGTCAGCGGCGCGTCGAGGAAGCGGCGGAAGCCGGCACGCTCATCTTCGGGAAACATGTGGTCATGCCAGTCGACCTTCGAATTGGCGGAATGGGTGCGCAGCGAGAAATGCACGTCGACCGGATGACGATAGACGACGATGTAGGTCGGTTCCGCCGCGTAGGAGATGCCGTCCATCGGCGTGTGCGACTTGATGCAGCGCCGCCGCTCGAGCCCGTCGAGAAACTCCGTGATCGCGCGCCGGTCGCGGAACGCGCAGTCGAGCCAGGGCGCGTGTTGCGAGCCGCCGGCATCGGGAACGGCGCGGCCGTGGATCAGCATCATCACGATGTTGAGCATCCAGGTGGTCCCGCACTTGGGCGGGGTGACGACGAACACGTCATCGGGGCGCAGGGTGAACCAGGACCAGACATCGGTGTCGGTGACGACCCCGCGATAGTCACGGAGTTTCTCGGCATGAATCGCTGCCATGTGCCCGTCTCCTGCTGGATCGGGTCAGCCTAGCACCGTTCCGAGAGGCGTCATCCGGTTTTTCACCTGCGCCGGTAGCGCGCGAGGAAGGTTTTCACCGCCTCGGACGCGATGCGGTCGATCTCGGCCTCGGGGGGGTCCTTCTCGATCCCGAACAGGACCTTGAGCATCAGGTCCGCCCGGCAGAGCTGCGCCAGCTGGTCGGCGGCGAGCAGGGTGTCCTCGATTTCCAGAACGGCGCGGGCCTTGGGGCTGTCGAGGTAGAGCGCGATCTTGCGGCCCCATTTCTTCGGACCGCTGTCGTAGAAGGTGCGGCCAAGCTCGGGGAAGCGCTGCGCCTCGGCCACGCAGACGCGGAACATGTCCTGTCCGAAGGTCGACAGGAAGAAGGTGATCAGTGACGTGCAGATGACGCGCAGCGTCTCCTCGACGCTCAGGTCGCCGGCGTCCATCAGGAATTCCACCTCGGCCTGCTGGGCGCATTCCGATTGCAGAACGGCAAGGAAGAGGTGCTGCTTGTCCGGGAAATAGCTGTAGAGCGTCGCCTTCGACACGCCCGCATCGCGCGCGATCTCGTCGACGCTGGCACCTTCGTAGCCTTCGCGCATGAAGACCGTGCGGGCACCCTCGATCACCTGATCGAACTTGCGCCCCTTCTTGATCTGCGCTGGTGCGTTCATCGGACTTCCCCTTCGTTCCGATAATGTAAACCAATTGGTTCAGTTTCGGCAAGGATTTCGGCAGAGCACCGCGGGCCGGCACGGAATCGGCGGGAGCGGGAAGGGGCAGATGGACTCTCCGGTGGGGGCGGATTAGCGAAGGGGGGATGATCGAGATCTTCCTCAAGACGCTGCCGTTCTTCGCGCTGATCGGGCTGGGTTACCAGGCCTGCCGGACGGGGTTTTTCACCGCCGAGGCCGCGGCCTATCTCACCAAGTTCGTCTTCTACTTCGCGCTTTCGGCGATGCTGTTCCGCTTCGCCGCGAACCTGTCGCTGGCCGAGATCTTCGACTGGTGGTTCGTGGCGGCCTATCTCTGGGGCTGTTTCGTGGTCTACGCCATCGCCACCGCGGTGGCCTTCCTGCGCCGCCGGTCGATCGAGGAGGCGGCGGTCGAGGCGCAATGCGCCGTGATCGGGAACACCGGCTTTCTCGGCGTGCCGATGCTGATCGTCCTGATGGGCGAGGCGGCGGCCGGGCCGGTCCTGATGGTCCTGTCGCTCGACCTGATCGTGTTTTCCTCGCTGATCGTGATCCTGATCACCGGAAGCCGGGACGGGCGGATGTCGCTCGGCATCCTGAAGACCGTGGGCCTGGGCCTGGTGAAGAACCCGATGATCGTGTCGATGGTGCTGGGGCTTTCGTGGTCCGCGACCGGTTGGGCGGTGCCGGGCCCAGTGAACGAATTCCTCGCCATCCTTGGCGCAGCGGCCACGCCCGGCGCGCTGTTTGCCATCGGCGCGTCGCTGGCAGGGAAATCGGCCGAGCGGATCGAGGTCGCGGGCTGGCTGAGTTTCTGCAAGCTGGTGCTGCACCCGCTGGCGGTGGCCATCGCCGCGCTCTGGCTGTTCCCGGTCGAGACCTTCGACGCGGCGGTGATGATCGCGGCGGCCTCTCTGCCGGTGGCGGGGAATGTCTATATCCTTGCGCAGCATTATGGCGTCGCGCCGCAGCGCGTCTCGGCCTCGATCCTGATCTCGACGGCGGTGTCGATCGTGACCGTCTCGGTGGTGATCGCCTGGGTCAGCGGCATGGCGGGGATCGTGCCGGGCGGGTGATCGGCTTGCGCGCGCAGGGCGCGGCGCGTTACGGCTTGGCCAAGGGCCAGAGGAGGGCAGGCAGGATGGACACGATTTCCGAGAACCGCTGTTTCGGGGGCACGCAGGGCGTCTACCGCCATGCCTCGGACGCGCTGGGGTGCGAGATGACCTTCGGCCTCTACCTGCCCGCCGAGGCGGGCGACGGGCCGGTGCCGGTGCTGTGGTACCTGTCGGGCCTGACCTGCACCCATGCCAACGCGATGGAAAAGGCGGGCGCCCAGCAATGGGCCGCGGAACAGGGGATTGCGCTGGTCTTCCCCGACACCTCGCCCCGTGGGCCGGGCGTGCCGGATGACGACGCCTATGACCTGGGCCAGGGCGCGGGGTTCTACGTGAACGCGACGCAGGACCCCTGGGCCGAGCATTTCCAGATGTGGAGCTACCTGACCGAGGAGCTGCCCGAGCGCCTCTTCAGCCGCTTCCCGCTCGACGAGGCGCGGCAGGGGATCACGGGGCATTCCATGGGCGGACATGGCGCGCTGACCATCGCCATGCATCACCCCGACCGTTTCGCCAGCGTCTCGGCCTTTGCGCCGATCTGCAACCCGATGGAAAGCGACTGGGGCCGCAAGCAGTTCACCGCCTATCTCGGCGAGAATACCGCGCTGTGGGAGGCGCATGACGCGACGCTGCTGATGCGCGAACGCGGGTTTCCTGGGCCGGTGCTGATCGACACGGGGACGGCGGACCAGTTCGGCGATTTGCTGAAGACCGAGGCGCTCGCCGAGGCGATGGCGGCGCGGCGACAGCATGCGACGCTTCGGATGCAGCCGGGCTATGACCACAGCTATTACTTCGTCTCGAGCTTCATGGAGGATCACGTGAGCTTCCATGCCGAGGCGCTTTACGGGGTGAACGAATGACGCCCGAGGCCGTGATCTTCGACATCGGCAACGTGCTGATCGAGTGGCAGCCGGAACGCTATTACGACCGGGTCTATGGCGAGGCGCGGCGGCGCGCGCTCTTTGCGGAGGTGGACCTGCACTGGATGAACGAGCGCGTGGACCGGGGCGAGCCCTTCCGCGAGGTGATCTACGAGACGGCCGAGGCGCATCCCGAATGGCGCGCGGAGATCCGCGACTGGCACGACAGCTGGATCGAGCTGGCCACGCCCGTGATCGACCATTCGGTGACGCTGCTCAGGCGGCTGCGCGCCAAGGGCGTACCGGTGCATTGCCTGACGAATTTCGGGGTCGAGAGCTACGCCTATGCGCAGACGCAGTTCGATTTCCTCAACGAGTTCGACATCGAGTTCGTCTCGGGGCGGATGCGGGTGACCAAGCCCGATCCCCGCATCTACGAGATGGTCGAGGAGGGCCTGGGCGTGGCCCCCTCTGCGATCCTCTTCGCCGATGACCGCGAGGCGAACATCGCCGTAGCGGAGGCGCGGGGCTGGCAGGCGCATCTCTTCGAAGGGCCCGAAGGCTGGGCCGGGAGGCTGGTGGCCGCGGGGCTTCTGACGGCGGAGGAGGCGGCGGCATGACCGTGAGGATGATCGGACCGGAGGCCGAGGCGCATCTCGACTGGCTGGCGCTCTGCCGCGCGATCGAGGCGGGGCATGCCCTGCCCCGGGCCGAGATCGGGGACACGTTTCTCTACCGGGGCAAGGACACGCTCCTGAGCCGCGCGGCCTGGATCGACGGGTTGGGCCAACTGGTGAAGACGGCGACGATCTTTCCCGGCAACGCCGCGCGGGGGGAGCCGGTGGTGAACGGCTCGGCGGCGATCTATTCCGATGCGGACGGGACGCTGTCGGCGCTGGTGGACTTTCACCTGCTGACGAAGTGGAAGACGGCGGGCGACAGTCTCTGCGCGGCCCTCAGGCTCGCGCCGAAGGGGGTGCGGACGATCCTGATCGTGGGCGCGGGAACCGTCGGCCGGTCGCTGCGCGAGGCCTATGGCGCGGGCTTTCCCGGCGCGCGCTTCCTGGTGTGGAACCGCACGCGCGCCTTTGCCGAGGCGCTGGCCGAGGACTGGCCCGACACGGAGGTCGCCGATGACCTCGAGGGCGCGGTGGGTCTTGCCGATATCGTGACCTGCGCGACGATGGCGACCGAGCCTGTCCTGCAGGGTGCCTGGCTGCGGCCGGGGAGCCACGTGGACCTGATCGGGGCCTACAGGCCCGACATGCGCGAGGCCGACGACGACGCGCTGACGCGCGCGCGGGTCTTCGTGGACAGCCGCAGCACCACCCTTGGGCATATCGGGGAGCTGAAGATCCCCCTGGAGGCGGGGGTGATCGGCCCGGAGCATGTCCTGGCGGATTACTACGACCTGTCCTCGGGGGCGTTCGCGCGCGGATCGGAGGATGAGATCACGATCTTCAAGAACGGCGGGGGCGCGCACCTGGACCTGATGGTGGCGCGCCATATCCTCGACGCGGTGACGTGAGCGGTTTCGCCCGCTTGCGCGGGCGACGCGCGCGCCGCTTGCGCGGCGCGGGGTGAATTTTCGTCCGAAAATTCAGGGGGCTCCGCCCCCGTCGCTGCGCGACTCCCCCGGGATACTTGAGAAACGGAGAAATATCAGGCCGTTGCGATGGCCGGGTTGCGGTCCCTGAGCGGGGTCTCGCGGATCGGCAGGTGGACCAGGGCAGAGAGCGCGCCGATGCCGACGCCGACCCACCAGACCGCGGTGTAGTCGCCGTAGATGTCGTAGAGCGCGCCGCCGAGCCAGATGCCGAGAAAGCTGCCCAGCTGGTGCGAGAAGAAGACGAGGCCGTAGAGCGTGCCCATGTACCTGAGCCCGTAGATGTAACCGACCAGCCCCGAGGTGAGCGGCACCGTGGCGAGCCAGAGCGCGCCCATCACGAGGGAGAAGGCGATGACCGTGGCGGGCGTGACGGGCATGAGGATGAAGAGACCCGCGGCCAGCGTGCGGCCGGTGTAGATCGCGGCGAGCAGATAGCGCTTGGGGAAGCGGTTTCCGAGCCAGCCCGCGGTGATCGTTCCCGCGATATTGGCCAGCCCGATGAGCGAGATGGCCACCGCGCCCAGGGCCGAGGTCGTGGTGATGCCGATGCCGTGCAGCAGGGAGCCGGGCGCGATGGGGCCGCAAAGCTCGGTCACGAAGGCCGGGAAATGCGCGGTGATGAAGCCGAGCTGGTAGCCGCAGGAGAAGAAGCCGATGAAGATGAGCGCGAAGGAGGGGTCGCGGATGGCCTTGCCGACGATCGCGGCCATGCTCTCCCCGAGCTCGGCTTTCGAGGCGAGGGCGGGCGCGCGCAGGAGCGGCAGGGCCAAGAGGCTTGCCAGGATCATCGCGGCGAAGATCAGGAAGACGGCTTGCCAGGGGAAGACGCCGAGCAGTCCCTCGGCCAGCGGTGCGCCGAGGACCTGGCCCGCGGAACCCGCGGCTGTGGCGATGCCGAGCGTGAGGGAGCGGTTGGCGTCGGAGGCAGCACGCCCGACGATGGCCAGGATCACGCCGAACCCGGTGCCGGCGATGCCGAAACCGACAATGATTTCAAGAAGCTGGTGTTGGCCGGGCGTGATCGCGTAGGCCGAGAGGACAAGACCGGCTGCATACATCAGCGCGCCCAGGGCGATGGCGCGACGGTTGCCGAACCGGTCCGCGATGGCGCCGAAGATCGGCTGTCCGATGCCCCAGGCGAGGTTCTGGATGGCGATGGCGAGGCTGAACTCGGCGCGGAGCCAGCCGAACTCCTCGGCGATGGGGATCTGGAAGACGCCGAAGCTGGCGCGGACGGCGAAGCTGATCATGATGACCAGGCAGCCGCCGATGAGAACCGGGGTGAAAAGGGGGGTGTCGCGCGTCATGTCGCGCACTCTGCACGGGGCGGCGGGGGCGTCAAATCAGTTGTGGTGATGCGGGCGTGCAGGGCCGCTTAACCATGGCGCGGAATGGGTGTAGGGACGGGCGTGATGGGACAGCACCTGCAAGCGATCTACGACACCCGCGTGGCCGAGGGCCTGCTCCGGCCCGATCCGGCGCAGCGGGCGGCGCTGCTGAGGCTCGAGGTGTTGCGCGAGCGCCTGGAGAACCGGCCGGCGCCGCGCCCGGGGCTTCTGGCGCGATTCCGCAAGCCAGAGGTTCCGCAGGGAAAACAAGGGCTTTACCTGTGGGGAGGGGTCGGGCGCGGCAAGTCGATGCTGATGGACCTGTTCTACCAGCACGCACCGACGACCGAGAAGCGGCGGGTCCATTTCCACGCCTTCATGCAGGAGGTGCAGGCCGGGCTTCACGAGGCGCGCAAGACGGGCGTGGATGACGCGATCAAGCCCGTCGCGGAGGGGATTTCGCGCGATCTGAAGCTTCTGTGTTTCGACGAGATGCAGATCACCGACATCGCGGATGCGATGATCGTCGGACGGCTGTTCGAGCGGCTGTTCGCGGCGGGCGTGGTGATCGTGACCACGTCGAACCGGCATCCGTCCGAGCTGTACAAGGACGGGTTGAACCGGCAGCTCTTCCTGCCCTTCATCGCGCTTCTGGAGGAGAAGCTGGAGGTCGATCAGCTTGAGGCGATGACCGATTACCGGCAGGACCGGTTGGCCGGGGAAACCGTTTATTTTCAGCCTCTTGGCTCTGTCTCGACGGCGGCGATCAACGCGATCTGGCGCGACCTGACCGGGGGGCGGGAGGAGGAGCTTTGCCTTGAGGTGAAGGGGCGCGAGGTGCATCTGCCGCGCTACTGGGCGGGGATGGCGCGGGCGTCGTTCTGGGACCTCTGCGGGCAGCCCCTCGGGCCTGCGGATTACCTTGCGCTGGTGGGGGCGGTGAAGCTGCTGGTGCTGGAGGGCATCCCGCGGCTCGACGCGACGAAATTCAATGAAGCCAAGAGGTTCGTGACCCTCATCGACGCGCTGTACGAGGGGCATGTGCGGCTGATCTGCTCGGCCGAGGACGAGCCGGAGCGGCTGTACCTGGAGGGGTCGGGAAGCTTCGAGTTCGAGCGCACCGCCAGCCGGTTGCGCGAGATGCAGGGGGCCGACTGGGGCACGGGGCGCGACGGGCTGGGGTGATCCGGGCGTCCGATGCACAGGGCGTACACACCGCGTACACATCCCATACATACGCCGATCCGCTGGCTCGAGCGCGGCGCGCGCCTAGATCACGGCGCATGACCGACCTGCCCCCCATCGCCCTGTCGGTGCGCCAGCCCTCGGCCTGGGCGATCCTGCATGGCGGGAAGGAGATCGAGAACCGCTCGCCCGGGTCGATCCGAGCGGGGGGGATGCGGCCGGGGCGAATCGCGCTCCATGCGGCGGTGGGGATGACGCGGGCGGACTACGACTACCTTGTCTGGCGCTGGGCGCGGGATGGCGTGACGGTGCCGCGGCCCGATGCGCTGCCGCGGCGGGCGATCATCGGGTCGGTCGAGGTGGTGGGCATCGTCACCGAAAGCGACAGCCCGTGGTTCGGGGGCGAGGCCGGGCTGCTGTTGCGCGATCCGGTGCCCTGCGACCCGGTCCCCGCGCCGGGGGCGCTGGGCTATTTCGCGTGGTCTCCGGGCGGGGCACTGGCCGAGCCGCTGGACTGGATGAAGGGCTGGGGGGCCGCCGAGGGCGGGCTCTTCGACAGCCTGCCGGTGCTTATGGCGGTGCCGCCGGTGAAACCTTTTGGCCGTCGAAGCCGTGGGTGACATCGGTGCGCGGCCCGACCGGTCCCAAGCTTGCGCGGCATCCCGAGGGCGCTTCGCGTTGACGCCGGGCAGGGGGCCGCTACTGTCCTGACGACAAGCCCTGTTGCGAGGTGTTTCCATGACGACCCTGACCCGAACCGCGCGTATCGCCGCGCTGACCCTTCCCCTGGTGCTGCTGGCCGCGCAGGCGGGCGCGCATGTGGGCGAGGGGATCAACACCGGTTTCGCCAGCGGGTTCTGGCACCCGATCTATGGCTGGGACCATGTCGTCGCCATGGTGGCGGTCGGCCTGTGGGGCGCGTTCCTTGGCGCGCCCGCGATCTGGATCCTGCCGGTGGTCTTTCCGCTGGTCATGGCCTTCGGCGGGGCGCTGGGCGTGATCGGCGTGCCGATCCCGATGATCGAGACGGGCATCGCGCTGTCGGGCGTGGTTCTGGGCCTGCTGATCGCCTTTGCGGTGCGCGCGCCGATCTGGGTGGCCGCGGTCATCGTCGGTGTCTTCGCCATCTTCCACGGCCATGCCCATGGCACCGAACTGCCCGAGGCGTTCAGCCCCTATGGCTATGCGGTGGGCTTCGTCGTCGGTACGGGCCTGTTGCACATGGCGGGGATCGCGCTGGGCTTCCTGACGAAATCCGAGGCGGGAAAAATGGCTGTGCGGGGCACCGGCGGGGTGATCGCGCTGGTGGGCGCGGCGTTCCTGTTCGGCCTGGCCTGAGCGCCTTGCGCCGTATCCTGACGCTGGCGGCGGCGGGGGTGTTCCCCGCCGGGCAGGCCGGGGCGCATGCCTTCCAGGGCGGTGCCGACGGCTATGCGCAATTCGTCGAGGGCGCGGGCGTCATCCTGACCTATCCCGGCATCCTGTTGCCGATCCTGGCGCTGGGCGTGGCCGTCAGCCTTTGGGACACCGAGGGGCTGCCGCGGGTCTGGCCGCTTGCGCTGGCGGGGCAGGTCGCGGGCATCTTCGCGGCCTCGGTCGTCGGGGTCTGGGTTGCCGCCGCCTTCATGGGCCTGGGCGTCGTCGTGGCGGCGCTGGCGGCGCTCTGGCCGGTGAGCAACCGGGCCGTGATCACGGCGCTGGCCGCGCTGACCGGCCTTGGCGCGATCGCGGCGGCGCTGGAGGGGCACGGGTTGTTCGAGTTGCCGGTGATGATCCACCTCGGGATCCTGTTCGGGGCGAACCTTGTGCTCGCCGCGGCGGCAGGGGCTTCGGCCCTGGCGATGGAGCGGGTTCCGGTCGAGTGGATGCGGATCGGCTGGCGGGTGCTTGCAAGCTGGATCGGGGCGATCCTGGTGCTGTTCCTCGCCTTTTCGCTGCGCTCGGGGGTCAACTGACCGGGACGACCGGGTCGCAGTTCAGGCGCACGTCCATCGGAAAGGCCCTGAGTGGCGTGAACGGATCGATCGAGCTGTCCTCGATCCACCGGTTGTCGATGCAGACATCCTGTGCCCAGTTGCCGCCGTTGAAGCCGAAGCCCCCCACGGCGCCGCAATCGTTGACCTCGCCGTTGGCGTTCCATTCCTGGTAGGTCTGCTGGCTGCGGCTGCCGCCGGTGGGAAAGCGCAGGCTGCGGGTGTCGAAGCTGAGCGTCCACGATGTCTCGGGGGTCGCCATGTCCAGCGACCAGAAGCCGACGGGGACGCCATCCTTGTAGCCCTGGATTCGGAACCCCGTGACCTGCCGTTCCGAGATGATGTCGGTATCGAGCAACTCTTCCGGGAACTCGATCACGCCCTCCATCGTGTAGCCGTTGGCGCCGATCCAGCAGAACTGGAACCGGGCCGTTTCGGCGGTGGCGGCCTGGGCCGCGAGCAGGGCTGTGGCGGTTGCGAAGGCGAGGCGTTTCATGGGGCTGAAGTGTGGACGCCGTGTCGGCGGCGTCAAGGGCTGGACGCCCGCCCTAGCCGTTCTCCTTCAGGATCTCGCCCGCGAGATAGAGCGAGCCGCAGATCAGGATGCGCGCCTGGGGGTCCTCGGCCGTGATCGCCGCGAGGGCCGTGGCGACGCTCTCGGCCTCATGCGCGGTGAAGCCCGCCTTGCGCGCGGCGGTTGCGGTCTCGTTGGCGCTGAGGGTCGCGGTCTGGCCGGGGATGGAGACGGCGTGGAGGCTACGGGCCACGCGCGCCAGCGGTTCCATGTAGCCGGTGACGTCCTTGGTGTTGAGCATCCCGCAGATCAGGTGCGTGGGCCGCGTCGGCATCCCGGCCAGCAGGGCCGCGATGGCGCGGGCGGCATGCGGGTTGTGGCCGCCGTCGAGCCAGAGCTCGGCCCGGGGGGCGGCCTCGGCC
>WVSO01000021.1 GCA_015689745.1 Rhodobacterales bacterium HKCCSP123 | reverse complement strand
AGCCGACCGACGATCGGCATCATGTCCGGCGTGGCGATGCAGCGGTCGAACTCGAGCGTGCCGCCCGTCACGGTGATGTCGGATCGGTCGAAGCCGAAGACCTCCTCGCCCCAGTCGAAGGTGAGCGTCGCGGTGAGCGGCCCGGTGAACCCGTCCGGCAGGCCCGAGATGGTCGCCACGGGCGCGCTGCCGTCGGCGGGCGGCGGGGTGAAGGGGGCCGGGGCGAGGTTGCCGTTGCCCGCCGCATCCTCGGCCGCGGTCGCGGGCACGGAAACGGAATGGTCGAACTCGCGGCCCGGATCGGCCTGCACCTGCGCGGTGTAGCCGGCGCAGGGGCCGCCGCCGCATGTGTTCACGAGGCCGAGGATGGTCGCGCCGTCGGTGGTGATCTCCTCTGCCGCGAGGCCCGAGACGGGTTCGCTGAAGGTGATGGTAAGAGGGTAGGGATCGCCGGGGAAGCCGGGCGTGCCCGACAGGGTGACGGTGGGCGGGGTGAGGTCGAAATCGCCGACCTCGAAGGGACCCTGTTCGAGGCTCGTGTTGCCGCTTGCGCCATCGGTGAAGAAGCCTGCAGGGAAGGTGAAGCTCACCGGCCCGCCGGTGGCGGTGCCGCCATAGGCGAACTCGATCCGCGGGGTGTCGGCGGTCACGGCGCCGGGGCTCGCGCTTTGCAGGGCGAAATTCGGTACGGTCAGGGAGGTTTGGCCGGTGACGCCGCTGCCGCCGGGGGCCGAGACGTCGAAGAGGATAATGTAGGCGTTTTCGCCGGCACCGGGATCGACCCGGAGGAAGCTGACCTCGGGGCGCGAGGCGACGGCGGCGGTGGTCGCCTCGGTCGCGGTGCTGGGGTTGCCCGCCGCATCCTGCGCCGCGCCAGCGGGGATGGTGATCGAGGCGGGGCCGTCGCCGGTGGCGGTCACGTCGAAGGTGAAGGTGCCGCCGCCCTGGTCGGTGAGGTTCGCGGCCGAGAGGTTGGTCAGCTCGAGATCGTCGAGGTCGAAGCCCGTCACCTCCTCGCTGAAGTCGACGGCGACCGCGTCGCCCGCAAGGCCCACGGTGGAGGCGAGGCCCGAGAGGACGGGGGCGGGCGGCGTCACGTCGAAATCGCCGATCTCGAAGGGACCGGCCGCGAGGCTTTCGTTGCCGCTGGCCAGGTCGCGGAAGTACCCGGCCGGGAAGGTGAAGCTCACCGGCCCGCCGGTCGAGACGCCACGGAAGACCGCCTCGACGCTTGCGCCGCCGGTGGCGCCGAAGGTCGGGCCGGAGGCGACGCTGAAGTTGGCGACCGTGTACGCGCCCTGTGTGCCGATCTCGCCGCCGCCCGGGGCGGTGACGTTGAAATGGACCCGGTATTCGTTGGCGCGGGTTGTCGGCTCGACCCGGTCGAAGGTGACTTCGGGGCGCGCGGCGACGGCCTCGGTGGTCTCGCTGGCCTCGGTACTGGCGTTCCCGGCCGCGTCCTGAGCCGCGCCCGCGGGAATGGTGAGGGAGGCGGGGCCGTCGCCGGTGGCGGTCACGTCGAAGGTGAACCGCCCTCCGCCGAGGTCGGCGAGGTTCGAGGCAGAGAGGTTTGTCAGCTCGAGGTCGTCGAGGTCGAAGCCCGTCACCGCCTCGCCGAAATCGACGGTGACCTCGTCGCCCGCAAGCCCCACGCTGGAGGCAAGCCCCGAGAGCACCGGCGCGGGCGGGGTCACGTCGAAGTCACCGAGCGTGACCGGCCCGAGCGCGGCCGACGGGTTGCCCGAAGCGATGTCCGTGAGAAGACCGGCGGGAAAGGTGACCGTCACCAGCCCCCCGGTCGGCCGGAACTGCACCGTCAGGAGCCGCGTGCCGTTCAGGACGATCGAGCTGCCTTGCGTATTGGTGAGCGAGCTCAGCACCGGGACGGTGGACGCTATGGTCACCTCTCTTCCGCCGGGATCGGAGATGTCGAACACGGCGCGGTGGGCGTCGCCGGGCGCGGCGGGCGGGGTGATCTCGCGCAGCGTGAGCGCGGGGCGCGAGGCGACGGTGGCCACCAGCGGCGAGCTTGCCGGGTTCGTCGGAACATTGGCCAGGGTCAGGGCCGCGCCGGTGGCGATCGTGAACCGTCCGATGCCATCCGTGGTCGCCGTCAGGTCGAAGGTGAACCGTCCGAGCCCCGCGTCGGTGAAGTTCGACAGCGCGAGGTTGTTCAGGACGATGTCCGCCTGCTCGAAGCCCGTCACCGGTTCGCCGAAATCGACGGTGACGGCGACGGGGGCGAGGCCGATGGTGGCGGGAAGGGAAGATATCACCGGTGTTTGCGCCGTCGCGCCCTGTGGCAAGAACGCCGCTCCCAGGATCACCAGAACTGCACACAGCCGCGACACAGCCTGAACCATGAACACACACCCTCGTTACGGCCGTCTCGCGGGGTTGGGCGAAGCCATGCGTGGCCTGCACCAATCCCGCCGCGATCCGGCGGACCCCATACAGATCGGTCTCTCGTCAGCGCTGAAAGGGCGGGTTGCGCCCCGGGTCATCCCGACTTCAGCATCTCGCGGGCGCGACCGTCGCCCGCCGGTATACATCATCCGGAGTCAAACTGCCGAACGCCCCTCTTGGCAAGCGGGAACCGCGAAAGGGTGGTATCCTGCCGGGATGACATGCCCTTTTGTCACGAAGTGTCGCCCGCAATCCCCAGCTGCGCCGGGCCGGGCGGCGGGGCGGCATGGCCTGGCGCTTCCGGCCGGTCGCACCCGCGGGGGTGAAGGCAAGAGGGCCCGCCATGGCGGGCCCTCCTGGTCCGGGGAACTGCCGCCGGGCGCGCTGCGGCCCGGAGGCCTTCAGCTCAACGAGGCGCAGAAATCCTGGATGCGGGTGCAGGCCTCGCGCAGGGTCTCGTCCGCGGTGGCGTAGCTGATGCGGAAGCAGGGCGAGAGGCCGAAGGCCCCGCCGAAGACGACCGCGACGCCCTTTTCCTCGAGCAGCGCGGTGGCGAAGGCCTCGTCCGTGTCGATCTTCGTGCCCGCGGGCGTGGTCTTGCCGATCAGCCCCGTGATGGAAGGGTAGACGTAGAAGGCCCCTTCCGGCACCGGGCAGGTGACGCCCTCGATCTCGGACAGCATCGAGACCACGAGGTCGCGGCGGCGCTTGAACATCTCGTTGTTGGTGGCGATGTAATCCTGCGGGCCATTGAGCGCCTCGACCGCGGCCCATTGGCTGACCGAACAGGGGTTCGAGGTCGATTGCGACTGGATCTTGCCCATCGCCTTGATCAGCGCGACCGGCCCCGCGGCATAGCCGATGCGCCAGCCGGTCATGGCATAGGCCTTGGACACGCCGTTGCAGGTGAGCGTGCGGTCATAGAGGCCCGGCTCGACCTGGGCGGGGGTGGCGAAGACGTAATCGTCGTAGACGAGGTGCTCGTACATGTCGTCGGTCATCACCCAGACATGGGGATGACGCATCAGCACGTCGGTCAGGCCCTTCAGCTCCTCGGCGGTGTAGCCCGCGCCGGTGGGGTTGGAGGGGGAGTTGAAGATGAACCACTTGGTCTTCGGCGTGATCGCGGCCTCGAGATCGGCGGGGGTGATCTTGTAGCCGTTCTGGGACGGGCCCTCGACGAAGACAGGCTCGCCGCCCGCGAGCAGCACCATGTCGGGGTAGGAGACCCAGTAGGGCGCGGGGATGATCACCTCGTCCCCGGGGTTGAGGGTCGCCATGAGCGCGTTATACAGGATCTGCTTGCCGCCGGTGCCCACCGTCACCTGTGCCGGCGTGTAGGTCAGGCCGTTGTCGCGGGCGAACTTGGCGCAGATCGCCTGCTTCAGCTCGGGGATGCCGTCGACGGCGGTGTACTTGGTCTTGCCCGCGTCGATCGCGGCCTTGGCGGCGTCCTTGATGTTCTGGGGCGTGTCGAAATCGGGCTCGCCCGCGCCGAGGCCGATGACATCCTTGCCCTGCGCCTTGAGCTCGGCCGCGAGGTTCGAGACGGCGATGGTGGGCGAGGGCTTCACGCGGGAGAGCGTGTCGGAAAGGAAGGGCATCGGGTCGCTCCGGGTTGGGCCGGACAGCGCGTCATGGTGTCCGGTGACGATGAGATCGGCCCACCATTAGGGTGCGGCCACGCGGCGATCAAGCCGGGAGAGGATGTGAGATATGAACGCAGACGTGACCGACGGACCGGGCTGGTACGACCCCGAGGCGACGACCTTCGGCGACCGGATGACGGGTGCGCGCGAGGCCAGCGGGCTCAGCCAGGCGGAGCTGGCCAAGCGGCTGGGCGTGAAGGTCAAGACGATCCGCGCCTGGGAGAACGACCAGTCCGAGCCGCGGGCGAACAAGCTGCAGATGCTCGCCGGGCTTCTGGGCGTGTCGATCATGTGGCTCCTGTCGGGGGCCGGTGAAGGGCTGGACGGACCCGAGGACCGGGCGGAGCTGCCCGAAGACCTTGCCGAGATGCTCGGGGAGCTGAGGAAGATCAAGGTCGACCAGGCGCGCATGTCCGAGCGGATGGGACGGCTGGAAAAGCGCCTGCGGCTTGCCCTGAGCCAGGGGGTGTGAGCGCCATGGAAACACGGGAAACACGGCTGAAGCGGATGCGGATGCGGGCCTGGCACCGCGGGATCAAGGAGATGGACCTGATCCTGGGCGGCTGGGCCGACCGCAACCTCGAGGGGGCCGACGACGCCACGCTCGACGCCTTCGAGGCGGTCCTGGCCGAGGCCGATCACGACCTCTACCAGTGGGTCTCCGGGCAGGCCGAGCCGCCCGAGGGGCTGCGCCCCTTCATGGCCGTGCTGGCCGAGGAGCTGCGCGGGCACGAAGTGGGGCGCTGAGCCGCCGGTCGGTCGGGCTTAACCCAATCTTTCCGAATCCTGGGCCATTGAGGGTGTCACCCGCCCAAGATTCGGAGCCCATCATGAGTATGCACGCGCCCCATGCGACGACCCGGTCCGGTTTCCTGGCCGGGTATCTCGACAGCCTGTCGCTCGTGGAGCGGCTGCATCGGCTTCTGCTCGACGTGATCAAGGACGAGTTCGAGCGGCTGGGCATTCTCGACATCAACGCGGTGCAGGCGCTCTTGCTGTTCAACATCGGCGAGAACGAGGTGACGGCGGGCGAGCTGAAGTCGCGCGGCTACTACCAGGGCTCGAACGTCTCCTACAATCTCAAGAAGCTGGTCGAGATGGGCTACATGCACCACCAGCGCTGCGAGATCGACCGCCGCTCGGTCCGGGTGCGGCTGACGGGCAAGGGTCAGCACGTGCGCGACACGGTCGCGGGCCTTTTCGCGCGCCATGCCGAGGGGCTGGAGATGCAGGGGGTGCTCAACACCGACAGCGTGGACAGGGTCAACCACTCGCTCCGGCGGATCGAACGGTTCTGGTCCGACCAGATCAGGTATATCTATTGAGGCGGGGCGTCCCGCGCCTGCGCGGGCATGGGGCGACCTGGCGGCGAAGCGGTCTCTTGCAAGAGACCGGCCACGTCCTTGCAAGGACGTGGCCAGAGCCTTGCAAGGCTCTGGTGCAGGCCTTTGCAAAGGCCTGCCGCGCGGGGATGGGTCTGGCCGTCCCGGTGGCCTTTTCGCCGTGCGGATGGGTCAGTTCGTGCCGGCGGCCTCTTCCCCCGGCAAGAGTGGCAGCTCGTGCCCCGCCTCGGCCAGCGCCGGGCGGATCTGGTTGCGCAGCGCCCGCTCGGTCACCGGGCCGCGGAAGTGGAGGACCACCGTTCCGGTGTCGTCGATGAAGAAGGTCTCGGGCATCGCCACCACGCCCCAGTTCGCACCGTTGCGGGCCTGTTCGTCGCGGCCGATCCGGTCGTAGGGATTGCCGAGCTCCGACAGGAAGCTCAGCGCCTGGTCGACCCGGTCGCGGTAGTTCACGCCGTAGAGCGGCACGCCCGCCTCGGCCAGCGCGGTCAGCGTCGGGTGCTCGGCCCGGCAGGGCGGGCACCAGCTGGCGAAGAAGTTCACCACGACAAGCCCGTTGCCCTCGAGATCCGCGCGGGCCAGGAGGGGCGTGTCGGCGAAGGGCTGCAGCGACAGGTCGGGCGCCGCGCGCCCCTGCTGGGCCGAGGGCAGCGCCTGGGTGTCCACCCCCTGTTGCAGGGCGTTCTGGTTGTTCGACAGCTGGTAGCCCGCGATGCCGAAGAAGCCGACCGTAAGGGCCAGCGGAATCACCATGAGCCAGTTGATCCTCATGTCGCGCGGCCCCGGCGGCTCTCCACCTCCTCGAGCCGGGCGCGGACGCGGCGCGCCTTCCAGATCGAGGCGACCACCACCGCGACGAGCAGCCCCAGCGACACCGCGTAGGAAGACAGGACGGGCACCGAGTAGGTTCCGAGATCGGGCATCATGCTCAGGCCATCCTTTCCTGCGCGATCAGCGCCTTGAGGCGGCGGGCGCGGATCTCAGTCCGGGTGCGGTAGAGCACCAGCGCGATGAAGAGGAACCCGAAGCCCGCCAGCGTGATGACGAGCGGGTACCAGTAGACGTTCGAGATGTTCTGCTCCCGGTCGAGCGACAGGGTCGCGCCCTGGTGCAGGCCCTGGTTCCAGAACAGGAGCGCGTAGCGCGAGATGACCGCGAAGACCGAGCCGACAAGGCAGAGGACCGAGGTGAGATCGGCCGCCGAATCCGGGTTCTCGATCGCCTCCCACAGAGCCATGTAGCCGAGGTAGAAGAGGAACAGGATCAGGAAGGAGGTCAGCCGCGGGTCCCATTCCCACCAGGTCCCCCACATCGGCTGCCCCCAGAGCGCGCCGGTGGCCAGCGCGATCAGGGTGAAGACCATGCCCACGGGCGCCGCCGCCTTGGCCGCCAGCACCGAGACATGGTGGCGGCGGATCACCCAGATGATCGAGGTCACCAGCATCATGAACCACGCGTTGATCGCCATGATGGCGGCGGGCACATGAACGTAGATGATCTTGACGGTGGATCCTTGCCGGAAGTCGTCGGGTGTGAAGAAGAAGCCCCAGACGAGGCCCGTGACAAGGCAGACCGCCGCGATCCCCGCCGTCCAGGGCAGGAGAAAGGCGGAGGTCGCCATGAATTTCCGCGGGTTGGCGTATTCCCAGAGCGAAGACATGGGCCGGAACTTAGAAGCGGTTGTTGGCGCTCACAATGGGGCAACCGGGCGCGGGGCTAGCGCAGATTGACGCGGAGGGCCGCGGCGGCGGCGAAGGGCAAGAGCGCGAGCGCGCCCGCGGTGATCCCCGCCACGAGGACAAGCGGCGTCGTGGCGTCCTGCCCCGTGGCCGCGCGGGCCACGCAAAGCGCGCCGAAGATCAGCGTGGGGATGTAGAGCGGCAGGACGAGGAGCGACAGGAGCAGCCCGCCGCGCTTGATCCCCACGGTCAGCGCCGCGCCGAAGGTGCCGATGGCCGAGAGCGCGGGCGTGCCGAGCGCCAGCGAGGCCATGAGCCACGGATAGGCCGGGCCGGGCAGGTTCAGGAGAAGGCCGAGGACGGGCGCGGCCGCCACCAGCGGGAGGCCCGTGGTGATCCAGTGGGCTAGCGCCTTCATCGCGGCCAGTCCCTCGAGCGGGACGGGGCTGGTGGCGACGAGGTCGAGGGTCCCGTCCTCCCAGTCGAGCTGGAAGATGCGGTCGAGCGACAGCAGGCACGCCAGGAGCGCGCCGAGCCACAGGATGCCCGGCGCGATCTCGGCCAGGATCTGCGTCTGCGGCCCGACGCCGAAGGGCACGAGCGTGGTGAAGATCAGGAAGAAGGCCAGCGACAGGCCGAAGCCCCCGCCCGCGCGGATCGCAAGGGTCAGGTCGCGTTTCAGAAGGCCGATCATGCGGCCCCCTCCGCGAAACTGTCGGCGAAAGGGTCGTCCGCGCGGATCTGCTTGGCGACGAAGCGCGAGATGTCGAGCGTTGCGGCCTCGGGCAGGCCGAGGTCGATATGGGTGGCGATGACCGCGCTGCCGCCGCCCGCCAGATGCGCCTTCACCGCCGCCGCGAAGCGGGCGACATTCTCGACGTCGAGCGAGACGGTGGGTTCATCGAGGCACCAGACGGGCCGCCCCGTGACGAGAAGGCGCGCCAGCGACAGGCGGCGCTTCTGGCCCGCCGACATCTCGCCCGCGCGGCGATGGAGGAGGGGCGCGAGGTTGAAGGCCTCGATCGCCGGGGCCGGGTCATGCGTGCCGAAGACCGAGGCCCAGAACGCCAGGTTCTCCTCGACCGTCAGGGCGGATTTCAGCCCGTCGGCATGGGCGGCATAGGCGATGGCGTCGGGGTCGGCCTCGATGGTGCCCGCAAGCGGCGGGGTGAGGCCCGCAAGCGTGCGCAGGAGCGTCGTCTTGCCCGCCCCGTTCGGGCCCCGCAGGATGAGCGCCTGTCCCGCCGCCACCGAGAAGGTGACCCCGGCAAGGATCTGGGCGGGCCCGCGGGCGCAGGCGAGGTCGGTGACACTCAGGCTCATGGCCCTGAGCGGTAGCCGATTGATCGGCCAAGGGGAAGTCAGAGCGGCCAGACCAGCAGGATCATCGGCACCGAGACCGCGATGATCAGCACCTCGAGCGGCAGGCCCACGCGCCAGTAGTCGCCGAAACGGTAGCCGCCGGGCCCCAGGATCAGCGTGTTGTTCTGGTGGCCGATGGGGGTCAGGAACGCCGCCGAGGCGGCGATGGCGACGGCCATCAGGAACGGGTCTGGCGAGACGCCGAGGCTTTGGGCGATGGTGATGCCCACAGGGGCCGCCACGATTGCCGTGGCGTTGTTGTTGATCACATCCGAGAGCGTCATGGTCACCACCATGAGGATCGTCAGTGTGGCCCAGACGGGCAGCCCCTCGGTCAGCCCGACCAGCGCCCCCGCGATCAGCGCGGTTCCGCCCGAGGCCTCGAGCGCCGCGCCAAGCGGGATCATCGAGCCGAGCAGCACGATGACCGGCCATGCGACATGGTCGTAAAGCTCGGCGAGCGGCAGGATGCGCAACAGGACATAGCCCACCACCACCAGCCCCAGCGCGATGGGCAGGTAGAGCAGCCCGACGGAGGCCAGCGCCACGGCGCCCGCGAAAAGCGCGATGGCGGCCCAAGTCTTGTGGTCCTGCGTGACGGCAAGGCCGCGGTCGGCGAGCGTCAGGCCGCCGATCCACTCGGCGACCTCCTCGGCGCTGTCGGTGGGGGCGAGGATCAGGAGGATATCGCCCGGCTGCACCACCTCGCGCCGGAGGCGCTGGGTGATCCGCTTGCCCCGGCGCGACAGGCCCACGATGACGCTGGACTTGCGCCAGCCCAGCCCGATGGATTGCGCCGAACGGCCCGCGATGCGCGCGCCTTCGGGGATGGCGACCTCGAGCAGCGTGGCATTGTCGCCGAGCGCCTCGGCGGCGGGGGTGTCGGCCTCGGTCATCTTCAGGCCCTGGCCCGAGCGGAACTCGTCCAGCGCCTCGGGCTCGGCTTCCACCACCAGCACGTCGCCCGCGTGGATTTTCAGGGTCTTGCGCGCGCCGAGGCGGCGGCCGCCGTCGCGGGTGACGCCGATGATCGAGACGCCCACCTCCTCGGCCGGCTCCAGCAGGTCGCGCAGCGGCGTGCCGACCAGCTTGTGATCCTCGGGGAAGGCAAGCTCGGCGATGTAGGGGGCGATGGACTTCATCCCGTCACCCCCCACGCCGCTGTCGCGCTCGGGGATCAGCCGCCAGCCGATCAGCGCGACGAAGGCGATGCCCACACCCGCCGCGACAAGGCCCACGGGGGCGAAGTCGAACATGGCGAAGGGCTGGCCGAGGCTGTCCTCGCGGATCGTGGCGATGATGATGTTGGGCGGCGTGCCGATCAGTGTGATCATCCCGCCGAGGATGGTGGCGAAACTGAGCGGCATCAGCGACAGGCCCGGGCTGCGCCCGGCCTTGCGCGCCGTGGCGATGTCGACGGGCATGAGGAGGGCCAGCGCCGCCACGTTGTTCATGAAGGCCGATAGGATGCCGCCGATGCCGCCCATGATGGCGATATGCGCGCCGAGGCGGCGGGTGCTGTCGATCAGCGTGCGGGTGATGAGGAAGACCGCGCCCGAGCGGACGAGGCCCGCCGAGACGATCAGGACGAGGGCGACGACCAGCGTGGCCGGGTGGCCGAAGCCCGAGAAGGCGTCCGAGGCCGGGACGACGCCGAGGACAACGCCCGCCAGAAGCGCGGAAAAGGCAACGAGATCATAGCGGAAGCGGCCCCAGAGAAGGAGCGCGAAGACGGTGCCGAAAAGGGCGAAGAGGGTTATCTGGTCCGGTGTCATGGGGCCAGCCTAGACGCCAAGGTTGGCGAGGAAAACTACAGATGCGGGCCGACCGGCCGCGCACCGGGGGCCTGCAACTCCTCGATGCGGGCCACGGTCGCAGGCAGGAAGCGGCCCCTCGGTCTGCTTTCGGACCACCAGGCCCGCGCGCCCGGCGTGGCGAGGTGGTCGAGCAGCGTGTTCTGGATCGGGTAATGAAGGCCGGTGAACTCGGGTGGGATCTTGCCCGTGTGTTTCTCGAAATTGCCGATGATGTGGATGCCCTGTTCGAGATAGAGGCCGAAGGCGAATTTCTCCACCTCGGTGAGGGCATGGTAGTCGGCATGGCCCCGCGTCACGAGATCGGCCATGAAGGGATCGTTGGTGACGGCCTTGAAGCCGGTGAGCGACATCAGCAGCTCGCGCCAGTTGTTGAGCTGTGTTTCGCGGTTCTGGATGCGCAGTTCGAAGGAGAGAAACAGGAGCGACGCGATCACGCCGGCGGCGGCGATGAGGTCGGCGATGTCGGCGATGGTGCTGAGCATGGTGGGCTTGCTCCCCTGGTGGCGGTGCAGATCACGTTAGGGCCTGCGGGCCTTCGCGTCACCGGGCATTGCATGCGCCGTGCGCTGCACCGTATAGAGCGCCCTGACGCAACGAGAGACCCCCGGGGAGGCATCCATGGCCGGCCATTCCAAATGGGCGAATATCCAGCACCGCAAGGGGCGCCAGGACAAGATCCGCGCCAAGCTGTTTTCCAAGATGGCGAAGGAGATCACCGTCGCCGCAAAGATGGGCGATCCCGACCCCGACAAGAACCCGCGCCTGCGGCTTGCGGTGAAGGAAGCCAAGTCGAACTCGGTCCCCAAGGACGTGATCGAGCGCGCGATCAAGAAGGCGATCGGCGGCGAGGGCGAGAACTACGAGGAGATCCGCTACGAGGGCTACGGCCCGAACGGGGTGGCGGTGATCGTCGAGGCGATGACCGACAACCGCAACCGGACGGCATCGACCGTGCGGTCAACCTTCGGAAAACATGGCGGGAACCTCGGTGAAACCGGCTCGGTCGGGTTCATGTTCGAGCGCAAGGGGCAGGTGAGTTACCCGCTCTCGGTGGGGGATGCCGACACCATCATGATGGCCGCGATCGAGGCGGGCGCCGAGGACGTGGAAACCAACGCGGGCGACGGCGACGAGGATCCCGGGTCCCACGTCATCTGGTGCGCGGACACCGACCTGAGCGACGTCTCGACGGCGCTTGAGGAGCAACTGGGCGAGTCGGAGTCGACCAAGCTGGTCTGGCGTCCGACCACGACGACCGAGCTCGGGCTCGAGGATGCCCAGAAGCTGATGAAGCTGATCGAGGCGCTGGAGGATGACGACGACGTGCAGTCGGTCACCTCGAACGTCGAGATCTCCGACGAGGTGATGGCGCAGCTCTCGGAGTGACGGGGGCGGCAGGCTTTCCAGGGGATGAACGGGGCCGGGCCGCGGTTAACACGCGGTCCGGCCTTTGGTTTTCGGCGGTTCGGCGTGTCGGAGTTCCGTAGGGATGCCGTAGGGGTCCTGTCGTTACAGATTTCCGCAGGGATCGGCTCGGGAACGTGGTTAACGGTGCGGGGGTGCGCGGACGCCCCCCTCCGAAGCCCGACCGATGTTTCAGGCGGTCGGGTGACGCTTGGGACGCAAAGTCAGGGAACGGGCTGAGCCCTCACCCCTGATCCGTCTTCCGCCGGCGGGTCGTGGCCCAGAGGCCGAAGCCCATCACCACCCCGAGGAGGAGGGCGGCGGCGGCGGGGAGGTCGGCGCGGATCATCGCGTCGGTGACGAACTGGGTCGCCTGGTCAATCCACATCATGCGGTCTGCTCCGGTTTCTGGTCTGCCTCGTGCGGCCCGGTTCTCCGGGTCTCTGCCCTTCCTATCCGCCGCAGGAATGTGGCATCAATATGGCGGACGCATCCGGGAGGCTTTGCGCGGGATGCCGCCGGCGCGGCGCGGATTGCCCGTGGACAGCGCCCCGCGCACGCGGTATGCAACGGCATACAATAGTGTCGCACCCCCCGGCTTGCCCCTTGATCGAAAGGCGCGCCGGTGGCATCCGGCACAGCGAGATGACGACCCCCTAGATGACCGGATGAAGGGAGGCTTCCATGCCCATTACCGTCGGCCACGATACCGCCAAGACCCGCAAGACGCTGAAGGTCGGTGACACGAGTTACGCCTATTACTCCATCGCCGCCGCCGAGGCCGCAGGGCTCGGCGATTTCTCGAAGCTGCCCGCGAGCCTCAAGGTGGTGCTCGAGAACATGCTGCGCTTCGAGGATGGCAAGACGGTCAGCGTCGAGGATATCAAGGCGTTCAGCGAATGGGCCGCGCAGGGCGGCAAGAACCCGCGCGAGATCGCCTATCGTCCCGCGCGCGTGCTGATGCAGGATTTCACCGGCGTTCCGGCCGTGGTGGACCTGGCCGCGATGCGCGACGGGATCAAGGCGCTGGGCGGTGACCCGCAGAAGATCAACCCGCTGAACCCGGTGGACCTTGTCATCGACCACTCGGTGATGATCGACGAGTTCGGCAACCCGCGCGCCTTCCAGATGAACGTGGACCGCGAGTACGAGCGGAACATGGAGCGGTATACCTTCCTCAAGTGGGGTCAGACCGCGTTCGACAATTTCCGCGTGGTGCCGCCCGGAACGGGCATCTGCCACCAGGTGAACCTCGAGTACCTCTCGAAGACCGTGTGGTTCGACAAGGACCAGGCGGGCGAGATGGTGGCCTATCCCGACACGCTGGTGGGCACGGACAGCCACACCACGATGGTGAACGGCGCGGCGGTTCTGGGCTGGGGCGTCGGCGGGATCGAGGCCGAGGCCGCGATGCTGGGTCAGCCGATCTCGATGCTGATCCCCGAGGTGGTGGGCTTCGAGCTGACCGGCTCGATGGTCGAGGGCACCACCGGCACGGACCTCGTGCTGAAGGTCGTGGAGATGCTGCGCAAGAAGGGCGTGGTGGGCAAGTTCGTCGAGTTCTACGGCGAGGGTCTTGACCGTCTGCCACTCGCGGACCGGGCGACGATCGCGAACATGGCGCCGGAGTACGGGGCCACCTGCGGCTTCTTCCCGATCGACGGCGAGACGCTGCGCTACCTGCGCAACACCGGGCGCCCCGAGGAGGTGATCGCGCTGGTCGAGGCCTATGCGAAGGAAAACGGCTTCTGGCGCGGTGCGGATTACGCGCCGGTCTACACCGACACGCTGTCGCTCGACATGGGCACGATCGTGCCCGCGATCTCGGGGCCGAAGCGGCCGCAGGATTACGTGGCGCTCGACCGCGCCTCGGCGGCCTTCTTCAACGTCGTCTCGGATTTCCGGGGCGAGGACGAGACGCTCGAGGCGACCGACATGGCCTCCGAGGGGCCTGCGCCGGACGCGCTGATCGACCCGCGCAAGACGGCGAAGGTCGAGGGCGAGGATTACACGCTGCGTGACGGGTCGGTCGTGATCGCCTCGATCACCTCCTGCACGAACACGTCGAACCCCTACGTGATGATCGGGGCGGGCCTTGTGGCGCGCAAGGCGCGCGCGCTGGGGCTGACGCGGAAGCCCTGGGTCAAGACCTCGCTCGCGCCGGGATCGCAGGTCGTGTCGGCCTACCTGGAGGCCGCGAACCTGCAGGAAGACCTCGACGCCGTGGGCTTCAACCTGGTGGGCTATGGTTGCACGACCTGCATCGGCAACTCGGGCCCGCTGCAGCCCGAGATTTCCAAGGCGATCAACGAGAACGACCTGATCGCGACCTCGGTCCTGTCGGGCAACCGCAACTTCGAGGGCCGGATCAGCCCCGACGTGCGCGCCAACTACCTCGCCTCGCCGCCGCTGGTGGTGGTCTACGCGCTGGCCGGTGACATGAACATCAACGTCGCCACCGACCCGATCGCGCAGACGCCGGACGGAAAGGATGTCTACCTCAAGGACATCTGGCCGACCTCGCAGGAGGTGGCCGAGCTGGTCGAGCAGACCGTCACCCGCGAGGCGTTCCAGGCGAAATATGCCGATGTCTTCAAGGGCGACGAGAAGTGGCAGGGCGTCGAGGTTCCGCAGCAGGAGACCTACGACTGGCCGGCGGTTTCGACCTACATCCAGAACCCGCCCTATTTCCAGGGCATGGGGGCGGAGCCCGGCACGATCTCGAACATCGAGGGCGCGCGGGTGCTGGCGATCCTGGGCGACATGATCACCACCGACCACATCAGCCCGGCGGGCTCGTTCAAGGATACGACCCCCGCGGGCCGTTACCTGACCGAGCGGCAGGTGCCCCAGCGGGAGTTCAACTCCTACGGGTCGCGGCGCGGCAACCACGAGATCATGATGCGCGGCACCTTCGCCAATATCCGCATCAAGAACGAGATGCTGGACGGGGTCGAGGGCGGCTACACGCTCGGGCCCGACGGTCAGCAGACCTCGATCTTCGACGCGGCCATGGCCTACCAGGAGCAGGGCACGCCGCTCGTCGTCTTCGGGGGCGAGCAGTATGGCGCGGGCTCGAGCCGCGACTGGGCGGCCAAGGGCACGGCGCTTCTGGGCGTCAAGGCGGTGATCGCGGAAAGCTTCGAGCGCATCCACCGCTCGAACCTGGTGGGCATGGGGGTCATCCCCTTCGAGTTCACCGGGGGCGACACGCGGAAATCGCTGGGCCTGAAGGGGGACGAGACGGTCGATATCCACGGGCTCGACGCGGTCACGCCGCTGATGGAGACCACGGCCACGATCACCTACGGCGACGGCACGAAGAAGGACATCACCCTGAAGTGCCGGATCGATACCGCGATCGAGATCGAGTACATCGAACACGGCGGCGTGCTGCATTACGTGCTGCGCGACCTGGCGAAGGCGCCCGTCGCGGCGGAGTGATCGCCGCACGTTGCGAGACAAGGGGGGCGCCTTCGGGCGCCCCTTTTTCGTGGCGGATCAGCGCTTGAACGCCGCGCGGTCGTAGTCGCGGGCGAGCCAGTCCTCGAAGCCGATGCCGGTCGCGTCATGGGCCGCTGCATAGGCGTCGAGGAAGCGGTGGAGCTCTCGCGCCTTGCCCCAGCGGATGTGGCCGTAGCGCCAGCTGAAGGCGCGGCGGGCCTCGGCCAGCGGCACGCCCTTGAGGACGTGCAGGTAGAGCGTGACCGCCAGCGCGGTGCGGTCCGCGCCCGATTTGCAGTGCAGGAACAGGGGTTTCGGCGCCTCTCGCAGGAGGGTCAGCAGGTCTTCGATGACCTCGCGCTTGGGCACGGCGGAGGCGCGCATCTCGAGGTAGAGGATCGGCAGGCCAAGCTCGGCGCAGATCGCGCGCTCGGTCGCGTTGGCCACGGTGTTGTTGCCGCCCCGCAGGTTGAGGACGGTGCGGATGCCCTGCGCCTTGAGGCGCGTCAGCTGGCGCCGGCCGGGATGGCCGCCGCGCCAGAGGTCGTCATCCACGCGGTAGGTGTTCGGCAGGACGAAACGGACGCTGGCATGGTCGCGCATCCAGTAGAGCCAGAAGCGCCGGAAGGGGGGGTAGTCGGACAGCTCCCGGGGCGGGTTCGCGCGCAGACCGCTGTGGCGCGTGGGCAGGGCGTGCGGCATCGCCTCGTGCTGTGGGTCCATCGGCATGGGCCGCCTGTCCGATCCTGTTCCTTCGCGTGGCGTGGGGCTAGCACGCGCATGCGCCATGCGGCAAGCCGGTCGCGGTTGCCGTGGCGGCAGCGCGGGACTAGCGTGGCGGGGCATCGGGGATGCGCGATGGAGGCGCTCGTGTTGAAGGGGTTTCCCGACCTGCCGCCGGTCTGGCTGCTGCTGGGGCTGGTGCTGGCGTGGTTTCTGGCGGGGTGGCTGCCGCTGGTGCGGCTCTTCGGGCCGCTCTGGCAGGGGGTGGGCGTGGTCCTGTCGCTGGCGGGGCTCGGGGTGATCTTCTGGGCGGCCTGGTGGTTCTGGCGCAAGAAGACCACGATCGAGCCGCATCACGAGCCGGGCGTCCTGATCGTCGAGGGGCCCTACCGGCTGAGCCGCAACCCGATCTACCTGGGCATGCTGGCGATCCTGGCGGGGGCGGTGATGTGGCATGGCGCGCTGAGCGGCCTCGCCCTGCCCGTGGCCTTCGCGGCGATTCTCGAGCGGCGTTTCATCCTGCCCGAGGAGGCGGCGCTGCGCCGGGCCTTCGGTGCCGAGGCCGAGCGCTATCTGGAACGGACGCGGCGATGGCTGTAACGCGCTCTCGCAAAGGCTTGATTGGCGTCGGCGGCGGGGACGGCCTAGGTATGCCGGGCATGGGGACGATAGGACGGACATGACGATGCCGAGCAGACTGGCACGAGTTGGGGGCGCGCTCCTGTGGGCGCTGATGGCGAGCGGGGCGGCGGCGGACGAGACGCATGGACCGGTGGTGGTCGAGCTCTTCACCTCGCAGGGCTGCGCGGCCTGCCCGCCGGCCGATGCGCTGCTGGGCGAATTGTCGATGCGCGACGACGTGATCGCGCTGGCGCTGCACGTCGACTACTGGGATTACATCGGTTGGGAGGACGTCTTCGCGCGTCCCGAATTCACCCGGCGCCAGCAGGCCTATGGCCATGCCGCGGGATCGACGGTGGTCTATACGCCGCAGATGATCGTGGGCGGGCAGGAGCGTGTCGTGGGCGTGCGCCCGATGGCGGTCGCGGAGCTGATCCAGGCGCATCGCGCCCAGGCCGATCCGGTGACGCTGAGCGTCGAGCCGCGCGGCGGCGAGTACCGGGTCGAGGCGGTGGCGCACATGCCGCCCCCGCGCCCGACGATGGTGGTGCAGCTTGTCAGCTTCATGCCCCATGCCGAGGTCGAGATCGAGCGGGGCGAACGCGCGGGCACGGTCGGCTCGCATTACAACGTCGTGACCTCGTGGCAGGTGGTGGGCGAATGGGACGGGACGTCGCCCTTCACCTTCGCCCTCGTGCCGAGCTCGGACAGACCGCATGTGGTGATCGTGCAGGAGGCCGGCCCCGGCGCGATCCTGGGGGCCGCGCGGATCGCCCAGCGCTGAGCGCGCCCGTCCTTTCGCGCCCGGTTCAGTCCCGCTTGCCGAGCGCCCGTCCTTCGGTCTTCCAGCGGCGGTGTACCCAGAGCCATTGCTCGGGCCGCGCCCGGACCCGGGCGGCGAGGCTGTCGTTGAGGGCCTGCGTCATCGTCTCGGGGTCGGTGTGCGGCAGGGGCGCTTCGAGCTCCACGTCGAAATCCAGCCCGTTCTCCAGGCGCTCGCCATAGACCGGCACGAGCAGGGCATCGTATTTCAGTGCCATTTCGGCGGCCGAGAGCGCGGTACGCGCGGGCTGCCCGAGGAAGTCGAGCTCGGCACCGTCCACGAAGAACTGGTCGATCAGCAGCGCCCCCTGGCCGCCGTCGCGCAGGTTCTTGACGAAGGCGGCAAGACCGCGCCGGTCGCGGGAGAAGGCGGTTCCGCCCACGGCCTCGATCGAGGCGGCGTAATGGGCGTTGGAATAGGGGTTGTTGAACGGCCGCCAGAGCCCGCCGACGTCGTAGCCGCGCAGGTTCAGCGCGGCGCGGATGGCCTGGTGATTGCCGAAATGGCCCGAGACGAAGAGGATCGGGCGGCCCGCCGCGCGGGCCTCTTCGCAGGCGGCGAAACCGGGGCCGTGCGGCTGCCAGGCGGCGGCGCGGGCGAGTTGCTCGTCGGGGGAGTAGTTCTCGATCGCGGTGCGCCCGAAATTGTCGAGCACCGCGCGCGAGATCTCGCGGCGGCGCGCGGCGGGCATGTCGGGAAAGATCAGCGCGAGGTTGTCCTCAGCCCGCGCCCGGTAGCCGTTGACGGCGCCCACGCCCCGCATCACCGCGCCCATGAGCGACACGCGCCGCTCGTAGGGCAGGCGCTTCGCGCTCCACAGAAGCGCCCGCACGGTCCGGTCGACCGTCCAGTCCAGCCATGCGATGCGGGCTCGGCCCATCTCCTCCCCCGGGGTTTGTACGACACTCTGCGCGACGATCAGCGTGCCGCCGCGGCCCTCAGGCGGGTTTCGCGGTGCCAGACATAAACCCCGGCCCCCACGATCACAAGCGCGCCAAGAAGTGTCCAGAGATCGGGCACTTCGCCGAAGGCGAACAGCCCCCAGAGCGTCGCGAAGACGACGCCCGCGTAGCCGAAGGGGGCGACCGCGCCGGCCTCGGCCAGGGTCAGCGACCGGATCAGGAGGAACTGCCCCGCGGCCCCCACGGCGCCAAGCCCGAGGAAGAGCGCGGCGTCGGGCAGCGTGGGGGTCGTCCAGACCGGCACGGCGAGGGCGCTGGCCACGATGGTGCCGATGATCGCGGTATAGAGGAACGAGGTCAGGATCGGCTCGTCCCGGCCCAGGAAGCGCGTGGTCAGCGCGTAGGAGGCGTAGAAGACGCCGCCCAGAAGCGGCAGGAGGGCGGTAAAGGTGAAGATGTCGGTGCCGGGCCGGATCACGATGAGCGCGCCCGTCAGCGCCGCGGCGATGCCCGCGATGCGCCGCGGCCCCAGGGGCTCGCGCAGGAGGAGCGCCGCGCCGAGGGTCAGCAGGACAGGGTGGACCTGCATCACGGCGGTCGCCGCGGCGATGTCCATGCGGGAGATCGCCGTGAAGAAGGAGAAGGTCGCGGCGAAGAGAAAGGCCGACCGCAGCAGTTGCAGCCCCAGCCGCCGCGTCCGCAGGAGCGGCCCGAGGCGCGGGGCGAGGATGACGGAGACCACCAGCATCATGCCCGCGTAGCGCGCCCAGACGACCTGCATCGGTTCGTAGCGCGCCATCAGCATCTTGGCCGTGGCATCCATCATGGAGAAGAGGAAGATCGCGCAGAGCATCAGGACGATGCCCTGCGCGGCGGGGGAGAGGCGGCTCAACGGGGTGCGTCCGGTCAGCCCTTCTGGGCGGCCAGCGCCTCGATCTGGGGGCGGAGCCACTCGAGCTTGTAGCCCCATTTCTCGCCGAGCGAGATGATCTCGTCGGTGGGCCGTTCGCCCGCCTGGCCGAGCGCCCAGACGATCGTCGAGCGGTTGCCCGAGGCGCAATAGGCGAGCACCGGGCCGCCCGCGCCGTCGATCGCATCGGCCTGTTCCTCGACGTTGTCGAGGGTCAGCTGCCCGCCGACGACGGGGTTGTAGACGAAACCGAGGCCCGCGGCCTCGGCGGCGGCCTGCATCGCGGCGGCCTGCAGGGGGGGCGGGTTCTCGCCGTCGGGGCGGTTGCAGATCACGGTTGTGACGCCCTTCTCGGCAAGGGCGGCCATGTCGCCCGGCTCGATCTGCGGGGCGACGGCGTAGGTCTCGGTGATCTGGCGCAGGTCCATCCTTCGGGCTCCTTCTTGCGGTGTTGCGCCGCACCATGCCGCAAGCGGCTGGCGAGGGGAAGGCGGCGTTGATGCACATCAAGGTCGCCCGGCGCGGCAGCGGCTAGAATTCAGGCCAGTCGGCGCGGTTTGTCCGTGCCGACCGGGGAGAGGAGACCGAGATGCCCGACCTAGCCATGCGCCGTGCCCAACTCGAGGAGCGCCTTCAGTTCCTGGAGGTGCGGCTTCGCGAGCTTGACGCCGAGCTCGACAGCCGCCAGTCGAAGGATTGGGAGGAACTGGCGACCGAGCGCGAGGGCGACGAGACGCTGGAGCGCCTGGGCCAGAGCGGCCAGGCGGAGATGGCGCAGATCCGCGCGGCACTGGACCGGATGGATGCCGGGGAGTACGGTGTCTGCGTGACCTGCGGCGACGCGATTTCGGACGAGCGTCTCGACCTGCTGCCCTTCACGCCCTTCTGCCGGAAATGCGCCCGGTAGGCAGACCCTCCAGCCTCCATGAAAGGAGGTGTGCCCCGTGTCCCAGTCGTATCGTGACACAGAAATGACCCGCCTGATCGAAGCGCTGCTCGTCTCGCCGCGCGCGGGGCAGGCGGTGGCCCGGGCCCTGGAGGCGCAATGCGACGACCGCGCCGCGCGCGTGCTGATCGCCGAGATGCGGCTCCGTCGGGCCGAGCGTCTGCGCGACAGCGCGCTCGACGAGGCCGAGGCCCGCGGGATGGGTGCGGCGGCCAGCGATGGCGGATCGCCCTGGGCGCGGTCGCGCTGAGCGCGGCCGGCCCGAGACTGACCGAGAAAAGGACATCGAGACCATGACCGACAGGACCGCTGCCAAGGCCGGAAGGCCGGCCGCCCATACCGAGCTGCGACGTCAGCACGTCTCCGGGGACACCGACACGGACAAGGTCCGACCGGGGACCGGGGGCGGGGAGGCGGTGACCTCGCTGAAGCCGAGGACGCCCGCCGAGCGCGTTCCGGCCGATGGCGACGAGGACGACCTGTTCAACGACATGCCGGTCTGAGCAGCGCCCAGGCGCCGCGGCCTCAGCCCGCCGCGGCGCGGTTCTGCGCCATGTCGCGCGCCATTTCCAGCGCCGCGATGAAGCTCGTGGGGTCTGCGCGTCCCGTGCCCGCGATGTCGAAGGCGGTGCCATGATCGGGCGAGGTGCGGATGAAGGGCAGCCCCAGCGTCACGTTCACGCCGCCCGCGAAATCCACCGTCTTGATCGGGATCAGCGCCTGGTCGTGATACATCGCGATGGCCGCGTCGTAGCGCGCGCGTGCCGCCGCGTGGAACATCGTGTCGGCGGAGTGCGGGCCGGTGAGGGCGAAGCCCTCGGCCTTCAGCGCCTCGATCACCGGGGCGATCAGCTCGATCTCCTCGCGTCCCATCGCGCCGCCTTCGCCCGCGTGGGGGTTCAGGCCGGCGATGGCGATGCGGGGGCTTTCGAGGCCGAAATCGCGCCGGAGCGCCGCGTCGGTGATGCGGATCGTGTCGGTCAGGAGCCGCGCGGTCAGGGCCCCGGGCACGTCTTTCAGCGGAATGTGGATCGTGGCGGGGACGACGCGCAGCTCGGGGCAGGCGAGCATCATCACCACGCGGTCCACGCCCGCGAGATGGGCGAGATACTCGGTATGGCCGGGATAGGCGAAGCCCGCGCCGTCGATCAGCGCCTTCTTGTGGATGGGCAGGGTGGTGAGCGCCGAAGCCTCGCCACGGGTCACAAGCTCCACGCCGCGGGCGATGGCCGAGATGACGCCCGCGGCATTCCCGGCGGCGGGCCGGCCGGGGGTCGCCGGGGCGGCGAAGGCATGGGGCAGCACGGGCAGGCCGCCGAGCGCGGCATGGGCGGTGTCGGCGGGGCGGTCGATCGGCACGGGGCGGACGCCCAGCCCGGAGAGGTGATCGGGATCGGCGATGACGAAGAAGGGCAGGCGGCTGCCGAGCCGCTGCCAGGCCTTGACGGCAAGCTCGGGCCCGACCCCCGCCGGTTCACCGATCGAGACCGCGACGGGGGCCGTGGCGCTCATTCGTAGGAGATGATCGCGTCGGCGCGCAGCTCTTCCAGCAAGCCCTCGGCGTAGCCTTGCAGCCGCTGCGAGAACAGCTGCTGGCGCACGGCCTCGCGGCCGGCCTCGGGCTCCTCGACGTTGCGCGCGCAGAGCATCACGGCGAGCGTGGTCGCGCCCGAATTGCGGCTGAGCTCGAAGCTCATCTCGCCCGCATCCAGGGTCGAGAGCGCCATGGCGATGTCGCGCGGGATCGCCCCGAGCGCCTGGTCGTGGCGTTCGAAGGCGCCGGGGCGCCGGCCGTAGAGGTCGTCGCAGACGTCGATGTCGGCGCGCAGCGCGGCAGCGGCGGCCGCCCCCTCCTCGGTCGAGACGGCGGGAAGCGGGATGGTGGCGTAATCGACGGAGGTGACGGTCGGGCCCTGGAAGCCCCCTTCGGACAGGCCGCGCATCTGGAAGATGGCGACGGCGGGCCCGAGCGAGACCGGGCCGTAGGTCTCGCCGGTGCGCAGCAGGACCATGTCCTCGCGCAGCGGCGCCGGAACCGCATTCAGCGGCCGCCAGCCGGTCAGGCCGCCCTCGTCGCGGGTCGGTGCCGCCGAGAAGCGGCGGGCGGCCTCGGAAAAGGTGTCGGGGTCGAAGTTCAGGTCGCCCATCAGGCGGGCGAGGTCGGCGCGCAGCGTCTCCTGGTTCTCGGGCGTCACGGGCACCACGATCTCGGCCAGCAGGATCTGCGCCCCGTCGAGGCGCGGGGAGAAATTCAGGGCCTCGTCGACATCGGCCTCGGACAGGCCGGCACGAACGCGCGCCCCGAAGCGTCCCTGAACGACGTTCCGCCAGGAGATGCCGTTGGCGACGAAATCGCGGAAGGTCTCGGGCTCGACGCCCTCCTCGCCGATGTTGCGAAGGAACTGTTCGGGTCCCAGGTCGGCGCGTGCGGCGAATTCGGCGACACCGGCCTCGATCTCTTCGGGGGTGGCGACAACGCCCATGCGCCGTGCCTCCTGCACCTGGAGGCGTTCATCGACCAGCGCCTCGAGCGCCTGCTCTCGCAGGTCGCCGGGGGTGCGCACGATCTCCATGAAGAGCGCGCGCTGGTCCACCTCGTACCAGGTCACGATGCTGTCGTTGACGCGCGCCGCGGCGGAGAAGGGCGATTGCGCGGCCACCGGCGCGGGCGCCGAGACGAGGGTCAGCGTCAGCGCCGTTGCCGCAAGGGCTGCCGCCTGTGCGAAGCGGCGGATCGGGGTCATGGTCTGGTGGATCATCGCGTCTTTCGTCCGGTCTGCTCTGCTCTTGAACTCATCTGGTCCGCGCCCCTCTTTGTGGACCGCCCGCCTAGCGAAGGCAACTGCGGGCGTGACTGCGGCCCGACCGCTGTGCCCCGAAACCGTTCAGCGAAACGGTCAGCCCGAACTCCGTGGCCGGGTCCAGCGTAGTGGATGTGGTGAAGCGGCGCGAGACGGAAAACTCCATGTCGACGCATTCGTTGGTGTAGGAGACGGCGAGGCCGGCGCGGGTCATGCTGTCCTCGACGACATCGTAGCGCCAGTCGGCGGCCGCCATCCAGCCCTCGTTCAACTGGTACTCGGCGTCGAAGGCCCATTCCGCGGTGTCGATGTCGCGGCCTTCCTCGGTGTCGGCCTCGAGGAAGGTATAGGTTGTCTCGAGCGCGTGGCGCTCGCCCATCCACGCGAGCGACAGCTCGTTGGAGGTGAAGGACAGGCCCTCGTCGAAGAGCGCGCGATTGATGATGCGCCAGCGGTCGCCATCGGTGAAATGGGTCGCGACGAGGAAATCGGACTGGATGCCGTCGAGGCCGGAGCCGGGCGTGAACTGGCCCGCGTCGCGCTCGCGCAGGACAAGGCCCGCGGCCACGCCGAGCGACCAGCCCAGGGGGTCGGTGCGGGTGTAGCTGACGCCGACATTGGCGCGCAGCCCCGTCTCGCGCAGGTCCTCGCCCGGGAATCGGTCGAGCGCGAAGAGGTTCGCCTCGTCGAATTCGACGATCAGGCTGTCCTCGACGGGCACCGCGCCGCCCGAGACATCGGACCATGCGAGCTGCACGACGGGTTCGAGCAGATGCCGGACGCCGCCCGCGGTTTCCCGCGCCAGCGGGTAGCGCAGCTCGATCCCCGCGAAGGGCGCGAGGCGCGTCTGGGTGCCGTTGAGCTCGGCACCCTGCCGCGTGTTGTAGACATCGGCATGAAGCGCCGTCTCGAAGGCCAGGATCATGCCGTTCGGCATCACCCAGTCGCGCCGCCAGTCCAGCGACCCCGACAGGCGCGCGACGTCGCGGCCGTCGGGACCCTCGATGTCCGAGACGCGGCGATAGGCGAAGGCCTCGAGCCCGGCGGTGGCGATGCCGCCCAGCCGGCCCGGCACGAAACGGCGCGTCATCTCGGCGTTCAGGACCCGGGTCGGCAGGGTGAGGTTCTGGTCGCCCTCGCGCAGGGACACGTAGGCGGTCGCGCCGACCTCGATGTACTCGTCGCGGCTGGCCCGGCTGGCGCGGACGTAGCTTTCCATCAGGTCGGGGTCGGGGAAGCCGTAGGTCGTCAGGTAGCCGCGGTCGCTGACGCCCCGGAGGCGGAAATCCAGCGTGAACTCGCGTCCGAGGTCGAACCGGCCTTCGGCGAAGACATAGCCGCGGAGGTCGTCCTCGGTCATGTCGTCCCAGCTGATCGCGCCGTCGATCGTCAGGTCGCCGCGGCGGTAAGCCCGCCGGTAGCGCAGCTCGATGGTGTCCGAGGGGCCCACGCCCAGCCAGGGCGTGACGGTCAGGTCGGCATGGCGGCCGAGCGTGATGAAATAGGGCAGGCGCAGGTGCGTGCCGGTCTCGTTGTTTACCCGAATCGACGGCGCGAGAAGGCCCGTCGCCCGCTCGAGCGAGGGGTCGGGCAGGCGCATCCGCGGCAGCCAGCCCACCGGCACGCCCATCACGCGGAAGGTCGCGTTGTCGAAATAGAGCTGCTGCTCGACCTGGTCGTGGATCACGCGCTGGGCGCGGATCTCCCACAGCGGCACGGGGTTGTCGGCGCAGACCTCGCAGGAGGAGGCGACGCCCTGGTAGAGCTGGGTGTAGCGCCCGTCGGTGCGCTCGATCTCGGTCGCGGCGATCTGCAGCTGGCGGTCGAGCACCAGCCGCGCCGAGCGCAGCACGCCGTTCTGGAGATCGGCCGAAAGCTCGGCGAACTCGGCGAAGACGACGTCGCGGCCCTCGGGTTCGGTCAGGGTGATGGGGCCCGCGACCTGCACGGTGTCGGTCGCCCCGTCATAGACGACCGAGGCGGCGCGCAGGCGGGCGCCTTCGTAGAAGATCTCGACGCCGCCCTCGGCCCGGATCACCTCGCTGCCCTGGTCGAAGAGGATCTGGTCGGCGATCAGCGTCGCGGGTGGTCCGGGCTCTTGCCCGCCGGCCGGGGCGGCGAGCGCGAGCGCGAGCGCCGAAAGCGCGGCGGCGGCGATGTGGTGGCGCGCCCGCATCACCCGTCCTCCGTGTGCAGCAGAAGGCCGAGCGCCATGAGGATCGCGGCGGTCGGCGGTGTCCACGCGACGAGGGCGACGGGCAATTGCCCCGACTCGCCCAGGACCTGCGCGAAGGAGCGGATGAAGAAGACGCCGAAGCCCAGCAGGATCGCCGAGAGCACCATCACCCCGGTCTTGCCGAAGCGGACGTGGCGCATGGTGAAGCCCGCGGCGATCAGCACCATCGCCGCCAGCATCAGGGGCGAGCTGAGTTCCATCTGCAGCCAGACGCGGTGGTTGAGCGCGGCGAAGCCCGCCTGGTTCAGCTGCGCGATGAAGCCGGGCAATTCGTAGATCGGCACGGTTTCCGGCTTGCCGAAACTGTCGCGGATCTGTTCGCGGGTAAGCGTCGAGGGCAGGGCCAGCACGTCATGGGTTTCCACCGCGGCCTGCGGGTTGCCGACGCCGGCCATCGGCCAGTGCTGCACGTCCGTCAGTTCCCAGGCGCCATCGACGAGACGCGCCTGCCCGGCGCTGAAGCGGTTGGTCAGCGTCCCCTCGGCGTCGAACTGGAAGAAGGTCGTATCGAAGAGATGCGTGCCGTCCGAATTGGTGACCCCCGCCCGGATCACCGTCTGCTCGGTGGCGCTGCCCTGCCTGAGCCAGAGCCCTTCGCCGCTGATCGAGACGGTGCGCTCCTCGGCGCCGAGGTAGCGCGCGGTGCGCAGGTCGACCTGCGCCTCGGTCGCCGCCACGATCGGGTTCAGGACCGCGACCGCCGCCACCCCGAGGAGCAGGGCCACGACGACCGGCGCCCGCGCCGAGCGCAGCGCGGAGCGGCCCGAGGCGCGGATCACCACGAGCTCCGAGGTGCGCGACAGGCCGAGGAACAGCAGGAGCGTCGCCAGCAGAACGAAGAGCGGGATGAAGTCGTAGAGCTTGCCCGGCATGTTCAGAAGCGCGAGCTCCAGCACCGGGCCGAGCCCCTGCTCGGGCCCGATGCGGCGCAGCTGCTCGGCCATGTCGATGGGCAGCAGGATGCCGATGAAGACCGCCGTCACGATCCCGAAGGCGCGCAGGAAGCGCCGGGCGATGTAGAGATGCAGGATCATGTCGGCACCGGGGCGCCGCCGCCCGCGCGCGCGAAGCGCAGCGGGCGCTTGCGTCGCATCGCCATGAGGGTCAGCACGACCGCCAGGAGGGCGGCGGTGCCGGGTTGGGCATAGGCGAGGTATTGCAGCTCCACGTTGCGCACCGCCGTCGTCTCGGCCACGTTCCAGATCATCTGGAGCGGGATCACGAGGCCCACGGCAAGCAGGATCTGCGGCCAGACGCCGAAGCGCGAGAAGCCGCCGAGCATGAGGCAGGCGGCGGCAATGATCGGCGGGAAGATCACGAAGAGCGCCCGCGCGATCCGGTCATGCCCGCCGAAGCGCATCTCGGCGAGGTCCATGTCGAGCTGTTCGGCCACCTGCGGGGTCGCGGTCAGAAGGACCGGCGTGGGCAGTTCGCGCAGGTCGTAGCTGCGAAAGCCGCCCTCCTCGATCAGGGCGCCGATGTCATAGGTGAAATCGTCGAACCGGACGGTCGCAAGGCGCTGCGTCTCGGGGTCGAGGGTCTGCGCCAGCCCGTCGAACATCACCAGCCGCGGCCCCGTCTCGGAGCGGACGAGCAGCGCGCGCGTGGCCGTGTAGGTCGTCTCGATCCGCGGGTCCGACCGGTCCTGCAGGAAGAGGTCGCGGAACTCGCCCAGGTCGGTGATCTCGCGGATGTAGACGGTCAGCCCGTCTGTCGGGTGGATGAACTGCCCCTCGCGCAGGAATCGCCCGGTCAGGTCCTCCTGCACCTCCTGGCTGCGGTCGATGAACTGGCTGCGCGCCACGGGCGCCAGGACATTGCCGAGGATGCCGACGAGCGCGCCCACGATCAGCCCGAAGACGAGCACGGGGCGCAGCAGGCGCAGCGCGGAAAGGCCCGCGGTCTGCAGCACCACCAGTTCGCTTTCGCCGATCATGCGATTGAAGATGTAGAGCGTCGCCACGAAGGCCGCGACCGGCAGCACCATCAGCATGATCTGCGGCAGGGTCAGCGCCGTGAACTCGAGGAAGACCGACAGGGTCTGGCCGTCCGCGATCAGCGAATCGAACAGGTCCACCGCTTCGTTGATCCAGTAGACGGAGATCAGGACGAGGCTGAAAAAGCCGAAGAGAACAATCAGCTGGGAAAGGATATAGCGATCATACCGCCCCAAGGCGCAGCATCCCCCTGTTCTTCTTCCGCGTGGCAGCGCGGGCCTGTGGGTCTGTTTTAGGCCAAAGCGGACCGCGGCGCGAGGGTGATCTGGCCATTCCCCCGACTGCGCCCTAGTCTTCGCGGCAAACGGGCCACGCCGACGGGCCCGACCATGCCAAGAGGAGTGCCTTGATGCCCGGACCGATCGCCATTTCCTTCATCGAAACCGACCTCGACGCGCTGAAGGAGGCCACGGGCAAGCTGGCCGTTCTGGTCACGCCGGATGGCAAGCTCGACCCCGCCGGGCGGCGGCTCGACCGGCTGACGCGGGGCGCGCTGACGCGGCTCGTCGAGAGCGACCGCTGGGGCAAGGTGAAGGCGGGCGAGGGGGTGAGCCTCGGCTATCCCGCGGGGATGGCGGCGAGCGCCGTCATGGCCGTGAGCCTGCCGCGCCGCCCCACGGTCGAGGAGGCGCGCAAGGCGGGTGCGAGCCTGGCGAAGTTCAAGGGGACCGAGGCACTGACGCTGGCCGCCGGGTCGACGGGCCGGGTGGCGGAGCTGGCGCTGGGCCTGGTGCTGCGGAGCTACGATTTCACGACGCACAAGACCGCCGAGGCGGAGGAGGCCGCGCCCGCGGCCATCATGGTCGGCAAGCCCGAAGACGCCGCCGCCGAGGCCAGGCCGCTGATGGCGCTGGCCGAGGGCGTCTTCTTCACCCGCGACCTGGTGAACGAGCCGTCCAACGTGCTGACGACGACGGAGTTCGCCGAGCGGCTGGCCGCGATGCAGGCGCTGGGCCTCGAGGTCGAGATCCTCGAGGAGGAGGCGCTGGCCAAGCTCGGCATGGGCGCGCTCCTCGGCGTGGGGCAGGGCTCGGACAGCCCCTCGAAGGTGGTGGTCATGCAGTGGAACGGCGGCAAGGCGGGCGAACCGCCGCTGGCGCTGGTCGGCAAGGGCGTGGTCTTCGACACCGGCGGCATCAGCCTGAAGCCCGCGGGCGGCATGGAGGACATGACGATGGACATGGGCGGCGGCGGTGTCGTCGCCGGTGTCATGCGCGCGCTGGCGCTGCGCGGGGCCAAGGCCAATGTCGTGGGGCTGGTCGGGCTGGTCGAGAACATGCCGGGGCCCAACGCGCAGCGGCCGGGCGACGTGGTGACATCCATGAAGGGCGACACGATCGAGGTGATCAACACCGACGCCGAGGGGCGCTTGGTGCTGGCCGACGTGATGTGGTACGCGCAGGAGCGGTTCAAGCCCGCGGGCATGATCGACCTCGCCACGCTGACGGGCGCGATCATCATCGCGCTGGGCCACGAGAACGCGGGCGTGTTTTCCAACAATGACGCCTTGTGCGATGCCTTCCTCAAGGCCGCGAAGGCCGAGGGCGAGGGTGCGTGGCGGATGCCCCTGGGCCAGGCCTATGACGACAAGCTGAAAAGCCGGATCGCCGACATGAAGAACGTGGGCGGGCGCGACGCGGGCTCGATCACCGCGGCGCAGTTCCTGCAGCGTTTCGTGAAGCCGGAGTGCCCGTGGATTCACCTCGACATCGCGGGGGTGGCGAGCGTGAAATCCGACACGGCGCTTGCGCCGAAGGGGGCGACGGGCTGGGGCGTGCTGGCGCTGGACCGGCTTGTTCGGGACAATTTCGAGGGCTGAGGGGCGGCGCTTGGGCGAGGTCTTCTTCTACCACCTGACGCGCGCGCCGCTGGAAGTGACGCTGCGCACGCTTCTGGAGAAGTCGCTGGGCGCGGGGTGGCGCGTGGCGGTCAGGGGGCGGACGGAAGAGGCGCTCGACCGGCTCGACGCGGCGCTCTGGCTGGGGCCGGAGGACGGATTTCTGCCCCACGGCCGCGCGGGCGGGGCCCATGACGCGGCGCAGCCGGTGCTTCTGACCACGGGCCGCGAGGCCGCGAACCGGCCCGATTGCGTGGTCTCGGTCGAAGGGGCCGAGATCGGCGCGGAGGAGGCGGCGCGGCTGGCCCGCGCGATGATCCTCTTCGACGGCCACGATCCGGGCGCGGTGCAGGCCGCGCGCGAGCAGTGGCGCGCGCTGACCGGGGCGGGGGCCAAGGCGAAATACTGGTCGGAGGAGTCGGGGCGCTGGGAGATGAAGGCGGAGAGTTGAGCCTGCCGCCTAGCGTTCCAGCACCAGCTGGCCGCCGGAAATCTCGATCCGGTCGAAGCGGCGCAGGTAGCTCATGCCGAGCAGGCTTTCGCCCAGGTCGCCGCTGTTGACCACGGCGCGGACGCCTTCGTCGACGACCCCGCCGAGCGCCACCGTCTGCAGCATCACCGGCGCGGTCTCGACCGTGCCGTTGGCGGTGAAGGCACGGCCGGAGAAGACCAGCGCCTCGGGCGACAGGCCGACGCGCATGGCATCCTCGGCCGAGAGCACCATCTCGGTCGCGCCGGTGTCGACGACGAAGCGGACGGGCGTGCCGTTGACCTCGAGCGTCAGGTAGAAGTGGCCGTCATGCTGCATCGGCACGACGACCTGCGCGCCGTCCTGCATGATGGCCTGGCGGGGCGCGACGGTGTCGCGGATGTCGGACCAGAGGCCGGCGGCCACGATCGCGCCGAGAAAGATGAAGATCCAGATCGCGGCCTGTTGCGCCAGCTTTCCCATCTGGCGGCGGTTGGCCACGAGATGCCAGCCCGCGATGACCGCTCCGAGAAGCAGCAGATAGGCCAGAGAGCCGATTTGTTCGCCCGTCATCGCGACCACCTTGGGATACCAGGGGATCATATAGGGTGTCGGGCGCTCAGATCACCTGCAGATCGCGCATTCCGTCGATGACGAACTGCACGGAGAGGGCGGCGAGCAGCATGCCCAGAAGGCGCGTGACCACGTTGATACCGGTGGGGCCAAGCAGCCGCTCAAGGGGGGCTGCCAGCAGGAAGAGCGACAGGACCACGGCCAGGACTGCGGCCATGACGAGATGGACGAGCAGGACATGGGTGGCATCGCCGCCCTCCTGACCGGTCAGCAGGATCATGGTTGCGATGGCGCCGGGACCCGCGATGAGCGGGATGGCCAGCGGGAAGACCGACGGGTCGTCGGGATGGGCGGTGTCGGCCTGTCCCTGGCGGCGCTGGCTGCGCCGCTCGAAGAGCATGTCGAGCGCGGTCAGGAACAGGAGGATGCCGCCGGCCATGCGGAAGGCGGGCATGGAGATGCCGAGGAAACTCAGCACCGCCTCGCCGACGAGACCGAAGAGCGTGAGGATGCCGAGCGCCACGAGGCAGGCGCGCAGCGCGATGACGCGGCGCTGGCGCACCGTCTGACCCGCCGTGAGCGCCACGAAGAGGGGGGCGAGTCCGATCGGGTCGATCACGACGAAAAGGGCAACGAAAGCAGGGATGTAATCGGCGAAGTTCATGCGGTTTCAGCCCCTTCAAGCTTTTCGGCCGCCGCGACCCAGAGCGCCTCGGCCCGGTCGAGGCCGTCCATCACCTCGGCGTATTTCGCCTGCCATGTGGCCAGCTCGCCCGCGCGCCCGTCCTCATAGAGGGCGGGGTCGGCCAGCTTGGTGGCGAGCTTGCCGCGCATCTCCTCGATCTTGGCGACGCGGGCCTCGCAGCGGCGCAGCTCGGCGCGCAGCTCCTTCACCTCGTCATGGCTGTAGGACCGGCTCTTTTTCTCTTCTTTCCGGGGCTTTGCGGGCTTTTCTTCACCCTTCAGGAGAAGCGCGCGGTAGCTGTCCAGGTCGCCCTCGTAGGGGGCGACGCGCCCGTCCTTCACCAGCCAGAGCCGGTCGGCGACAAGCGACAGAAGGTGCATGTCGTGGCTGACGAGGATCACGGCACCGGAATAGGCGGTCAGCGCCTCGACCAGCGCTTCGCGGCTTTCGATGTCGAGGTGGTTGGTCGGCTCGTCCAGGATCAGCATATGCGGCGCGTCGAGCGTCGCGAGGCACAGCGAAAGACGCGCCTTCTGACCGCCCGAAAGCCGCCCGACCTCGGTCTCGGCCTGTTCCGCCATCAGGCCGAAGCCCGCGAGGATGGCGCGGAGTTTCGTGGGGGGCGTGCCGGGGCGCTCGCGCTGGAGATGCTGAAGCGGCGTCTCGTCGATGTGCAGCTCGTCGACCTGATGCTGGGCGAAATAGCCGACGCGCAGCTTCGAGGAGGCGGTCTTGTGCCCCTCCATCGCTTGAAGTTTGTCCGCCAAGAGCTTGGAGAGGGTCGATTTCCCCTCGCCGTTGCGGCCCAGGAGGGCAATCCGGTCATCCTGGTCGATCCTGAGCGACAGGCGCGACAGGACCGGCTTGCCGTCATAGCCCACGGCGGCCCCTTCCAGCGCAAGGATCGGCGGCGAGAGCTGGTCGGGCGACGGGAAGGTGAAGACGGTGCGCGCGGCATCCTCGGGGGCGCGGATCGGCTCCATCTTCTCCAGCATCTTGACGCGGGATTGCGCCTGTTTCGCTTTCGACGCCTTGGCCTTGAAGCGGTCGACGAAGGCCTGCAGATGGGCGCGCTGCGCCTCCTGCTTCTTGGCGGCGGCCGATTGGACCGCGCGCGCCTCGGCCCTTGCACGGGCGAAGGCGTCGTAGCCGCCGGTGTAGAGCGTCAGCTTGCGCCCCTCGAGATGCAGGATATGGCCCACGGCGCGGTTCAGAAGGCCGCGATCGTGGGAGATGATGAGGACCGTGTGCGGATAGCGCGCGAGATAGGTCTCGAGCCAGAGCGCGCCCTCGAGGTCGAGGTAGTTGGTCGGTTCGTCCAGCAGAAGCAGGTCGGGCTGGGCGAAGAGGGCACCGGCCAGCGCCACGCGCATCCGCCAGCCGCCGGAAAAGGCGGAGCAGGGCATGCGTTGCTCGGCGTCGGTGAAGCCGAGGCCCTTGAGGATCAAGGCCGCGCGCGCCTCGGCCGACCAGGCGTCGATGTCCTGCAGCCGGGTCTGGATCTCGGCCATGCGTTCACCCGTCGCGCCCTCGGCCTCGGCCAGGAGGGCGGCGCGCTCGGTGTCGGCCTCGAGCACGGTGTCGATCAGCGAGACCTCGCTGCCCGGCACCTCCTGCGCGACACCGCCGATGCGGGCGCGGGCGGGCAGCTCGATCGCGCCGCCATCGAGCGTCAGCTCGCCCCGGATCAGCTTGAAGAGCGTGGTCTTGCCCGCGCCATTGCGGCCCACGATGCCGACCTTGTGGCCCGCGGGCACGGTCACGCTGGCCCCGTCAAGAAGGGGGCGACCGGCGATGGAATAGGAGATGTCGGAGATGCGCAGCATGGGCGCGATGTGGCAGGGCGGGCCCTTGTGGTCAATGCTCTGCGTGCGGGCGCTGGCGGAGGACCGTGCGGGGTGGTAGCGCAGGACCACCGCCCGTTCAGGACATGAGCCCCCGTGTTCGCCCCCGCCCGCACCCCGCCCCGCCTCGGCACGATGATCCTGCTCGTCGGGCTGGTCGTGCTGACGCTCAACATGTTCCTGCCCGCGCTGCCGCGCATGGCCGCGGCCTTCGGCGTCAGCGAGGGGACGATGGGGCTGGCGGTCTCGGCCTACATGGTGGCGGCGGGGGTGCTGCAACTGCTCCTCGGGCCGGTCTCGGACCTGCTGGGGCGGCGTCCGGTGATCCTTGCGGCCATGGGGATCTACGCGCTGGCGTCGCTCGGCGCGGTGCTGGCGACGGATTTCGCGGTGTTCCTGGCCTTCCGCCTCGTGCAGGCGCTGGTGCTGGCGGGCAGCATCGTGGGGCTGGCCAGCTTGCGCGACATGTACTCGACGCGCGAGGCGGCGGGAAAGATGGGCACGATCGCCGCGGCCATGGCGATCGCGCCGATGATCGGGCCGGCCATCGGCGGCGTGCTCGACACGCTGATCGGCTGGCGCGCGATCTTCGCGCTTTACGCCCTGCTGGGGGGCGCGGCGCTTGTGCTGGTCTGGGCCGACTGGGGGGAAACCCGGGTGCAGGTCCGGCGCAGCCCGCGGGAACAGGTCGCGGCCTACCGGGCGCTGCTGGGGTCGGGTCTCTTCTGGGCCTACTCGATGTGCACGGCGGTCTCGGTGGGGACCTTCTACATCTTCCTGACCGGCGCACCCTTCGTGGCGCAGGCGACATTCGGCTTGTCGACGACCTGGATCGGCGCGGGCCTCGGCTCGATCACCGGGGGCTACATGATCGGCTCGGCCGTCACCGCGCGGCTGTCGCCCCGGCTGGGGCTGGCACCGATGATCCTGTCGGGGCGGTGCCTGGCGCTTGGCGGGCTCTGCGTGGGGGCGGGGGTGTTCCTGTCGGGCCTGTCACACCCCCTTGTGCTGTTCGCCGCCACGATCTGCGTGGGGCTGGGCAACGGTCTGACGCTCTCCAACACCAACGCGGGCATGATCTCGGTCCGGCCCGACCTCGCGGGGAGCGCCGCGGGCCTGTCGGGTGCCTTGCAGCTTTTCGGCGGCGCGGCGCTGACCGGCCTGACGCTGCCCTTCATGGCCGAAGGCGCGACGCCCCTGCGCCTTCTGGCGCTGATGATCGCGGCCTCGGGCGTGGCGCTGCTGCTCGCGGTCCTTGCCGTGCGCGGCGCCGCCCGGCATCCGCAGGCCGAATGACGCCTTTCCAACCGGTGCGGCGCATGCTACCCGCGCGCCAAATCCAACCCGATGGAGCATATCATGGCCATTCAGCGCACCTTTTCGATCATCAAGCCCGACGCCACCAAGCGCAACCTGACCGGCGCGATCAACGCCAAGATCGAGGCCGCGGGCCTGCGGATCATCGCGCAGAAGCGCATCCACCTGACGCCCGCACAGGCCGGCGTCTTCTACGCCGTCCACAAGGAGCGCCCGTTCTACGGCGAGCTGTGCGAGTTCATGGCCTCGGAGCCGGTGGTCGTGCAGGTGCTGGAAGGCGAGAACGCCATCGCCAAGTACCGCGAAGTGATGGGCGCGACCGACCCGGCGGAAGCCGCCGAGGGCACCATCCGCAAGGATTTCGCGCTGTCCAAGGGCGAGAACTCGGTCCACGGCTCGGACGCGCCGGAAACCGCGGCGGAAGAGATCGCCTATTTCTTCTCGGGTCTCGAGCTGGTCGGCTGAGCCTGCGCGAAGGCGAAAATTCAAAGGGCCGCCCCGGTGAGGGCGGCCCTTTTCCGTTCGGTCCGGCCCGGGCGTCAGATGCTGGCCCAGTCGGTGAAGGTGGCGCCGCCCGGCTGACGGGTCTGGCCGGATTGCTGCGATTGCTGCTGGGATGATGCGCCGCCGCCCTGCTGGGGCGATTGCGTCTGTTGTGCGGAGGCGCCCATCTGGGTGCCGGTCGTCTTCGGGGTCATTGCCTGCCTCGGTGGGGTCTGGTTCTGCCGTGCGCCCGTGGGGCTGGTCCCCGAGCGCGCGCGGGCTTTGCGCCCGCCCAAGCGCCTGGTCAAGCGGCAAAATGCACGGAGGGGGGCCGGGCGGATCGGAGTGGCGGAAAATGGCCCGAGATCGCCCGCGGGGGGATAGCGCCCCGCGCGGCGGGGCGGACCGCCTCAGCGGCGCAGGCCCGTTCCGATCTCGTTGAGGAACCGCTCGAGTTCGGAGGCGGAGCCGGATCCGGCGAGATCCGCCTTGAGTGCGTCGAATGCAGCGCGGAGCGCGTCCTTTTCGGCACCCTTGCAGTCGTTCCAGGGGCGGCCCTGCAAGGCCATGTGAAGCGCGTAATAGCCGATGAAATGCGGCCGCGTGCCCGTGGCGATCATGGCGCGGTAGGCCGCGTCGGCACCCAGCTCGCGCAGGGCGGAGGCCGTCGCGATGCCCGCGCGGGCCATGTCGGCGGCCTGCGCCGGGCCGATGTAGCGGATCGCGGTGACGGGATCGTCGCCGTCCGGTTCTGTCATGTTCGGGCACCTCCCGGGGGAGGTGTATCAGATGCTGGCCCAGTCCTTGAAGCGCACAGGTGCGGGCCGCTCGCGTTCCGGAGCGGCGCCTTTCGGCGGTTCGGGCTTTGGTGTGGGGCTCGGCATGGGGATGTCTCCCTCATTATCTTGCTCGATGCCCCGAAGGCTGCGCGCCGAATGTGGCAGGAATGTGGCACGCCCGGCGCCCGGCCTGCGCCTGTTACCCCTTTGCCTGCAGGGCGTCGTAATTCGCGCGGATGCGTTCGAGGATGTAGTCGCCCGCGGTGATGGCCGGGTATTTCTTCGCGGGACCCTGCAGGAGGACATCCTTGTTGGCCTGCGCGAAGAAGGGGATCGAGTAGCGCGGACCGAGGTATTCGTCGGGCCTTGGCATCCGGACCCGGTGCGGGTTCGACAGGAGACGGTCGTCGGACCAGCGCATGAGCATGTCGCCGATGTTGCAGGTGATGACGCCGGTCACCGGCTCGACGCTGGTCCAGGCGCCGTCCTCGGCGGCGTGGCCGGGGCAGACCTGCAACCCGCCCTGTCCGGTCTTCTGGTGCAGAAGCGTCAGGCAGTCGAAATCCGTGTGCGCGCCCGCGCGCCAGCCGGTGAAATCCTCGGGCCTGGCGTTTTCCATCGGCAGGTAGTGGATCAGCCGCAGCGTCGACTGGTACTCGGGCGAGGCGGGGTCATGGGCGCGGGTGAAGAGGTCTTCTTCGAAGCCGAGCTTGAGGGCGAAGCAGGAGAGCACCTTCATCGCCACGCGCCAGTTGGCGGCCTCGAAGGCCAGCATCTTCTCGCGGAAACCGGGGAGTGCGTCCGGATCGGGCCAGAGGCCGTCCATCCGGGGCAGGGTGATCTGGTAGCTTTCCTTCTGGTCCGGCGTGCCGGTCGAGGGGCGGACCTGGCTCTTGAATTCCCAGCCCGCGTTGGTGCCGGGGCGCAGCGGCATCTTCTCCTTGGCCTCGGCGGGTTGCCCGAAGAAGGCTTCAGAGAGCGCGAAGGCCTCTTCGATCTGGTCGAGCGGGATGCCGTGGCCGGTCAACTGGAAGAGGCCGAGCGTCGTCGCGGCCTGCCAGAGGTTCTCGGCGATCTCGGGCTTTCGGCTGTTGTAGTCGGACAGGTCGATCAGGGCGACGGCATGGGCGCCCTCGGTGCCCATCGCGCCGATGCGGGCTTCGCGGTCGAGTTCTGCATAGGAATAGCTGTCGGTCATTTGTCGCTCCTTCGCGGGCATGCGCCGCGGAAGGGAGCAATGACCCGGGGCGCGGACCCCCTGCCAGCTTCTACTCCGGTGAAAAAAGCTGGCGACCCGACCAATGTGGAAGAGAGACGAGGAGGCGGGCCGCCAGCAGGGTATTCTTGCCAGCCGGACGCCCCGTAAGGAAGGGAGGAGAAGCGGGACGCCGTCTGACTGGGTTCAGGATGGGGCAGGGCGGGCAGCCGGGAAAGGGCGGCGCGCGGGTTGAGCCTGCATGTTTCGCGTTTGCCTGTCTTTTGGGCGCCCGCGGCCGGGGCTCGGCCCAGCTTCCATGCGGAGTGCGGACGATGGCTGCCAGGCCGGAGCGGGCGAGCCTTGCCGATTTCGTCGGATTTTCGGCAAAACGAGTCTATAACCTCGGATCAGGAGGTGCGCCGGGCTCGATCCGGCGCGGGTGGCATTCACAGCGGAGGAACGGGGATGCTTGCAAGGATTCTGGTGCCGGTCAGGGGCGACGGCATGAGCGAGACGGTTCTGTCTCACGCCGCGGCGGCCGCGCATCGGCACAAGGCGCATGTCGTCGTGGCCCATTGCCGGGCGCAGCCCGAGGACATGATCCCCTACAGCACGCTTCTGCCCAAGTTCGCGCACGAGACGATCCTCTCGCAGGCCGCGGAACTTGCCGACCAGGAGGAGACGGCGCTGCGGGCCTCGCTGCATGAGCTGGCGGGAACGCTCGACCTGGCCGAGACCGACAGCCCCGACGGAACCCGCGCAACGGTGGAATTCGTCGAGGAATTCGGGCGCATGGCCCATGTCATCCGGCACAACGGGCGGCTGGCCGACCTGATCGTGGTCGCCAAGCCCGACCGCGACCGCAACCTTGGCACCAATGTCCTGAAGACGGCGCTGTTCCAGACCGGGCGGCCGGTTCTGATGTGCCCGCCCGGACGGCCCGTGTCGGCCGGCTTCGGACAGCATGTCACGGTGGCCTGGAACGGCTCGCTCGAGGCGGCGCGCGCGGTGGCGCAGACCCTCGACGTGGTCGCGGCGGCCGAGCGGGTGACGATTCTTGCCGTGGGCGCGGGCGAGTTGCACGGCGCGTCGGCCGAGGAACTGCGCGACTACTACGCCTTGCGTGGCGTCGCGGCGGCGGTCGAGCATTTCGAGGCCCGCAAGCCGGGCCTCGCGCTGATGGAGAAGACGCAGGAGATCGGGGCGGACCTGTTGGTCATGGGAGCCTATGGCCACAGCCACGAGCGCGAGACGATCTTCGGCGGCAACACGCAATCCGTTGTGGACACGGCGGAATTTCCTGTCCTTCTCGCGCATTGAGCGCAATATTTTTGCGCGCAAGAAAATAATACTTGAAGCGCGATGTTTGAAATTTAGTTACCTCCGCAATGCAGCGACACGGGCGGAACCCTCCCCCGTGCGCAGGCAGTCACGACAAGGGAGGTATGGATATGTCGTTCACCAAGCGTGGAGTTCTCAAGGCGGCCTGTGCCGCGCTCGTGGTGTTTGCGCCGCTTCCGGCGGTCGCCCAGGATTGGGAGCCGCGGCGCCCGATCGATTTCACCATCATGGCGGGTCCGGGCGGCGGCGCCGACCAGATCGCCCGTTTCATCCAGTCGGTTGCCGAGCGCTACGACATGACGAACCGCCCGCTGGTGCCGACCAACCGCGGCGGCGGTTCGGGCGCCGAGTCGCTGATCCATGTCAGCTCGGTCTCCGATCCCGATCACACGATCCTCGTCACACTCAACTCCTTCTTCACCACGCCGCTGCGGCAGGAGAACCTCGGCATCGACATCCAGACCTTCACGCCGGTGGCGATGATGGGCGTCGATCCCTTCGTGCTCTGGGTCCATGTCGACAGCGGGATTACCTCCCTCGACCAGTGGATCGAGACGGTGCAGGGCATGAACGGCGACTACGTGATGGGCGGCACGGGAACGGGGCAGGAAGATTCGATCGTGATCGCCTACATGTCCGACGCCTTCGACATCGAGGTGAACTACATCCCCTATGACGGCGGCGGCGCCGTGGCGCGCGACCTCGCGGGCCAGCAGATCATGGCGACGGTGAACAACCCCGCCGAGGCCAAGGGCTTCTACGAGGCGGGCCAGTTCGTGCCGCTGGTGGCCTTTTCGGACGAGCGTCTGCCGGCCTATCCCGACGTGCCGACGATGCGCGAGCTGGGGCATGATTTCTCCTACTACAACCAGCGGGCCGTCGTGGGCGCGCCGGGCATGTCGGACGAGGCCGCGGCCTATTACCAGGCCCTCTTCACGCAGATCTACGACAGCGAGGAATGGCAGGCCTACCTCGAAAGCGAGAGCCTGTCGCCGCTCTGGATGGATGCCGACCAGCAGCGCGCCTACTGGGCCACGCAGGTCGAGACCCACCGTGCGCTTCTCGCCGCGCTCGGCGAATGAGATGCGCAGCATGATCGCGACCTGAACGGCAGGGGGGCCGCATGCGCAAGGGTGAAATCGTGACAGCCGGGGTCCTGGCGCTCTTCTCCATCTACCTGATGTGGAAGAGCACCGAGCTGCCCGTCGGCTACGTCGCGGGCCGGGGGCCGGGCGGAGGTGCCTGGCCCTTCTGGCTTTCGGCCATCATGCTGCTGTGCTGCGGCATGATCGCGTGGAACTGGTGGCGGCGGACCTCTCCGCCCTCGCAATCGGACGAGCCGTTCCTCGATGGCTACGGCTGGCGGATGGTGGGATTTGTCGGGGGCGGTGTCATCGCCTTCGTCGCGCTGGTCGAGGTGATCTCGATGTACGGCGCGATCGCGGTCTTCCTGTTCTATTACCTGCGCTTTCTCGGACGCCATTCCTGGGGCCTGAGCCTCGGGATCTCGCTGGTCACGCCGATCCTGTTCTTCTTCTTCTTCGAAGGCGCGATGCAGATCACGATGCCGACGGGCCTGCCCTTCACGGACCCGGTCTTCGACATCCTTTATGAAATCATCTACTAGGTCGGGCGCCTCAAGACATGGAAATCCTGTCACTTCTCGGCGACGGCATGCTGCTGGCGCTTCAGCCTCTCAACCTCATGCTGATCATCGTCGGCGTGACCATCGGGCTCTTCATCGGGGCGATGCCGGGGCTCGGGTCGGTCAACGGGGTCGCGATCCTGTTGCCGATCACCTTCCTTGTGCCGCCCTCGGGCGCGATCATCTTTCTTGCGGCGATCTACTACGGCGCGATGTATGGCGGCGCGATCTCGTCGATCACGCTGGGCATTCCCGGCGCCTCGACGGCGGTCGCGACGACCTTCGACGGCAGGCCGCTCGCGCGGCAGGGCAGGGCGTCGCTTGCGCTGGTGACGGCGGCGGTCGCGTCCTTCATCGGGGGGACGGTGGCCAATGTCTTCTTCACCGCCTTCGCGCCGCTCCTGGCAAGCGTGGCCCTCTCCTTCGGCCCGCCCGAGATCTTCGCGCTGATGCTTCTGGCCTTCGCCACCTTCGTGGGCCTGGGGGGTGACGACATCCCGAAGACCGTCTTCTCGATCTGTTTCGGCCTCGTGCTGGGCGCAATCGGCTTCGACCAGATCTCGGGCGCGCCGCGCCTGGTGCTCTTCGACATCAACGGCTTCCTGCAGGGGATCGGCTTTCTCGTGCTGGCGATCGGGGTCTATGGCATCGGCGAGATGCTCTGGACCATCGAGCAATCCCGCGGCGAGGTCGAAAGCGAGACGCCGAGGATGACGGTGAAGGGCATGGCCGCCGATGCCTCGGAATCCATGCGCCGGGGCTGGAAGGGCACCGCGATCGGCTCGGTCCTGGGGTTCTTCGTGGGCATCCTGCCGGCGGCGGGGGCGACGCCCGCCTCGCTCATGTCCTATGGCGTGGCCAAGATGCTCAGCCGCAACCCCAAGGACTACGGGCGCGGCACCCCCGACGGCGTCGCCGCGCCCGAGGCCGCGAACAACTCGGCCTCGACCGGATCGATGCTGCCCATGCTCACGCTGGGCATTCCGGGTTCACCCACCACGGCGATCCTGCTCGGGGGCATGGTGATCTGGGGGCTCGTTCCGGGCCCGATGCTCTTCGTCAACGAGACCGAGTTCGTCTGGGGCCTGATCGGGTCGTTCTACATCTCGAACGTGGCGGCGGTGCTGATCAACCTCGCCTTCATCCCGGTCTTCATCTGGATGCTGCGCATGCCCTTCACGATCCTCGCCCCGATGATCTTCGTCCTGTCCATCGCGGGCGGCTATGCGGCGACGCGGGACATGTTCGACATCTGGCTGATCGTCATCTTCGGGCTCGGGGCCTTCGTGCTCAGGCGCTTCGACTACCCGCTGGCGCCCGCGGTCCTGGCCATCGTGCTGGGGCCCATCGCGGAGCCGACGCTGCGCCAGTCGCTGCTGCTTTCGTCGGGGGATCCGTCGATCTTCTTCACCCGGCCGGTGGCGGGGCCGATCACGGTCGTCGCGCTGATCCTGATCTTCCTGCCGGCGTTGAAGCTTCTGCGGCGGGGCAAGCGGGCATAAGGCGGCGTCGACCGTCCCTTGCCGATGCAGGCCGGGCGAACCGGGCCTCCTTCCATGCGGAGCCTTCGGCGGGGGGCAGGCCCTCGGTCCAGCGCGCCCCGCGTCGGCCGTGCCGGCGGGTCGCGGCGGGAATTGGGGCGGGATTGCCGCGAGACGCCCTCGTTTTTCTCCATCACCGACACTTTTTCGCCGACGTTCGACACTACGAAACGTTAGCAAAGCAGATAGTTGCACGCATTCCACGGGCGATGGAGCGCGGCAGAGAGCGGTTGGATGACGAATCTTTCGAAGAAGAGACTGGCGGCCCTCGTTTTCGGCAATGCGACGATTGCCTTCGCCCTGACGCTGCTTCTCATGCGCTGGGTGCCACTGATCGAGGACACCAATTCGATCGTCTTCATCTCGCTTTATGCCGTGATCGCCGCCTTTGCCGCCCTCCTGTCGGTGCTTGCGGTCCGGGCCGCGCTCAACCCGCATGCCGCGGCGTCGATCAAGCGGCTCGATGATGCCGTCGACCTGCGCGAGGGCGCCCTGAACGAGCACACGATCGTCAGCATCACGGATCTCGAGGGCCGCATCCTCAAGGTGAACCAGAACTTCGTCGATGCTTTCGGACATGCGCCCGAGGAGATCGAGGGCCGCACCGTCGACCTGCTCTACCGGGATGACGACGACACCTTCGAACCGGTGAAGACCGCGATAGGGAACGGGGCCGTCTGGCGGGGTCGTCAGAACCTCCGGACAAAGGCCGGTGATGCGATCCAGGTCCAGACCACGATCCTGCCGCGATACGATGCCAGGGGCCGGATGGTCGATACGATCTCCGTCCGCACGGACCTGACCAAGGCGCTTGCCGAGGGCGCGGTGCAGGGCCGGAACGCGGTCGTCGAGGCCCTGCCCGACGAGGTCTACATCTACGACGCCGCCACCTTCCGGCTGAAGTATCTCAACCGCAAGGCGCGCACGCGGCTTCGCGTCGGCCATGACGCGGTGAGGGAGATCTGTCTGCTCGATCTCTTCTCCGAGCCCGAACTTCTCCAGTATCGCAGCCATGTCGCGCCGGTTCTGTCCGGCGAGGTCGAGGTCGCGCGGATCGAGATCGACCATGTCACCGGACCCGTGGAAATCCTGACCCACATCAGCGAGGATTTCAGCTCGGGCCGGACGCTGGTTTCGGTCGTCCGGGACATCTCGGCGCGCAAGCAGGCCGAACAGCTGAAGCTGAGTTCCGTCTCGACGGTCAGTCACGAGCTGCGCACGCCCCTGACCTCGATCCGGGGCGCGCTCCGGCTGCTGGAGTCCGGCGTCCTGGGCGAGCTTTCGCCGGATGCGGCGCGCACGGTGGCCGTGGCCAGCCGCAACAGCGAACGTCTCGTGGCGATCGTGAACGACATCCTCGTGCTGCAGAAGCTCTCGAGCGGTGAGCTGACGGTCGATCTTCGGCCGGACGACCTGCGCGAGCTGCTGAAGGAGGCGGCCGAGGCCAATGCCGGCTACGCGGCGCAATGCGACGTGGAGATTGCCGTCGAACCCTCGCCGTGGCCGGCCATGGCGCTGGTCGATCCCGACCGCATGATGCAGGTGATGGCGAACCTCCTGTCGAACGCGGCCAAGTTCTCGGCCGAGGGAAGCACCGTGGTCCTGCGGTTGCGCGACCGCGACGCCAGTTGGCGCATCGAGGTGCAGGATGCGGGCCCCGGCATCCCGAAGGAGGCGCAGGCCACGATTTTCGACAGCTTCACGCAGGCCGCGAACGTCAATCCCAAGGGGCATCCGGGCACTGGCCTCGGGTTGACCATCTGCAAGAAGATCGTCGAGCAGCACCACGGCAGCATCGGTTTCGAGACCGATCCGAAGCGCGGCACGACCTTTTACATCGAGCTCGGCAAGGCCGAGGCGACCGGTGAAACGAGGCATATCGCCTGAGCACGATCGGCAGGGGAGAAAGACCATGGTCCAGCAAGCGGCACCTTCCGTCATCCTGCATGTGGACGATGACCGGGATATCCTCGAGATCACCCGGATCGCTCTTCAGGTCGTCGACAGCTTCACGCTTCACCAGTTCGACACTGCCGACGCGGTCCTGTCGACGGCGGCCGACCTGAGCCCCGACCTGCTGCTTCTCGACGTCATGATGCCGGGCAAGTCGGGCCCCGATCTCTGGAACGCCCTGCGCGGCATGGAGAGGATGGCCGAGGTACCGACCATCTTCATGACGGCCAAGGCCGAAGACGCGATCCGCGCCGACCTCGTCGGGATGGGGGCGCTTCATGTCATCACCAAGCCCTTCGATCCCATGACGCTCGGGGAGCAGATCCGCGATGCCTGGAGAGGGCGCAGGCAAGGAACGGGACCCGGTGCGGGTCCATGGGCTCCGTGAGGGTCATGGATCAGTCCAACTTCTGACAAAGTCCATCAATAATCTCACGACAAAGGTCGAAGCGTGTCCGACCGAAACAAGGATTGAGGCGAATGAAGATCCTGGCAGTTGATGACGATCGCGATTTCCTCGCGTATCTTGCAGTGACTCTGGGCGAACTGGGCTACAAGAACGTCACGCTGGCGAATTCGGCCAGCGAAGGCATCCGGAAGATCGACTTCGCGGTCGTCGATTTCGATTGCATCATCCTCGACGTTCAGATGCCCGACATGGACGGGATCGAACTCTGTGCACGTATCCGCAGCATGCGGAAGTATCGGGACACGCCGATCGTCATGGCGACGACCATGGCGGATCGTGACCACATCGACCGGGCATTCATGGCCGGCGCGACGGACTATCTCACGAAGCCTCTGGACAAGGTCGAGACGCGCGCGCGTCTTGGCGTCGTGCACCAACTGGTGCGGGAGCAGCTGCGCGCCAATTTCGCCGTGGCGAACGCCGGCCGCGACATCAGGAGCGCGCCCGCCCACGGGTTCATGGACAGCATCCCCCTGAAGAAGGTGGACGGCGCCATCGACATGTTCGCCATGAGCAACTACCTGACGACGATGGGTATTTTTCGTGCCGTCTCCATGTCCGCCGTCGGGGTACAGGTCACGAACGCGCAGCGAATCCACGAGATCGAAGGGGGGGGCGTCTTCAGCGAGGTCATGGTCGACGTGGCCAATTGCCTGTCCGACAGTCTCAGTGGCACGCGCCGCATGCTGTCCTACGCGGGCGGCGGGACCTTCGTGGTTCTCGCCTCGCGCTCGGCGATCCCGAACGCCGCCGAATTCGGCGCGCGCATCAATCGCTACGTCTCAGAATTCGAGGCCGTCTACTCCGACCTCGGGATCACGCTGCCCGAGGTCACCGTGGGGCCGGCCATCCATTTCCGCGTCAGTCAGCTGAGGGCGCCGCGGCGGCTGGTCGAGGAGGCCGTCGCGCGTGCGCGCGAGACGACCGGCCAGGTGGCCGTCACGGCGTGAGCGGGACAGCCCCGTCGGCGCAGAAGAGCAGGACATGCACATGACCCCCCTTACGCCCGAAAACCAGGCGCAGGACGACCCCCTCGCACCGATCCGCCGCAGCTTCCTGGGCCACCTGGGCGATCGGTGTCTTGCCATCGATGCCATTCTCGAACGCGACGGCGGACGCGGCATCGGCCGGGAAGAGCGCGAGGTCATCATTCACCACGCCCACAGGACGGCGGGGCTGGCGGCCAGCCTCGGGTTCGAGACGCTCGGCCGCCTGGCGAGTGCGGTCGAGTCGGCCTGGACGCGGACGCCGCCGGGAGATGACGGCACCGGCCCCGCTCTCGAGGTGACGCTCCGCTTCCTGGACGAGATCGAGCGGGTGCTCGACGAAGACCTCGTGGCCTGACGCAAGGCCATGCGCCGCTCTGGCACCCGCAGCCTTTGGCGGGTGGCGCGCCCCGTTGGCGGATCGAGGGGGAACCTAGGACAGGTAGGTGACGGCGATCGTGACGCAGACCAGCGTGAGCTGGTGCACGAACTGGTCCAGCCCGGTGATCACCCAGTAATACCAGTCCTTCGGCGTCGCCGTGGAGCGCCGGAGAATGGCGTCCTTGGCCCAGTCCATGTGGTAATGGATCACGAACTCGCCCAGCGCGACCAGAAGCACGATCATGAGCGGGACAGGTGCGAAGACGAGCACCAGCGCGGTCAACACCGCATGAAGACCCGCATGGGCAACACCCCCCAGATGACCGTAGGTGCCCTTCGTCTGCACCATCCAGCCGCTCTGAAACACGTAGTCGGCCAGGTAGTGTTTGACCTGCAAGGCCAGCAGGATGAGGAAGACGGTCGAAATGGTCATCGGGCCATCAGTCTCCGTTCAGGGCCGAAAGAACCGGCCGGGCCCTGGAGGTTCGGGCCAGTCATCCGGAGCCACCCGCCCAGGCATTCCATCGTCGTGTTACCGTCCCTTGGCCCGGTCAAGCATGCAATCATTCATGGTGCGACATAAGCGACCGGCCGAGCGTCGCATCCGGGTCACCGGCCCGGTGGCATAGGTCCGATCGAACCGGAAGACAAGCGGTCACATGGAAACCACGCATCGAACCGCGGTCACGGATCGATGCGTGGCAGGGGGTGCTTGTCGGCACCCCGTCTTTCCCTCGCTTACGGGACGAATGCGCCTGCGCTTGCGCCGCCACTTCCCCCGGGGGTCGAAACCGAAGCGGAGTTGCCGGTATCCGGGTCAACCGCGGTTGCGGAGGCCCCGCGATCGTCCGCCGTGACACTCGGCGGATCGACTTCGTCGCGAGGCGCGTCCGGCGGCGGTGCAGGGTCATCGGGTTCCGGCGTCGGCGACGGAGTCTCGCGCACGTCCTCGGCAACGACGCGGTAGCGATCGCAGCTTCCGTCATCGACC
>WVSO01000020.1 GCA_015689745.1 Rhodobacterales bacterium HKCCSP123 | reverse complement strand
CGGCCGCGTCGGCCTCGGTCACGATCAGCGCCGGGCCGAAGGCCGCGGAAACCGTGGTGATCCGGTCGCCGGGCGCGGCGGCCGCCTGCGCGGCGGCGCCGATCCGGTCGGTCACGCCTTGCGAGGTGTTGGGATTGACCACGAGCACCCGCATCACAGGATCACCGAGGGCAGCCAGAGGACGATGGCCGGGAAGAGGTTCACGAGGATCAGCGCCACCAGCATCGCCCCGATGAACCAGAGCATCGAGGGGATGATCCTGGCGATGGAGATCTTCGCGATGGCGCAGGTGATCAGCACCACCGAGGCGACCGGCGGCGTCTGCTGGCCGATGCCGAGGTTGATCGTCAGGATCAGGCCGAAATGCACCCGGTCGATGCCCAGCTGGTCGGCGAGCGGCAGGAAGATCGGCACCAGCATGAGGATCGCCGGCGTGCCGTGGATGATGGTGCCTGCGAGCAGGAAGAAGATGTTGATGGTGGCGAGCACCACCCAGTAATTGTCCGAGATGCCGAGGATCGCCTGCGCGATGTCCTGCGGGATGCGCTGGTTCGTCAGGTACCAGCCGAGCAGGGTGGAGGTCGCCACGATGAACATGAGCATCGCGCTGCGCTTGCCCGCGATGCGGAAGGTGTCGAGCAGGGTGCCGAGGCGGATCGTGCGGTAGAGGAAGGCCGCCAGCACGATGGACCAGAAGGCCGCGATGGCGCCCGCCTCGGTCGCGGTGAAGATGCCGCCCAAGATGCCGACGAGGATCAGGATGGGCAGGGTCAGCGGGATGGCGGCGTCCTTGCCGGTCTCGATCACGCGGCGGAACTGGAATTCGCCCTCGGTCGGGTAGCCGCGTTTGACCGAGATCGCATAGGCCGTCGCCATCAGCAGCGCGCAGACCATGATGCCGGGCAGGATGCCCGCGGCGAACAGCTCGGCGATCGAGGCGTTGGCGACATAGGCGTAGAGGATCAGGTTGAGCGACGGCGGCACGATGATCGCCATGGTCGCCGAGGTCGAGGTCACGGCAGCGGCGAAGGCGGCGGGGTAGCCGCGCTTCTTCATCTGCGGGATCATGACCGAGCCGATGGCGGCGGCATCCGAGGTGGCGGTGCCGGAAATCTCGGAAAAGAAGAGCGATGTCAGGATGTTGACATGGGCGAGCCCGCCCCGGATGTGGCCGACCAGGCTGGAGGCGAAGGCGATCAGCTTTTCCGCGATGCGGCCCTGGTTCATCACCTCGCCCGCGATCATGAAGAGAAGGGCCGCGACCAGCAGGTAGTTGTTCGCCCCGCCAAAGGGGATCAGCCCCATGATCTGCGGCACGACGGCTGGGTCGAGCAGGATCATCACCGCGGCGGTGATGCCGAGGACGAAGGCGATGGGAAGCCCCGCGATCAGCAGGACAACGAGAAGGATCAGGATGATCCAGCCGGGATCGAGGAACATCACGCGTCGCTTTCGGGCAGAAGGTCATCGGGGTGCACCTGTCCGGTCAGAAGACCGGCCAGGCGGGTAAGGCTGATGAGCGCGATCAGCGCGCCGCCCAGGGGCATGGCGTAGCGGAAGAGCGCCATGGGAAGGTCGACGGAAATCAGCATGCGGCTGCCGAAACTGGCCGCGGCGATGCCGCCGTAATACGCCAGAAGACCGCCGAAGAAGGCCATGAGGAGAAGGTTCCCGGCCATCACCGCGCGTTTCAGTCCGGGGCGCAGGATGCGCACGACCGCGTCGAAGCCGAGGTGTTCCGAGGTCCGCGTGAGATAGGCCGCGCCGATGAAGGTGAGCGTGGCGAGGATATGGGCGGGCAGTTCCTCGGACCAGCTGACGCTGTCGTTCAGGATGAAGCGGGTGAAGACCGCGTAGTTCAGCAGGCAGAAGAGCAGCCCCGCGAGCCCGATCACCACCGCGTCGAGGATGCGGGTGAGCCAGATGTCGACGAATTCGACAAGGGCGGTGAGACGGGCCATGGGGCTGCTCCGGGTTCTCTCAGGTCACTGGATGCCGAGGGCGGCGCGGGTCGCCGCGATCATGTCGGCGCCGATCACCTCCACGAAGGTCGGGCTGTCGTAGAGGGGCGCGGCGGCGGCCTGGAAGGCGGCGAAATCGATCTCGTTGATCGCGATGCGGTCGGCGAGGGACGCGATCACCTCGCCATCCGTGGTTTCGCCCCACTCGAAGGTCCAGGCGGCGGTTTCCGCGGCGACCGACAGCATCGCCTCGGCCAGCGCGGGGTCGACCGACGCGAGGTAGGGCTCGCCGAAGACGAGGAAGGTCGGCAGGTAGACGTGGTTGGAGAGCGACATGTACTCCTGCACCTCGTAGAGGCGCGCGCTGTCGACGACCTGGGCCGGGTTCTCCTGCCCGTCGATGACGCCTTGATCCAGCGCCGAGTAGACCTCGCCGAAGGAGAGCGGGGTGGCGTTCGCGCCGAGCGTGTTGAACATCTCGACCCGCTGGCGGCTGGTGGGGGTGCGGATCTTAAGCCCCTCGAGGTCGGCGGGCACGGTGATGGGGCGGACGTTGTTGGTGATCTGGCGGAACCCGTTGTCCCACATCGCGGCGAGCACCATGCCGGTGCCCTCGAAGCCCTCGCGCAGCATGTCGCCCGCGGGGCTGGCGGCAAAGGCCTGCACGGCGGCGCGGTCCTCGAAGAGGTAGGGCAGGTCGAAAATCGCGGCGCGGGTGTTGATCTGCGCGATGGCCGAGGCCGAGAGCGAGGCGTTATGCGTGCCGAGCGCGAGGCCCTGAAGCACGTCTTCCTCGGAGCCGAGGGTGTTGGACATGAAGATCTGCACATCGACCGCGCCGTCGGTCGCGGCCTCGAGCCGGGTCTCGTATTCCTGCAGGAAGACATGGGCGAAGGACCCCTCGGGCAGGGAGGAGTTGATCTGCAGCACGGTCTGGGCGGCGGCCGCGCCGGGCAGGGCGAGCCAGGCCGCGGCGATGAAAATGGAATGTCTCAGGTGGGTCATGGCGGGTCCTTTCTGATCCGGAACAGACGGAAGGTGGGTGAGCGTGTGCAATCTCTTTTTCGTGAAATTCTCCACAAGAAAAAGAATTTTCACAAATTCCGGCCGCGCGAGACAGCGGGCGCACAGAAATGAGGCAGCTTCGCGGGGGCGATGATGGGCGTTTCGGCGGTGGATCAGGGCAGGGCGGCGTCAGATCTCGTCAAGCGAATCGTGGAAGCCCTCGATCGCGCTGAGCCGTTTGCGGCCCGCCGCGCCCGATTCCCCGATCACGCGCGAAGCGAGCATGCCGGACAGAGCCATGACGCCCACATGATCGAAAAGCGCGCCCGCCCCGGTCGTCATGCAGGGCAGGTGCCAGCGGGCGGGCAAGCTCTCGAGCCCCGCGAGATCGCCGATCAGCGCGACCTGTGCAGCCGTCCGCGCGAGCTGGTCCAGAAGCGGGCCCAGTTGCCGGGAGGGGCGGCGCAGGCCGAAGACGATCACGCAATCGGCGGGGTCGATGGCGGCGAGGCTTTCTGCCAGCGTTTCGCCGTCGCGGGGCAAGACCGCAACGTCCGAGCGGACCTGGAGCACCTGCCAGGCGAGGTAGCGGGCAAAGGGCTGGCCCGCGCGGAACCCGATCAGCCAGAGCCGGGGCGCGGCTCGCATGGTGGTGGCGATCTCGCCGATCACGGCGTCGTCGAGCGCGCCGAGGGTCTGGTCGAGGTTGAGGTGCGCGCGCTCGAGGTAGCGGGCCAGTTTCCCCTCGGCCCCGGCGCTGTCGCTGTCCACGCGCATGAGCGCGGTGCCCGCCGATTGCTCGGCGCGGACGGCCTGCCGGGCCTCCTCGAAGGAGGCATAGCCGATCTTGCGCACGAAGCGGGTGACGGTGGCGTTGGAGACGCCGGCGATCTGCGCCAGTTCGGTGGCGGTATAGCTGGCGAGCTGGCCGGGGAAGTTCAGGATCGTCTCCGCCAGCCGCGTCTCGCTGCGGTGGAGGTCCGGCATCGCGGCCCGGATGCGCGCCACGAAAGAGGGTGTGCTGGAAGCCGGCATGCCCGTGAAAATACCTTTTCACGGGGGGCGCGCAAGCCGCCGCGTGGGGGGCGCGGGAGAATTGTCTGCGTTTATTGAACGTTAAGGTGTATCGAACTATTCCTGCACGCGGGAGGATGCCCGATGAATGGTGACGAGGTCGTGACCTCAGTGGTCGAGTTTGCTGCGCAGACAGGGCGGCTCGACTTTGTCTCGTTGCTTTTGGCCATCGTAAGCACCATCTTGGTGCTTGGTGGCATATTTGCGTTTCTGAATTTCAGGTCCATCGCACGTACTCAGGCGATAGCTCAGGCAAAGGAAACCGCCGAGGCGACCGCCGAACGCGTAACCAACGAGTACCTGCAGCGAGAGTTGCCTGATTTGATGGAAGCCTACCGGTCATTTCTGGGCTCTGAAGACGTAACCGATGAGGTTGCTGATCGGATGGCAGTCGCGCAGGATAATGGTGAGGGAAAAAGCCGATGAACCTCTCTGATCAATGGGACATTCTGTCGGCTGCGCGGCGCACTATTCCGGTACCCGTGACGTCTCTGCCCGCACGGCTCGGCATTGGATTGAAGTCGGCCTTCCTGCCTGCCGGGATTTCAGGAATGCTTGAACGTGACCGCGGCAGTTTTCTCGTTACGATCAATGCGCTCGATCCGGACACCCGCCAAAGGTTCACGTTGGCACATGAACTGGGGCATTACATGCTTCACCGCCATCTGGTCGGAGATGGCCTTGACGATGATCGAGCATATCGCAGCACAGAGGCCGGAAAATACCACAATACCCTGATCGGACCGAAAGAAGAGACCGAAGCCAACAAGTTTGCCGCTAACCTTCTCATGCCGCGTGAGGCCATCATGAGAGAGCGCGACAGACTGGGAGACAACGTTGTCGAGATGGCGCGGCTCTTCGGTGTCTCGGAACAGGCCATGTCCATAAGACTCGGGCAACCATATTCCTAACGGCCTATTTCCTTACAACAGCCCGCGCTCCTCCAGCACCTTGCGCGCCACGCGGAAACACTCATGCGCCTGCGGCACGCCGCAGTAGATGGCGACCGCGTGGCAGGCGGCGCGGATCTGTTCGGGTGTGGCCCCGTTGTTCAGGGCGCCGTGGCAGTGCAGTTCCCATTCATGCATCTTGCCGAGCGCGCCCAGCATGGCGAGGTTCATCAGGCTGCGCGTCTTCGCGTCGATCGCGTCATCGCCCCAGCCGAAACCCCAGCACCAGGCGGTCATCGCCTCCTGGAAGCCGCGGGTCAGGTCGTCGGCGCTGTCGATGCTTTTCTGGACATAGTCGTCGCCCAGCGTCGCCTTGCGGCGGGCGAGGCCCTTTTCGAACAGGTCTTCGTCGAAGGTTCCCATGGGGTGTCCTTTCCTCGGTCAGACCGGCTGCCCGGTCAGGGTGGTGATGAGCGCCGCGGCCTGCGGGCCGAGGGCCGCACGGTCGCGGATGGCGATGAGCAGGTCGCGGGTGGCCCAGGGTTCGTCGAGCGGCACCATCGCAAGGCGGGTGGCGTCGAGATAGGGCTCGACCGCGCCGAAGGGCAGGACGGCGATGCCGAGGCGCGCCTGAACCATGCGGCGCACGCCGTCGAAGCTTTGCACCGCGACCTGCGTGCGGATGCGCGCGCCGACCTGGTCCGCGCGGCGGTCGAGAAAGGCCTGGATCGAACTGCCGGTCTGCAGGGCGACGAAGGGCTCGGCGGCGATCTCGGCCAGGGTCAGGCCGCGGCGCGCGGCAAGCGGGTGGTCGGCGGGCGTGACGACGACGAGCGTGTCGCGGCGGTAGGGCAGGGTGGTCAGGCCCGGCGCCTCGGTCAGGGCGCTGTAGACGCCGAGATCGGCGCGGCCCGTGCGGACGGCCTCGATCACCTCGAGGCTGGTCATTTCGGTCAGCTGGAGCTGGATCCCGGGCTGGGCGGTGACGAACTCGGCCAGGTCCTCGGGCAGGAATTGCGAGATGGCGCTGCTGTTGGCGGCGACCCGGATCGTGCCCCGGCGGCCGGTGGCATGGGCGGCCATCTCGGCGGTCATGTGATCGACCGCGCGGCCGATCGCCTCGGCATGGCGGAGGAGGTCGGCGCCTGCGGGTGTGAGGTCCACGCCGCGGCGGTGGCGGTGGAAAAGGGGCGCGCCGACCTGCGCCTCGAGGTCGGCGATGCGCTTCGACACGGCGGAGGGCACGAGCCCCGCCCGGGCCGCGGCATGCGCGATGCTGCCCGTCGCCGCCACGCTGCGGAAGAGCGCGAGCGTGGTCAGGTCGTAGCCCGCGCTCACCCTTCGGTCAGGCGCTCGGCCTGGGTCTGCCTGTGGTCGCGCACGGCGAGCCAGACCGAGAGCACGAGGAAGCCCGCGGTCAGGATGTAGAGGCCGATGGAGATGGGGCTGGCGATCAGGATGGACCAGTCGCCGTCCGAGATCGACATCGCGCGGCGCAGGTTGCGCTCCATGTCGCCGCCGAGCAGGAGGCCGAGGACGAGCGGCACGAGGCTCACGTCCATCTTGCGCAGGACGTAGCCGATGACCCCGAAGGCCACCATCATCTCGAGGTCGAAGACCGAGTTCGAGATGCCGTAGACGCCGACAAAGGTGACGGCGGCGACGACCGGCATCAGCGCCCATGTGGGCGTCATCATCAGCCGCGTGAAGATGCCGATCATCGGCAGGTTCAGGATCAGGAGCGCGATGTTCGCCATGTAGAGCGAGGCGACGAGGCCCCAGACCAGATCGGGCTGACGCTCGAACAGGAGGGGCCCCGGCTGCACGTTCAGCGAGATGAGCATGGCAAGCAGAACGGCGGTGGTGCCCGATCCGGGCACGCCCAGCGACAGCATCGGGATCAGCGCACCGCCCGAGGCGGCGTTGTTGCCCGCTTCGGGGGCGGCCACGCCGCGCGGGTCGCCCTTGCCGAAGGTGCCTTTCTTGTTGGACCACTGCTTTTCCGCGACATAGGCCATGAAGGACCCCAGCGAGGCCCCCGCGCCGGGCAGGACCCCCGCGACGAAGCCCACGCCTGAGCCGCGCAGCATCGCCGCGCGCGTCTTCCAGATCGCCCCCCATTGCGGCAGCCAGCTGCCCACGGGGATGGCCTTGGGCCGGTCCTTGAGGTGCATCTCCAGCAGCATCAGGATTTCCGAGATCGCGAAGAGACCCACGAGGGCCACGATGGGCTCGATCCCGTCGTAGAGGTGGAAACTGTCGAAAGTGTAGCGCGGCACGCCCGAGATCGGGTCGAGGCCCACGGTCGCCAGCAACAGGCCGATCAGCGCCGACAGAAGCGTCTTGCGCGGGTCCACGCCCGCGATGCCGCCGATGGTGGCGAAGGCGAGGATGTAGAGGGCGAAATAATCGGCCGGGCCGAAGTGGATCGCGGCGCGCGCCAGCACGGGCGCGAAGAGCGACAGGCCGAGCACCGCGATGGTCGCCCCCACGAAGGAGGCGACGCCGGAGATGGCGAGCGCGTTCGCGGCCTGGCCCTGCACGGCCATCGGGTAGCCGTCGAGCGTGGTCATGATCGCCGGTTCGTCGCCGGGGATGTTCAGCAGGATCGAGCTGATCCGCCCGCCGTACATGCAGCCGAAATAGACCGCGCAGAGCAGGATCATCGAGGAGGTGGGATCGAAGCCGAAGGCGAAGGTCAGCGGGATCAGCACCGCCACCCCGTTCACCGGGCCGAGGCCGGGCAGCGCGCCCAGAAGCGTGCCGATGAAGCAGCCCATCAGCAGGAGGCCGATGTTGAGCGGCGTCGCCGCGACGACGAAGCCTTGGCCCAGAAGCGACAGGATTTCCATGTCTACGATCCCTTGTCCCCGTCCGGTCTCAGACGAAGAGTTCACCCAGAAAATCGAGCGGCAGGCCCAGCACCTGGTCGAAGAGCGCCCAGAGCGCGGGCGCCATCACCGCGCCCAGCACGACGGCCTTCCACGGCGCACCGCCGAGGATGATGCCGATCAGCGCGATGAGCGCGAAGGTGGCGAGCGGAAAGCCAAGCGGCTCGAGCGTCATGGTGTAGCCCACCAGCACGGCAAGGGCGGCCGCCTGCCGTCCCATCCGTTGCGGGGCAGGCCAGTCGACCTGCCCCGTCGGGAACACCACCAGCGAGGCGGAGAGGATCATCATGGGAATGCCCACGATGATCGGGAAGACCGTCGGCCCCAGCACATCGCCGAAGGTGACGGCATAGGTCCCCGCCTGCCGGGTGTAGAGCGCCGCGATCACGAAGATCGCGACGCCCAGGATCCTTACGCTCATTCGATGACGCCGATATCGCGCGAGATCTGCTCCATCACCTGCGCCTGCTCACGGACGAAGGCTTCGAAGGTGTCGCCGCCGCGCCAGATCGGGACGAGGCCGGATGCGGTGGCCGCCTCCTGCCACTCGGGCGAGTTGTAGAGCGTTTCCAGCTTCGAGACCCACTCGGCGTACTGCTCGTCGGTCACCTGGCCGCCGGTGTAGAGGCCGCGCCAGTTGTAGCCGATCACGTCGACGCCCTGGCTGACGGCGGTGGGCACATCGGGGAAGGCCGGGATCGGCTCGTCGCTGAGGGCAGCGAGGATGCGGATGTCGCCCGACTCGACGAAGCCCGCGATCTCGCCCAGGTCGGTCGAGACCACGTCGATCTGACCGCCCATCATCTGCGTGACGGCATCGGTGCCGCCGTCGAACTGCACCCAGCGGATCGCGCCGAGGTCTTCGACGCCCGCTTCCTGCGCGACCATCAGAAGGCGGATGTGGTCCCAGCCACCCGCGCCCGAGGAGCCCGCGGTGACAAGGCTGGTCGGGTCGGCGGCCATCGCCTCGTTGAGCTGCGCCAGCGTCTGGATCGGGCTGTCGTTGTCGACCGCGATCACGCCCACGTCGGCGCCCAGCATGGCGAGGTAGCGCATCGTCTCGAGCGGGGCGGGGTAGCGGCCCTGCGCGATCTGGGTGATGCCGACGGTCGAGGTGGCGACGATCAGGTCGGCGTCATCGGCGCGCTCGGCGGCGACCATGGCGAAGGTCACGGCGCCCACGCCGCCGGGCATGTTGGTGACCTGCACGTTGCCGTCGACCAGCTCCAGCTCGCTCAGGATGCGGCCGATGGTGCGGCAGGTGAAATCCCAGCCGCCGCCGGGGTTCGAGGGCGCGATGCATTCGGTCGCGCTGGCGGGCAGGGCCGTCAGCGTCATCGTGGCGGCCAGCGCGGCCCCCAGCTTCACGGATGTCAGGCTGCGAAAGATCATCGGTTTTCTCCTCCCAGTAAAAACCCGAGGGTGAGGGGATGCGATCCTGCGGCGTTTTTCAAGGGGGGTTCCGGGCGCCGTGGGGGTGATATCACGGAAATTCATGGCTGGCCCATTGTTGGCGATGTCTATGGTTCATCCCCTTGAAGCGCGGATTTCCGGCGGGGCATCATGCGCGCGATCAGCCTCGATCAGGGGCCCGACCAGAGGAGTGATGGACATGGCCAGCGCCGCAGCAGTTGCCCCCGTGCCCGAGGGCGCCCGCGTCACGATCTGCGAGGTGGGGCCGCGCGACGGGTTCCAGATCGAGGCCGCCTTCATCCCGACCGACAAGAAGATCGAGATCGTCAACGCGTTGTTCGCCGCCGGCTTGCGTCACATGCAGGTCACCAGTTTCGTCAGCCCGCGCGCCGTGCCGCAACTCGCCGATGCCGAGGCGGTGCTGGCGGGCATCGACCGGCCCGAGGGGGCGGTGATCACGGCGCTGATCCCGAACCTGCGCGGCGCGGAGCGCGCGGCGGGGGCGGGGGTGGATGCGGTCCACACGGTCGTGTCGGCGTCGCAGACGCATAACCTGAAGAACGTGAACCGGACGATCGACGCCTCCTTGCGGGATTTCGAGGCGGTCTGCGAAATGCTGATCCGCGCGGGCGTCAAGATCGAGGGGGGCATCGCCACGGCCTTCGGCTGCCCCTTCGAAGGGGTCGTGCCGCCCGAGCAGGTGGCGAAGATCGCAAAGCGATATCAAGAGCTTGGCGCGACGTCCGTGGGCCTCGGCGACACCACCGGCATGGCCACGCCCAGCACGGTGTGCGCCGCGGTGCAGGCGATAAGGGCCGAGGCGCCGGGGCTGGGCATCGGCCTGCATTTCCACAACACCCGCGGCGTCGGCCTGGCCTGCGTGATGACGGGGCTGGCCGAGGGGGTGACGCATTACGACGCCTCGGTCGGCGGGCTTGGCGGTTGCCCCTTCGCCGCGGGGGCCACGGGCAATATCTGCACCGAGGACCTGGTCTACCTGCTGAACGAAAGCGGCTATGACACCGGCGTCGACCTGGAGAAGATGATCGAGGCGGCGAAGCTCACGCAAGGCGTGATCGGGCGCGAGCTGCCGGGGCAGGTGATCAAGTCCGGCCCGCGCCTCAGGCGCTACGATCCGGGCCTGACGGCGACGGCGGCGGGATGAGCGCGCTTCCCTTGTCCGGCGTCCGGGTCGTGGACCTGACGCGCATCCTGTCGGGGCCGTTCTGTTCCATGATCCTTGGCGACCTGGGCGCGGAGGTGATCAAGATCGAAAGCCCGAAGGGCGGCGACCCGGTGCGGGGGCAGGGGCATATCCGCGACGGGCTGTCGTGGTATTTCGCGGGCTTCAACCGCAACAAGCGCTCGGTCGCGCTGGACCTGCGGAACCCTGCGGGCTTGGCGGTGCTGGAGCGGCTGTTGGCCGAGGCCGACATCCTGACCGAGAACTACCGCCCCGGCGTGCTGGACGAGATGGGCCTGACCGAGGCGCGGCTGGCCGCGATCAACCCCGACCTGATCGTGGTCAGCGTGAACGGCTACGGCTCGACCGGGCCCTATGCCGACCGCCCGGCCTTCGACTTCATCGCGCAGGCGATGTCGGGCTACATGGCGACGAACGGCACGCCCGAGACCGGGCCGCTCAGGACGGGGCCGCCGCTGACCGACCTCATCGCGGGGCTTTACGCGGCACTGGGGGCTGTCGCGGCCCTGCGTGGGCGCGAGCGGGGGGGACCGGCGCAGCGGGTCGAGGCCTCGATGATGATGTCCATCATCTCGATGATGGCCTACATGTCCTCGGGCGCGCTGGCCACGGGGCGCGACCCGGTGCCGACGGGCAACGATCATCCCATCGTCGCGCCCTACGGCCTGTTCCGGGCCAGCGACGGGGATATCGCGGTCTCGCCCTCGACCGATGTCTTCGTCGCGCGGTTCCTGAAGGAAATCGGCCTGTCGGAGCTGCTGGACGATCCGCGGTTTTCGCAGAACGCCGCCCGCGTCGAGAACCGGGCCGCGCTGAACGCGCTGGTGAACGAGGCCGTCGGCCGCGAGACGCAAGCCCATTGGATCGAGCGGCTGAACGCCGCGGGCGTGCCCTGCGGCAAGGTGCAGAGCGTGACCGAGGCGCTGGCCGACCCGCAGGTCGCGGCGCAGGAGATGGTGCTGGAGGTGCCGCATCCGGGGCATGGGACGGTGAGGATGACGGGGTTTCCCGTCAAGTTCTCGGAGACGCCGCTTTCGGTGCGCCACCCGGTTCCCGACCTCGGCGCACAAACGGGGGATGTGCTGGCCGAGGCGGGATACGGCGCCGATGAGATCGCGGCGCTGAGGGCGGCGGGCGTCATCGGTTGAGGAGGACGCCCGCGGGGGTGCTTACCGGTTGCGCGTGACGGCGCGCCAGAGGAAGACCGCGCCGACGAACAGGGCAAGGGCGGCCAGCGCCGCCTCGGTCCCGTGGGGGTGGAGATGCGCAAGGCCGCCGGCCTCATGCGCATGGACGGGGGCGGTCGCGGCCAGAAGGGCGAGGGCGGCGAGATTGGTGCGGATCATGGGTCAGTCCCTTTCTTTTTCTGCAAGGAAATCGCGGATATCGAGCAGGTCCTTCTCGGTCATCGAGACGTAGACGAGGCTCATGTTGGTGCGCTCCCGGATCATCTCGCCCGGGAACGGTAGGTAGCTCAACTCGTGCGAGCCGAAGGAGGGGGAGGCGGTGCCGACCTGCCATTCGGTCTTCAGCTCCACATCCACCAGTTTCAGCATGCCCGGCCCGGATTTGCCGGGGCGCTCCAGCGGCACACCCGCAAGCTTGAGGTAGGCGGCCTTGTCGCGGGCCGTGACGAAACCGTCGATGAACTGCGCGGTCAGGACCTGCAGGTCGGCGGCCCGATCCTCGGGCATGAGGTGGGAATGGAGATGGTCGGCATGGGCGTGGTTGTGGCCGTGGGGGTGGTGATGCCCGTGGTCATGGCCGTGATCATGCCCGTGCCCGTGGTGATGGTGGTCATGTGGCATTGGACCACCTCTTTCCCTCGAACTCGCCGTGCGGGATGCTGACGGGCTTGTCGATGTGCCGCTTGTGCGCGCCCATCTTGCCGTTGGCGACCATGCTGCCCAGCACGTCCACGATCACGCGGGTGCCCATCAGCGCGGTGATGTCGGAGGTGTCATAGGGCGGCGAGACCTCGACCAGCTCCATGCCGCACAGCCCCTCGGCCGCGACCTTGGAGGCCAGCGCCAGCGCCTCGCGCGGGAGGAAGCCGCCGGGTTCGGGCCAGCCGGTGCCGGGGACGAAGCCGCAGTCGATCGAGTCGATGTCGAAGGACATGTAGACCATGTCGACGCCGTCCCAGGCCATCTCCAGCGCCATCTCGGCGGTCTTGTCGACGCCCATCTTCTCCATGTCCGACATGGTGATGATGTTGGTCTCGCGCTCGCGCGCGACCTTCACCGCCTCGCGCGGGACCTGCCAGCCGCCGATGCCGACCTGCACGAGGTTCTTGGCGGGCACGTTGGGCAGGAGGGTGGAGTGGAACCACGGCGTCGTGTGCATGCGTTCGTCCAGGTCCTTTTCCTGGATGTCGGCGTGGCGGTCGAAATGGACGATCCCGATCTTCTTCGAGGTGCATTCGGCGATGCCGCGCACGCAAGGAAAGCCGATGGAATGATCGCCCCCGATCATCACCGGGAAGCTGCCGGAGGAGAAGACGTGGCTCACCGCGCGGCTGATCTGGTCGAAGCTTTTCTCGAGGTTCGCGGGGATGGTGAAGACATCCCCCGCGTCGCAGAGCGTCATCTGTTCGCGCAGGTCGACGGCCATCTCGTAATTGTAGGGCGTGTAGAGCGCGCTGATCTTGCGCAGGCCCTGCGGCCCGAAGCGGGTGCCGGGGCGGTAGGTGGTGCCGCCGTCGAAGGGGATGCCGAGGACCGTGGCGTCGTAATTGGCGACCTCGAGCACATCCTCGGCATAGGGGGCCTTGAGGAAGGTGTTGATGCCCGCGTAATGCGGAAGCTCGCCGCGCGCGAAGGTGGGGATCGACTTGTCGTCGATCGAGTCCGCGCCGGTCAGGCCCATGCGCAGCGCCCAGCGGCGTTCCTCGTCCCAGCGGCCTTCGGGCAAGTCGGCCTCGGCCTTCATGCTGCGCCAGCCCTGCAGGCGGGTCAGGTCTGGGTGATGGGCGCGGCGATCACGCGTCGGCCGGTCGGCCGGGTGATGCGACCGGGTGATCCTCGTCTCTCTCAAGATCATCTTGGTCCTCTTGCAGTTGATAGGGGAAGCCGCCGTTCCGCGCGTCGAAATCATAGGTGATCGTCGCGCCATAGGCGGCGGGGTCGTGGGGGTCCCAGCGGGTCTTGTCGAAGACGATGACGCGGTCGCCCAGCTTGAAGGCCTCGGGCAGGTCATGGGTGACCATGAAGACGGTCATCCGCGTCTCGGCGCGGAGGTCCTGCAGGAAGGCGTGCATCTGCTCGCGCGTGCCGGGGTCGAGCGCGCCGAAGGGCTCGTCCAGCAGCAGGATGCGCGGCTTGGCGGCCAGCGCCTGCGCGATGGCAAGGCGTTGCTGCATCCCGCCCGAGAGGGCGGCGGGGTATTGGTCGGCGACATGGGCCAGCCCGATCCGCTCGAGCGCGGCCTCGGCCCGCGCGCGGGCGGCGCGTTTGACCGTGCCGAAAAGGCGGCCCAGCGGGCGCGACAGGCCTTCGGCCGCGACGATGTTGTCGCGCACCGTCAGGTGCGGGAAGACGGAATAACGCTGGAACACGATGCCGCGCGAGCGGTCGGGTTCGCCGCGCAGCGGCTGGCCGTCCACCGTTATCTCGCCCCGCGTCGGGCGCTCCTGGTCGAGCAGCAGGCGCAGGAAGGTGGATTTCCCGCAGCCCGACGCGCCCACGATGGAGACGAACTCGCCTTCCTCGGCTGTCAGGTTCACGCGTTCGAGGATCGGGCGGCGGCCATAGCTCTGGAACAGGTTCTCGACAGTGACGAAGCTCATGCCCGCACCTCGGCCCAGGGGTAGAGGCGGCGGGAGGCTTGGGCGAGAAGCCAGTCGATCGCGAAGGCGAGGAAGGTGATCCAGGCCACGTAAGTCAGGATCACGTCCATGGCGAGGAAGCGGCGGACGAGGAAGATGCGGTAGCCAAGGCCACTGTCCGAGGCCACGGCCTCGGCCGCGATGAGAAACAGCCACGCAGGCCCCAGCGACAGGCGCAGCGCCGACAGAAGCCGCGGCATGATCTGGGGCAGCGCGACGGAAAGCGCGATGGAAAGCGTCGAGGCACCCAGCGTCTGCGCCTTCACCAGTTGTTCCTGCGGCAGTTCCATCGTGCGCGCGGCAAGGTCGCGGATCAGGAAGGGGGTGATGCCGATGGCGATGAGCGCCACCTTTGCGGCATCGCCCACGCCGAGCGAGATGAAGAGGATCGGCAGAAGCGCCAAGGGCGGGATCATCGACAGGACCGCGACGAAGCCCTGCAGGCTGGTGCGCACCAGCGGCACCAGACCGATGGCCAGCCCGACGCACAGCCCGATGACGGCGGCGATGCCGACGCCCGAGAACAAGAGCGTCAGGCTGGAGAGCGTGTCGCCCCAGAACAGGATCTCGCCCGAGCGGCGGTCCTCATCCGTCATCAGGCGCACGGCCGTGTCCAGCAGCGTGGCCGGCGAGGGCAGGACGCGGTCCTGCGGGTTCTCGGCCAGCCGCGCGGCGGAGGCCGAGGCATAGGCCAGCCCCACCAGCACGAAGGGAAGCGCGGCCAGTGCCACCCGGCTGACCGGGCCCGCGCGTCGGTTGATGAGACGCATGGCGCGCGCTCCCCTTCGGCCCGGTGGCTCAGAGCGCGCCGTCGGCGGCCATCTGCATGAAGCTTGGGTCGAAGCGCAGCCGGATGTTGCCGCTGTCGCCCGTGGTCACGCCGCCGGGGTATTCGATGCCGACGAAATCGGCGCTCGGCGCGCCCTCGCCCAGGATGCCCTGATCGAAGAGGAACTCGGCCACGGTGACCATGGTTTCGGGCAGGGTCTCGCTTTCGACGAAGGCGACGGCATCGGCGGGGTTCCAGAACATCTGGGTCGAGGCGAGCTGCGCGTCATAGCCCGCAAGATCGGTGCCCGACGCCTCGGCCATGGCGGTGCGGGCGGCGATGCCCTCGTCCGTGTCGGACGACATGATCGTCATCAACTCGTACCAGGCGCCCACCAGCGCGCGGCCGAAATCGGGGTTGGCGGCCAGCGTCTCGGTGTTGACGACCATTATGTCGATGATCTCGCCGGGGATGTCGGCGGAGGTGAAGAGGATGTTGGCCGCGGGGTCCTCGGCGATGGTGGAGACGAGCGGGTTCCATGTGACGACCGCCTGCACGTCGTCGGTCTGGAAGGCGGCGATCATGTCGGCGTCGGAGGTGTTCACCACGCCTGCAAGGTCACGCTCGGCCAGCCCCACGCTGTCGAGCGCGCGGGCGAGCAGGTAGTGGGAGACGGACAGTTCCACGAGGTTCACGGGCATCCCCGCGAGGCTTTCCAGCGTGCCCTCGCCCTTGAGGATCACGGCGTCGTTGCCGTTGGAGAAATCGCCGACGATCAGCGCGGTGGTGTCCACGCCCGAGCCCGAGGGGATCGAGAGCGTGTCCATGTTCGTGGCGGTCACGCCGTCGAACTCGCCCGCGGTATAGAGGTTGATGGACTCGACATAGTCGTTGATCTGCACGATCTCGACGTCGATGCCGTAGCGCTCGGCCCAGCGGTCCATGATGCCACTCTCCTCGAGATAGCCCCAGGGCATCCAGCCCACGTAGATCGACCATGCCACGCGGAAGCTGTCCCGCTCCTGCGCGGTGGCGAAGCCCGGCGCGAGGACGAGGCCGAGGGCGGTGGTGGCGGCGAGTGCAAGTCTGGTCATGGTCCGGGTCCTCCGGTTGGATGATGTTCCACGTCCGACCGGAAGCGAGCGTTCAGGGGAGCGGCCGAACTCGATGTGCAGTGCTCTCCCGGGATTTTGGCCCGCCGTGTACCGTCCCGGAATTTGCCGGACCGGCTGCATTTCTCGGACCAGGCCCGGCCGCATCTGCGGACCGGCGGAACCCTAAATGCCCTGCTGACCCAAGCAGTAGGCTGAACGGGCGGGGGCCCCTAAGGAAAGCAGGGGGCCGCCCTGGCCGCATCGGCCCGACTGCCCGTTTTTTGGGCGACGGGCGCGGGTGTCGCCTTGAAACGGGGCGCTTGGGGGGCTCGGCCTGGTCCCGGTGACGCGGCGGGCCGCGTCGGCTGCGGAGACGGAGAGGCGCATGTCGGACCATTCTGCAGCCCGGCCTCGGGAGGGCGGTCGCCGGGTCCCCCGCCCGCACCCGACGGTGGCACAATCGGTCTCTTGACCGAAATAATGAAGCACGACAATTTTTGCCGATGCGTAACGGCTTGCAGAAATACGTGCATTGTGTCGGATTCGCCGGTGCTGGGAAGACCACGCTGGTGGACGCCCTGGAACGCAACTTTCCCGGCCAGATCCTCTCGGCGTCCCGCAACTTCGAGCGCGCAGGTCGCCTGAAGCGGTTGCGCGCCAACCTGTCGGCGATGCGATACGTCCCCCGGATCATCGGTCTTGCCGCGGCCAGCCGGCCGAGGGACCTGGGCGCATATCGCAAGCTGGTGCGCCTGTTCTATGACCACTACAGAAAGCTCGAGTGTGCGGCCCTGAGGCCGTTTCCCTTCGTCGTCTTCGACGAGGGCATTCCCCACAAGATCCGCGCCATGAGGCGCCTGTCGAGGGGACAGGTCTCTTTCGCAGACCTGTCCGGGCGCGAGCAGAGGGCCCTCACTGACCGGGTCGACTGCGTCATCGTCCTGCAGCCGCCCCTGGATGTGTGGCGGGAGCGATGCCTGCGGCGGGGGCTCGAGACCGGCGACCGGACACAGGATGCCGAGCGATATCAGGACAGTCTGGAGAGGACCCTGAGCGACGTCCGGGCAATCGGTGACTTCAATCCGGGGATTCCCTGGATGCTCACCGAGGCGACCGGTGACGTCGATACGGAGGCACGCTGCCTTGCGCGGCGCCTGCTGGCGGAATTCGTTCAATGACAAAGACGTTCTTCCTGGGCCTGGGTGGGCAGAAATGCGGCTCCACCTGGATGCAGGCCTACCTTGCGCGGCAGCCCGGGTCCGATTTCGGGCGCCTCGAGGAGTACCAGGCCTGGGAGAGCGACCTGGGCTCGGTCTTCGCGCGCTACCGCGTGCCGACGCCAGGGCGGGCCTACAGGCTGGCGGGGGCCGTGAAGTGGCGCCTTGGGGTCAGGCCATCCCGCACCTACCTGCGGTGGCGCATGCAGACGGACCGGGACGCGTATTTCGAGTACTTCTCGTCGCTCCTCGGCAAGCCCGGAATCCGGCGCACGGGCGACATCACGCCATCCTACGCGGCCCTGCCCGCCGCGACGCTGGCGCGCATCCGGGATGGCTTCGCCGCGCGCGGGATCGAGACGCGCGCGCTTTTCGCGATGCGCGACCCGGTGGCGCGCCTGCGCTCGCACCTGCTGATGGACCAGCAGAAGGGATACCGGGACAGGACAGGGGACGAGGCGACCGACATGGACCGCTTCTATGCCAGCGCGGAGGCCGAGGCGCGCATGCGCTACGACCTGACGCTGGCGGAACTGGAGGCCGTCTTTCCAGCCGAACAAAGGTTCTATTGCCTGTTCGAGGACATGTTCACGCCGGCCGGCATCGCGCGTTTCGCGGGTTTCTCGGGCGTGGCGACAGAACCGGACGCCGGGGCGGCGCCGATGAACGCGCGCGGGTCCGGCCGAACCGCGTTCCCGTCCGACCTCGAATGCCGCATCGCCCGGCATTACGCCCCCGTCTACGAGGCGGTGGCGTCGCGCCTGCCACAGATCGCACGGCTCTGGCCCTCGGCCCGGTGGGTCATCACCACTGGATGAGCCCTGCGTCGACCAGTTGCCACGCGTTTTCGAACCGCCGCGAGGAGGGTTCCAGGAACGTGCCGTCCTCGGCCTCCATCCTGTCCAGAAGCTCCCTGTAATACCGGTATTTCGCGGCGCTGTTGGCGTGCGCGCCCCAGGACGTGGCCCGAGCGATCTTGTCCGCGAACTGGGCCGTGAAGACGAAATGCGCGATGCACAGCAGCACGTCGGGCGACGGCGGCAAGCTGCCGTTATGCGACCCGACAAGGCGGCTTTGGGCGTCGCGGCGCAGCAACGGCGTCTTGTGCCGGGGCGATTTCTGGAATCTTTGCACTTCCTTGGCGCCGCGGGACATCCAGATGCGTTGCCAGCCCTTCCGTTCGACGCGGGGCTCGATGCCGAAACGGTCGAAGAGGCGCGCGGTCTTGGACCTGCCTGTCAGAACCGGCTGCGCGCCGGGGGCGAGCTGCACCAGCCGCTCGGCCTCGAAATAGGGATAGGCGTCGATCAGCCCGGCGAAATCCCCGGGCATCTCGCCCTGCAGATCGCGCACGTTGGCCGGGAAGAACTCGACGACGGAGGCCACGACCGAGGGTGCGCCCTCGGCGTCGAGCCTTGCCAGCACCTCCTGGATGGAGCCGACGTCCGGCGGCAGGATCAGGAATTCGTCGGCGTCGAGGTAGCCGACGTAGGGACCATCGAAGAACAGGTGCGGAAGCGCGATCTTGAAATAGATGCCCGCCCGTTCGCGACGGAGCTTGCCGTCGGGGTCGCGGAAGCGAATCTCATCTCCGTAGGACAACTCGGACCGCATGACGATGCAGTCGGGCTGGTCCCGGAGATAGTCCAGCGTCCCGTCGTCCGAGGTATCGTCCCAGATCAGGAATTGCCGAAACCCGATGCCGCGATGATGCGACAGCCAGCCGGGCAGGAAGGCCATCTCGTTCTTCATGACCGAGAAAAGGGTCAGTTTGTCGGGGTCCACGGTCCCGCTGTCCACCCATGCCAGGGCGCTTGCGTCCTTCATCCCGTAGACCCGGTCGTTCATTGGCCAACCCCTCTTGCTGCGGGTGTCTTAGTGAAGAGAGCCCCGATTGCACAGGGGATCCGGCACGAAAGCGGCAGCGGTTCCAGAGGAGACAACTCCGGCCCGCACCGCACCCCGGCGACATCACCACGTCCGAGGCCGAGCGGTTCCGTGCCTGGCTGCCGCCGCGTGCCCGCCCGATCGGCGCGCCGGGGGCTCGGGGCTCCGCCGGGTGGTCGGGTATGGATTTGCCGCCCCGGGCATCGGAGAGGCCCGTCAAACCGCCAGGGCATCCATTGACCACGAAGGGGATATGGAGTCTTGATCAGGTGCCAGGTCTGACCATGCAAATACCGAATTTCTTGAGGCATTTCCCCGCGATCGTGTCGGCAATCGAGTTTCTTGCGCTGTAGTGCGAATGGGGCGATAGGAAGATGTCCCGAAGGGCGAAAACCTTGTCCAATTCATGCGCGGATTTTCGCGATGCGTCGTCAAGAAATTCAGCCCTGATTCTCGCGTTTATTTCAAATGACGAGTAGACATTTCCATCAATGCGGTACTTCACCGAGACGTCATCGACGAGTCTGACGACCTCGCCATCCGAAAGGCCGCCACCCGAAAAGCTGTCGAGAAACCCGAGGTTGTCGGTCAGGTCAGCGGTGCCATGGCCGGCGGTGATGCGGGCACTTGAAAAATCCTTGCTCCGGGAAATCGAGAACCGCTTTCGCGATGCGAAGTCATCCCCATGTCTTCTGAAGATGCATATCTTCCCGCATTGGTCCGACAGAAGTGTTCTCATGAAGGACAGGAAGTGGATCGGGATGCCGACATTTGCAAATCTCAGTCTTGAAATTCCGCCAAGGTGCTTTTCCATGGCAAGAACGTTTGGCAACATGGGAAAGTCTTCCGTTGACCTGATTTCTTGCAGCCTTGGGTCCGAGTGTGCCTTCAAGAGAAGCCTGAAGGGGACCTTTGACGATGCCGTATCCCAAAAATGCACCGAACTTGGAAAAGTGGAAAAGACCTCGGTGCCCAGGGTGATGAGTTCGCCGGAGGGGAGGCAGTTGACAACAAGATCAGGTGTTTCGTCGCAGCGTGACACGTCAGTGATGACAGAAGCCTCCTCGAAGCCGATCACGGGCACGGATTTCCGGCGGAGGATGGTGATGTTCGCGGTCCGGGCTCCGGCAAGCTCCAGGGCGGGCAGAATGAACCTTTGCACGCGCCAGCCTGCGCCAAGAATGAGAATACGGTCTTCGGAAAGTTTCATGCGGAAAAATCCTCCTTCTACCGCGTGACCTTCTGTTGCAGGTCCACCCTTATTGACCCTGTTCTCCATTTTTCTCCCGAGCAACGGTTTCATCGACCTTTTCTGCCAGGTGGAGCGCCAGGGCGGCAATCGTCAGGAAGGGGTTGGCATAGCCGTAGGATGGAAATAGCGAAGGACCGGATATGAAGACATTTTTCGCGTCATGCAGGCGACCATCCGCATTGGTAACGGATGTCTCCCTATCGGCACCCATGCGCGTGGTGCCCATGAAATGCGAGTGAATACCGGTGATCTCCCATCTCCGCGCGTCATCTTCAAGCTCAAGAGAAAATTCTCCAATATGAGCACCCGAGAAGAGGCTCTTCATGTCCTGCAGGAAGCCTCGGATGGAACGGACATCCTCTTCTGAAAGGAACCATTGGATCTTTCCCTTTGGAATTCCGTGCGGATCAAGCGCACTGTCGAGAGTTACCCGGCAATCAGGATTGGGATATTGATCCAGGAACGCACGGACGGATAACCGCCGAGCCCTGCGTCTCAGCAGTCCCGTGCGGCCAAGGGTATTGAAGGCGACGCGGCCCAACGCAATTGCAATGGCGTTTGCGGTCTTGAGCGGCGCAACTTTCCGGCCGTGACCGGAATGATCGACGAAGATCTTTTGCATCTGCTCCAAAAGGTAGGTTCCGGACCTCTCGTAGCGTCTCGTGAACTGTATGTAGTGATTGAGAGGATCGACTTCATCCTTCCGCTGCGGAAGACCGATCCCGGACCTTATGCGCCTTCCTTTGAAAGCCACATCCGCGAACAGCGGCGAGGACAATGCGACAGGTTTTTCCAACTCCACGGTTCCAACATTCATCTTCGGGTGGGTGGACAGATACCGGCCCAGAAGGCCCGAGCTGTTTCCCAGACCTTTTCCCTCGGCTGAGTTCAGGAGAACCCGGGGTGTTTCGATCCCGCCCATGGCCAGAATGAAGATATCGCCGGAAATCCGGAAGCGCTCCCCCGCCGGTTCGGAAAAAAGTCCGGTCCGAACTCGGCCAGTGCCGTCGGGGCATTCAAGCGACAGCAGCCGGCAGCCGGTCAGGATCGACAGATTCTCGTGGAGGGTCATTGCCTCTCTCAGGGCCTTTGCCGTGCTGAAGGACGGCGTTGACCACTGAAATATCTTCATCGACAGAGAGGCCTTGAGGGTTTCATCCCAGTGAGATGGTAGCCTCGAGATCGGTTGATCGGTGGACAATTCGTCGATCTGCGCCATTCCCATGCGCTCGAGGGCCGAGGCGTAATGACGATCGAGCTCGGCGCTGTCAAATGGCCAGCCTTTTTCCCTGGAGATGTCGGTGGGATCGAGTGGCGCAATGCGCCCCGCCCACAAATTCGATGAGCCGCCGAGTTGCCAGCTAAGCCCGATATTGTCCCGGCGCTTTTCTCCTGCCGGTCGATCGATGACGAAATAATCCGACCAGTTCAGGTCGGGGGCCTGTTCGCCGGCTTCGACGACAAGGACTTCGTGACCTAACTCGGCAAGTCTGATCGCAGCAAATGCGCCTCCGGGCCCGGAACCGACCACGACGATGGGCCACGACATGCCGCTTCCGTCCTTGGGGATCGCGTTTGCAGTGAGCATACCGTTCATGACAAGGGACCCTTCGTTGGGCTGACGTGGAGAGCCGGGTCGAGAATGCTCTGGACTCGGATGAAGCATCACTCCTTGATGACGCCGCGTCCGATCCGGTGCTCACCCCCGCGAGCTGCTGTCCATGTTCCGCCTCAGTGAACCACCGGCGATCAGCCTGGCGAGCAACACCTCTCCCGACGAGAGCGTATCCCGCCACAGTTCGTCGTATCGTATCGTCGAGCGGGTTTCCCGCTTCATGCGGTTTCCCCCGAGCATGTGAAGCGGGGTGAGCCCCCAGCCGGTGATCTGTTCCGGCTCGAGCTGTGCGCCGGCTGCCCGCATGATCTGCGACACGAACCCCTCGGGAGCGCCGCAGAAGGCACCGTAGGGTATGGTGATGCCGCCGTCATGCGACGCCAGAGCCCTCCGGCAGGCCCGGCTGCGTCGATTGTATTTTCGCAGTTCCTTGTAGGTCGAGCGGTTCTTGCGCTTGGCGGAGGCCATCTGCTCGTATGGTGTCTTGAAGATGTGGACGCGCACGGTCCGGATGTCCGTGGCACCATCCAGCATGTCGACCCAGAGCGGATCGCGCGAGGAGTCCACCAGGATCTTGCTTCCCGTGGCGGAGGAAATCGCCCGCACGAGGTCCTGGGCGGCCTGCCGTGAAGACGGCCCGCCCTCCGCGCCCGACCCGATGGCCGATCCGACATCCCGAGAGGAACGGCCCGCTGCCTCAAGCGCCTCATCGACGGCCGACCAGAAGTCGCAATCCCCCCATGACCCGCCACAGGTGCAGGCCTTCTTGCCGGAGGCGAAGGCGGCGAAGTTCTTTATGCCGCCGACACTCGTCGCGGCCGAATGGGTGCCGAGCATGCGGGCAAGCAAGGTGGTGCCGCTGTGCTCCAGCCCCAGTATGGCAACGACCGTGATCATGACCTGCTCATCCGGTTCCCGTAGCCCGCGGCACGTCGCCGATCGCCGGTCCCGAACGGTCCGGGACGGGCAGGCCGCGGCCCTGTCCCCTTGTTTCGCCCTGTCGCGGTGAAGTCAATTGTCGATGCTGGAACGAGCGGGAGCGCCGACCGGGGTGTCGTCATGCCGTGATGCCCCTTGGTGCGGCTGCGGCAAACCGGGATTTCCCGACCGCGGATTGTTGCATCGTCCCCCGGAGTCCGAAGCGTGTGGCATGCGTGTCGTGACAGTCGATCGTTCAAGCGGGCGGATCCGGGTCATGCCGCCAAGGAGACGAGGTTTCGCGGCGCGGCGCGTCGGGTGTTCCACCAGGCGGAACCGACAAGCGATCGCACGTGGTCCGCGGCCGAGGCTGACGTCGCGATGAACGGCTTTTGACCAGGCCGGTGGCGATGGATGCAGGTGCTTCGGCGTGCGGCCGGTCATCGATGTCTGTCTTCGACCCTCTCCAGCGCGGCCTGTAACTCCAGCCAGTTGTCGCCCCGCGATGCCACCTCCTCCCGGTACCAGTCCTCGTGCACGGCCGCGACACGCAAGGGAAAGACGGGCAGGTCGAGTACGTGGGCGATGGCGAACCGGTGGTTTCCCGAACTAGCTTTGACCAGGCGACCGTCCGCATCAATTATGGCCGAGGCTTCGTAATCGCCCTTGTCCGTCGAGAAGCCTTCCGACTTCAGGCTCTCGACCAATGGAGCGGCATAGGTTTCCAGGAACCCGGATATCTCCGCCCGGTTCCTCATGAGAATCTTTTTATGTCGCGCAATGCCGTTGCTTTCGAGATCCGCCACCAGCTGCCTGAACCAGAGCGTCTCCTCCACCGGACCCCCGGACGCAATGAAGTCCGCCACTTTCTCATAACGCGGCGTCCCTGTAATCGGCTCAATGTCGCGGAAGTAGTGACGCGGGATGACGAACGGTTCCCGGCTCTTCAATATCCGCAACAGGATGTTCATGAAGACGCGCGGCATGGCCGCATCGAGCCGCTTTGACCGGGTCTTGGCGACTGCCCATTTCGTGCCGGAGTGATACTGCACCTCGCGCGGGCGGATGAACAGTACGGCCCCGTCGCCCATGCGATTTCGAAATGATCGTAGGCTGACCTTGGACGGGTTCATTCTAAGACTTAACAATATTTGACAGGCACCTTCAACGGAACTTCCAAGGATCACTCCCCGCCTGGAACAGCCCTTGGTGGCTGCTGCGCGACATGCCTGGCCGCCCGGAGCCTTCTCCCGGTGGTCCCGGCAACCGGGGCTTCGTCGATGCATGCGACCTCGACCCGATGATCGCCTTTTGCCGTGGGTGTCGCGGATCCTGCCGGGCTCACGATCCCGAACGAAACAGCCGCGGACAGGGCAGGATGGACGCCATCATGCCTCGACTTGCCCATCCACGGGATCGATGTCCGGGGTCTGTGCCAAGTGCCCGAGGCTGGAAGAACGTCCTGAGTGTTCCCCCGGTGGCCGATGCCATCAAGCGGCCGAGCGCGACGGTGGTCCGCAGCATCCAGATTCACGGTTTCATGGGGAGCGCCATGGCAGCCCGTAGGGGAATCGAACCCCTCTTTCCAGGTTGAAAACCTGGCGTCCTAACCGATAGACGAACGGGCCGCGCTTGGCGTGGGGTGGTATCTAGAAAAAGCCGGAGGCGGGTTCAAGCGGATTCTTCGGGCTTTCGTGCGAAAGATTTGCGGCCGTCCCTCAGTCCGCCCAGGCCGCGTCATCGAGGCGGAGCTGAACGGTCTGGCGGCCGTTCCAGTGATTCACCTCGATCCGGCCCGCGACATGGAGCGGGCGGCCGGAATGGGCGTGCAGCGCGGCCTCGACCCCCTTGGCGGTCGCGTCGAACCAGATCGCGTCGAGGCTCATCGCCCCGTCGGACAGCGTCAGTTTCAGGTGGCCCTGGCCAACGGGCCGGGTGTGGCGGATGCGCAGAGATGGCAGCGCGAAGCGGGGGGCAGGGGCCGAAGCGCCGAAGGGGCCCGCCTCGTCCAGCCGCTCGATCAGGTCGACCGTGCAGGCCGCGGGCAACAGCAGGCCGTCGAGACGCAGGTCGCCCGGGCCGCGTTCGCCCGCGCCCTGTTTCGCCATCAGCTCGGCCAGGCGTTCCATGGCCGGCTCGAGCTGCGCGCGGGTCAGGCTCAGGCCAGCGGCCATCTTGTGCCCTCCGCCCTTCTCGATCAGGCCCTCTGCGGCGAGGCGCTGGATGGCGGCCCCGAGGTCGACGCCCGAGACGGAGCGGCCCGAGCCCTTGCCCGCGTCACCCTCGAAGCCGATCACCACGGCGGGGCGGTTCGTCGCTTCCTTCAGGCGCGAGGCGACGATGCCGACGACGCCGGGGTGCCAGCCCTCCTCGGCAGCCCAGACGAGGGCGGCCTCGGTCCCGCGCGCCTCGGCCTGGGCAAGGGCGGCGTCACGCACGCGCCCCTCGATCTCGCGGCGGTCGGTGTTGAGGTCGTCGAGCCGCTTGGCAAGCTGCGCGGCCTCGGCGGGGTCGGTGGTGGCGAGAAGCCGCGCGCCGAGGTCGGCCGCCCCGATCCGCCCGCCCGCGTTCACGCGGGGGCCGAGCACGTAGCCGAGGTGGTAGCTTGTCGGTGGCCGGTCCAGCCGGGCGACGTCGCCGAGCGCGACAAGGCCGGGGCGCGCGCGGCGGGCCATGACCTTGAGCCCCTGCCGCACGAAGGCGCGGTTGAGCCCCGTCAGCGGTGCGACATCGGCCACGGTGGCCAGCGCCACGAGGTCGAGCATCGCGATGAGGTCGGGGGTTTTCCGGCCCGCCTCGCGCAGGCGGCGGTTCAGCTCGACCAGCAGGAGGAAGACCACGCCCGCGGCGCAGAGATGGCCGAGGCTGCCGTCCTCGTCCTGCCGGTTGGGGTTCACCACGGCGACGCAGTCGGGCAGGTCCGCGCCCGCGAGGTGGTGGTCCAGGACGATCACGTCCGCGCCTTCAGCGGCGGCGATGGGCCCGTGGGAGAGCGTGCCGCAATCGACGCAGACGATCAGGTCGTGGTCGCGGGCCAGGGCCGCCATGGCGGGCTCGTTCGGGCCATAGCCCTCGTCGATGCGGTCGGGGATGTAGAGGGTCGCGGGGCGGCCCATGCTGCGCAGCCAGTCGATCAGCAGCGCCGCCGAGGCGCCACCGTCGACGTCGTAATCGGCGAAGATGGCGATGCGCTCGCCCCTGTCCAGCGCGGCGATGACACGGGCGGCGGCGGCGTCCATGTCCCTGAGGCCGCGGGGATCGGGCATCAGGTCGCGCAGCGCGGGCGAGAGGAAGCCCTGCGCTTCCTCAGGCGTCACGCCGCGCCGGGCGAGGACATGGGCGAGCGGCGGGGGCAGGTCGGCGCGCTGACCCAGCGCCTCGGCCAGGCGCGCGGTATCGGGGTCCGGGCCGATCCAGCGGCGGCCGGTGAGCGAGGTCTCGATCCCGAGAAAGGCGGTCATGGGCCTTGGGTTAGCACGGCGTCCGTGGAAAGGGCAGTGGCGAACTCGCCATGCAGATGCGAGACGGCGGCGGCGTGGATCGCCTCGGCGTCCAACGGGGCCAGCCCCTCGGCCCAGTCGGTGCGGGCATTGCCCGCGAAGCTGGCGCAGGCGTCATGGGCGAGGCGCACGGAAAAGCCCAGGTTGGCCGCCATCCGCGTGGTGGTCGACACGCAATGGGGCGTGGTCAGGCCGCAGATGACCAGCCGGTCGATGCCACGCCCGCGCAGGTGGTCCCCGAGCCCCGTGCCGATGAAGGCGCTGTTGACGGATTTCTCGAAAACCGGCTCGCCGGGCAGGGGCGCGACCTCGGGCTTGAAGGCGCCGCCGGGGCCGGGGCCGAGGGGGCTGCCGGGCTCGACGCTGACATGGCGGACGTGGAGGACGGGCGCGCCCGCTGTCCGCCAGGCCGCGAGAAGCCGAGCGGCATTCGATTCGGCCCCCGGGTTGTTGCGCGCGCCCCAGGCGGGGCTGTCGAAGCCCGCCTGTATGTCGATCAGAAGAAGCGCCGTGGCGCTCATTTCTTCACGGGGTTGCGGTAGGTCATGCGCCGGACCGACCCGGTCTTCGACCGCATCAGCAGGGTCTCGGCGGTCAGGAAGCCCGGCTCGCGCTTGATGCCGGGCAGGATCGAGCCGTCGGTGACGCCGGTGGCGGCGAAGATCACGTCCTTGGTCACCATGTCGTCGCGGGTGTAGACGCGGTCGAGGTTCTTGATCCCGGCTTTGGCGGCGCGGCCGCGTTCCTCGTCGTTGCGGAACAGGAGCTTGCCGAAGATCTGTCCACCCATGCATTTCAGCGCGGCGGCGGCCAGAACGCCCTCGGGCGCGCCGCCCTGGCCCATGTACATGTCGATGCCGGTGATCTCGGGCTCGGCGCAGTGGATTACGCCCGCGACGTCACCGTCGGTGATGAGCCGGATGGCGCAGCCGGTGGTGCGCAGCTCGTCGATCATCTCCTGGTGGCGGGGACGTTCGAGAACGCAGACCGTGATATCGGTGGTCGAGCAGCCCTTGGCCGAGGCAAGCTTGCTCACCCGTTCGGAGGGCGACATGTCGAGCGTCACGACGCCCGGGCGGAAGCCGGGGCCGATTGCCAGCTTCTCCATGTAGACGTCGGGCGCATGCAGCATCGAGCCGCGCGGGCCCATGGCGATGACGGTCAGCGCGTTCGGCATGTCCTTGGCCGTCAGGGTGGTGCCCTCGAGCGGGTCGAGGGCGATGTCGACCTCGGGGCCGGTGCCCATGCCCACCTCTTCGCCGATGTAGAGCATCGGGGCCTCGTCGCGCTCGCCCTCGCCGATCACGACGGTGCCGCGGATCTCGAGCTTGTTGAGCTGCTCGCGCATGCCGTTGACGGCGGCCTGGTCGGCGGCCTTCTCGTCGCCGCGCCCGATGAAATCGGCAGAGGCCAGCGCCGCGGCTTCGGACACGCGGGCGAGGCCGAGGGAGAGCATGCGGTCGTTGAAATCGGTGGGATGCGACATGGGGATCTTGGCCTTGGGCTGAATTCCGTTGGCCTTCGTCTAGCCGCCCGGCCCGGTGGCGTCCAGCATGGGGGCGCTAACGGGGGCGGGTCAGACGTCCTCGATCCTGAGCGCCACGGGCGCACCGACCACCACGCCCGTGCCGGGCAGGGCTGCCAGCGCCGCATCGAGGTTCGGGCGCGCGGCCTTGTGGGTCACGATCAGGACCGGCGCGTTCTCGCCGGGGTGATCGTATTGCCGCATCCGGTCGATGGAGATGCCGGCCTCGCCCAGCACGGTCGCCACCTTCGCCAGCGCGCCCGGCTTGTCGGCCAGTTCCATGCGCAGGTAGTAGCAGGCGGGGCTGGCCGCACTTGCGGGCGGCGCATCGTCGAGCGCGGTCGCAGGCACGCCGAAGGTCGCCACGCGGATGCCGCGGGCGATGTCGCAGACGTCCGACATGACCGCGCTGGCCGTCGGGCCTTCGCCCGCACCCGCGCCGCGCAGGACGATCTGGCCCACGCTGTCGCCCTCGATCACCACCATGTTGGTGCCGCCCTCGAGCTGGCCGAGCGGCGAGGTCGCGGGCACGAGGCAGGGCGACATGCGCTGTTCGAGGCCGCGGCCCGTCATCTGGGCCACGCCGAGGAGCTTGATCTTGTAGCCCATGTCACCCGCGCGGCGGATGTCCTCGATGGTGATCGAGCCGATCCCCTCGAGCTGGATGGTGTCGAAATGGGGCTTCGTGCCATAGGCGATCGCCGCGAGAAGCGTCAGCTTGTGGGCCGCGTCGATGCCGCCCACGTCGAGATTCGGATCGGCCTCGAGATAGCCCAGCCCGTCGGCCTCGGCGAAGGCCTCCTCGTAGGTCAGGCCCGCGCTGTCCATGCGCGTCAGGATGTAGTTGCAGGTGCCGTTCATCACGCCCATGACGCGGTCGATGGCGTTGCCGGCCAGCCCCTCGGTCAGGGCCTTGATGACGGGGATGCCGCCCGCGACGGCGGCTTCGAAGCGGAGCACGCGGTCTGCTGCCTCGGCGGCCTCGGCGAGCGCCTGGCCGTGGAGCGCCAGCATCGCCTTGTTGGCGGTGACCACGTCCTTGCCGGTCGCGATGGCGGCCTCGGTCGCGGCCTTGGCTGGGCCGTCGCTGCCGCCCATCAGCTCGACGAAGACGTCGATGTCGGGTCGGCGGGCGAGCGCGACCGGGTCGTCTTCCCAGGCGTAGCGGGACAGATTGACGCCGCGGTCCTTGTCGCGGGAGCGGGCGGAGATGGCGGTGATCTCGATCGGGCGACCGCAGCGGCGCGAGAGCAGGTTGGCCTGCCGCTGGACGATCTTCACGACACCCACGCCGACGGTGCCAAGCCCGGCGATGCCAAGGCGCAGGGGGTCTGTCATCGGGGATCCTCCGGAATGGGGCTGCAATCGCTATTCCCGAAGGTGTTAGCGGCTTCGCCGCCGGGCTGCAACGCGTCGCTCAGAGCGGCATCGCGCGCAAGGCGGCGGCGCGGCGGCGGAGATCGGCGGCGCGCGCCTCGAGGCTCTGGCCCTCGCGGTCGGCCGCACGCGGCAGCAGCTGGTCGCTGCGCTGCATGAGCGGGCCGAGGGACACGAGTTCGGGAAAGGCGGCGCTGCGCGCTTCGGGGCTGAGCCGGCTTGCGAGTTCGGGCCGGGACGGGCCGCAGGCGGCCACCAGGGCGAGAAGACAGGCGAGGCAGAGGGCGAGGCGCGGCATGGGGCTAGGTAGCGCCTTGGCGGGGGCCAAGTCCAGCGGGCAGTTGAATTGAACACCCGTTCAGATAACCATGCGCCCATGGCACGCAAACAGGGCAGTCACGCAGACATCACCGGGCCGCGCTTGCGCGAGGCGGCGCTCAGGCTGTTCGCGCGGCATGGTTTCGCCGCCGTCTCGATGCGCCAGATCGCGGCGGAGGTCGGGGTGCAGGCGGGGGCGCTCTACCTCTACACGCCCGACAAGCAGGCGCTGCTCTTCGAGTTGATGCGCGGGCATCTCGAGGATCTGCTGGCCGACTGGCAGCCACCCGGGGGGCCACCGCTGCTGCAGCTGGAAAGCTTCGTGCGCCATCACATCCGCTATCACCTCGACCGGCCGGACCTGGTGTTCATCGCCTACATGGAACTGCGCAACCTCGAGCCTGCGAATTTCGCGGTGATCGAGGGGTTGAGGCGGGATTACGAGACGCAGCTCGAGTCGATCCTGAAACGGGGCCTGGCCACCGGCGAGTTCGACATGGCCGACACGAAGCTGGCCACCATGGCGCTGATCGCGATGCTGACGGGGGTGACGACGTGGTACCGCGAAGGCGGGCGGCTGGACCGCGACACGGTCGAGGCGCTCTACTGGGACATGGCGCGCAAGGCCGTGGCCGCCGCGCGCTGAGGCCCGGCCCAGGCGCGGGTGGAGGCTGCGGGAGCCTCCGGCGGCCATATTTGGAGGATGAAGATGGGGAGGGCGCGAGCGTCAAGGTTAACGGCGCGCCATCAAGGGTTTGTATGCCATGATCCGGCGGGGTGGGCGGCCAGGCGCGGGGCGGCGACGGTTTGCCGGGACGGGGCCGCGCCGCGATCCAGGGCCGTTGCGTGGGCGGCACGTTGCTGGCGCTTCCCCTTTCTGCGGCAAGTCCGCCTGTCGGGCAATCGGCGGGAATACTTGGAAAACGGAGAAGGCGCGCGCGCGTCAAGGTTAACGGGGCGCGGTCAAGGGAGTGTTCACCGTGGTCAGGCGGTTCGGGGTGCCGCCTGTCTCGCCGTCGCCGGGAAGGGGACGAGGCGGCCCTGCTCCTCGTCCCAGAGCTTCAGCGTGAAGGAGCGCAGCGCCTCGGCCCAGCCGATCGTCTGCACCTCGTATCTCTCGCGCAGCGCGCGGTGACAGGACCGCAGGCGGTAGCTGGGGATGTTGGCGTTGAAATGGTGGATGTTGTGGTAGGTGATATTGGCGACCGCCAGGTCGAACCACCAGCCGAGGTCCAGCGCCGAGGAGCCCTGCAGGGCGGCGCGCGCCGGGTTGAGATCGGGTTTGCGGTCCCACCAGGTGTCTTCGAAATTGTGCTGGAGATAGACGAGGAAGACGCCGACGCAGCCCGCCACGAAGACGGTTCCGGCGTAGACGACCAGGCCCGGCACGCCCGCGAGCCACCAGATCAGGGCGACCCAAGCGGCCAGCCCGAGGTTGTGCAGGATCACGCCGCGCGGGTCGACCTTGGCGGCGTTCTTGGGCCAGCGATAGGCGAAGGCGTAGGTGAACAGCCCGCCGATCGGGATCAGGATCAGGGGGTTGCGGTAGAGCCGGTACCACAGGCGCGTCCGGAACCCTGCGGCCTGCCATTCGCGCAGCGTCATGGTGAAGATCTCGGTCGTGTCGCGCTCGTCGAGATTGCCGAGATGGGAGTGGTGGTCGTTGTGGTTCGACTGCATCACCCGGTAGGGGGTCAGGGTGAAGATGCTGAGCCCGTGCCCTGCGAGATCGTTCAGGCGTTTCCTCGAGAACAGCGAGCCATGTCCGCAGTCGTGCTGCAGCACGTAGAGGCGCACGCCCGCCAGCGCGTTCACCACGACGAGGGGCATCACCAGCCACCAGACGGGCCAGGCCTGCAGGGCAAGCCAGAGGGTGACGAAATAGGCGGCGAAGGTCGCGACATAGCTGAGCCAGGCGATGCGATCGTCGCGGGCGGTCCAGTTCCGGGTGAAGGCGCGGATCTCGCGCTCGGCCTCGGCGCGGTAATGGGGCGTGATCTCGGGGCGGTGTACGGCAGCGTGCATCGGTCCGGTCTCGATCGGTCATGTGGGCGCGCGGGAGCCGCCTGGACCAGCCAGACATAATCACCCCCGCCGTCCGGACAATTTTGCCACGGGCGGCGGGGGGCTGCAATATTGTCGCAGGTCAACAGGCCTGCGTCGGCGGATCAGAGCTTGGGGTAGATCGGGAACCGCTGGCAGAGCGCCTCGACCTCGGCGCGGACCTTCGCCTCCACGTCGGCGTTGCCCTCCTCGCCATTGGCGGCAAGGCCGTCGACCACCTCGGTGATCCAGTCGCCGATCTGGCGGAACTCGGGTTCGCCGAAGCCGCGGGTGGTCCCCGCCGGGCTCCCGAGGCGGATGCCGGAGGTGATCGTCGGCTTCTCGGTGTCGAAGGGAATGCCGTTCTTGTTGCAGGTGATATGCGCCCGGCCCAGCGCCTTTTCGGTGGCGTTGCCCTTCACGCCCTTGGGGCGCAGGTCGACCAGCATCAGGTGCGTGTCGGTGCCGCCTGTGACGATGTCGAGGCCGCCCTTCATCAGCTGGTCGGCGAGCGCCTGGGCGTTCTTGATCACCTGCGCCTGGTAATCCTTGAACTCGGGGCGCAGCGCCTCGCCGAAGGCGACGGCCTTGGCGGCGATCACGTGCATCAACGGCCCGCCCTGGATACCGGGGAAGATGGCGGAGTTGACCTTTTTCGCGATCGCCTCGTCATCGGTCAGGATCATGCCGCCGCGGGGCCCGCGCAGGGTCTTGTGCGTGGTCGTGGTGGCGACATGGGCGTGCGGGAAGGGGCTGGGGTAATGGCCCGAGGCGACGAGCCCCGCGAAATGGGCCATGTCGACGAGCAGGTAGGCGCCGACGCTGTCGGCGATCTCGCGCATTTTCGCGAAGTCGATGATCCGCGGGATGGCCGAGCCGCCGGCGATGATCATCTTGGGCTGGTGTTCGGCGGTGAGCGCCGCGATCTGGTCGTAGTCGACCTCGAGGTCCTGCTGGCGCACGCCATACTGGATGGCGTTGAACCACTTGCCCGACTGGTTGGGCTTCGCGCCATGGGTCAGGTGGCCGCCCGCGTCGAGGCTCATGCCGAGGATCGTGTCGCCCGGCTGAAGAAGCGCGGTGAAGACGCCCTGGTTGGCCTGCGACCCCGAGTTGGGCTGCACATTGGCGAAGCCCACGTTGAAGAGCTGCTTGGCGCGCTCGATCGCCAGCTCCTCGGCGATGTCGACATATTGGCAGCCGCCGTAGTAGCGCCGACCGGGATAGCCCTCGGCATACTTGTTGGTCATCACCGAGCCCTGCGCCTCCATCACGGCGGCGGAGACGATGTTTTCCGAGGCGATCAGCTCGATCTCGTCGCGCTGGCGGCCCAGTTCCTTGCGGATCGCGCCGAAGATCTCGGCGTCGCGGGTCTCGAGGCTTTCGGTGAAGAACCCTTCGTCACGGTGGGGGGCATTCATGGCAGCGTCTCCCTTGGTGGTGGTCTGCATGGGCGTCAGTTAGCGCGCGGTTTAGGGCAAGCGAGCCCCTCGGGGAAGGGTGGAAAGCGGCAGGGCGGCCGCGGAAAGCGGCCCGGGGCGTGCGGATGGAGGATTGAGTTTCCGATCCGCGCGCGCAACTGTGGCGGCACCGGCAGGAGGAGGGGCGCCCATGCCCGCGGCGCGCAACATCGCGTTTCTCGCATCCGACACCGCGCTTTCGCAGGAGGCGAAGGCGCGGCTCGAAGGTCTTTACGGTGCCCATTCGCCCGAGGAGGCGGACGTGATCGTGGCGCTGGGCGGCGACGGGTTCATGCTGCAGACGCTGCACGGGACGCAGGGGATCGATGCGCCGGTCTACGGCATGAACCGCGGCACGGTCGGGTTCCTGATGAACGCCTATGCCGAGGAGGAGCTGATCGCGCGGCTGGAAGCGGCGGAAGAGACGGTGATCAACCCGCTTCAGATGACCGCGACCACGGTGGCGGGCGCGACGGTCGAGATGCTGGCGATCAACGAGGTGAGCCTGCTGCGCGCCGGGCCGCAGGCGGCGAAGCTGAAGATCTACGTCGACGGGCGTTTGCGCATGGAGGAGCTGGTGGCCGATGGCGTGCTGGTCTGCACGCCCGCAGGCTCGACCGCCTACAACTACTCGGCCCACGGGCCGATCCTGCCGATCGACGCCGACGTGCTGGCGGTGACGGCGGTGGCGGCCTTCCGGCCACGGCGCTGGCGGGGCGCGCTTCTGCCCAAGACGGCGCTGGTGCGCATCGAGGTGAGCGAGCCCGAGAAACGGCCCGTCATGGCGGATGCCGACAGCCGCTCGGTCGCTGACGTCGTCTCGGTCGAGATCCGGTCGGAACCGGCGGTGGAACACCGCATCCTCTTCGACCCCGGTCACGGGTTGGAGGAACGGCTGATCCGCGAGCAGTTCGTCTGAGGGGCGGCGTTGCGCCGCGTTTCCGGCGTGTGCGGAAAACTGTTTAACGTTAAACAAGTTTCAAACGGGAGGGCGCCATGAGCGACGACAAGCAGGACGGATTGCGTGCGGCGGCGCTGTTCTACCATGAGTATCCGAAGCCGGGAAAGCTCGAGATCCGGGCGACCAAACCGCTGGCCAACGGGCGCGACCTTGCCCGTGCCTACAGCCCCGGCGTGGCCGAGGCGAGCCTTGAGATCAAGGCCGATCCGGCGAATGCGGCGCGCTATACCTCGCGCGGGAACCTGGTGGCCGTCGTCTCGAACGGCACGGCGGTCCTGGGGCTGGGCAACATCGGCGCGCTGGCCTCCAAGCCGGTGATGGAGGGCAAGGCGGTTCTCTTCAAGAACTTCGCCAACATCGACTGTTTCGACATCGAGCTGGACGAACCCGATCCGCACAAGCTGGCCGAGATCGTCTGCGCGCTGGAGCCGACCTTCGGGGCGATAAATCTCGAGGACATCAAGGCGCCGGATTGTTTTATCGTTGAACAAATCTGCCGCGAGCGGATGAACATACCCGTCTTTCACGACGACCAGCACGGCACGGCCATCGTGGTGGGGGCTGCGGCCGCCAACGCGCTGCGCGTGGCGGGCAAGCGGTTCGAGGAGATCAAGGTCGTTTCGACGGGCGGCGGCGCGGCGGGCATCGCCTGTCTCAACATGCTGCTCAAGCTGGGCGTGAAGCGCGAGAACGTCTGGCTTTGCGACATTCACGGGCTGGTTCACGAGGGCCGCGAGACGGACATGAACCCGCAGAAAGCGGCCTATGCGCAGAAGACCGACCTTCGGACGCTCTCGGACGTGATCGACGGCGCGGACCTGTTCCTTGGCCTCTCGGGCCCCGGGGTGCTGACGCCCGAGATGGTGGCGCGGATGGCCAAGCGGCCCATCATCTTCGCGTTGGCCAACCCCACGCCCGAGATCCTGCCCGACGCGGTGCGCAGCGTCGCGCCCGACGCGATCATCGCCACGGGGCGCAGCGATTTCCCGAACCAGGTCAACAACGTCCTGTGTTTCCCCTTCATCTTCCGCGGCGCGCTGGACGTGGGCGCGACCGAGATCAACGACGCGATGCAGATCGCCTGCATCGAGGGGATCGCGGCGCTGGCGCGCGCCACCACCAGCGCCGAAGCCGCCGCCGCCTATCGCGGCGAGCAGCTGACCTTCGGGGCCGATTACCTGATCCCCAAGCCCTTCGACCGCCGCCTGATCGCGGTGGTGGCCAGTGCCGTCGCAAAGGCCGCGATGGAGTCGGGCGTTGCGACCCGGCCGCTCGATGACCTGAATGCCTACCGCGAGCGGCTGAACCAGTCCGTCTTCCGCTCGGCCCTCATCATGCGCCCCGTCTTCGAGGCCGCCCGCAGCGCCGAGCGGCGTATCGTCTTCGCCGAGGGCGAGGACGAGCGCGTGTTGCGCTCCGCACAGGCCATGATCGAGGAAACGACCGACAAGCCGATCCTGATCGGCCGTCCGGCGGCCATCGACCTGCAGATCGAGCGCCATGGCCTGACCGTGCGGCCCGGCGTCGATTTCGAGCTGGTGAACCCCGAGAACGACCCGCGCTACCGCGACTACTGGCAGACCTATCACAGCGTCATGGCGCGGCGCGGCGTGACGCCCGATCTCGCCCGCGCGATCATGCGGACGAACACCACCGCCATCGGCGCAGTGATGGTCCATCGCGGCGAAGCCGAGAGCCTGATCTGCGGCACCTTCGGTCAGTATCTCTGGCACCTGAACTACGTCACGCAGCTTCTGGCGACGGACGGTCTGCACCCGGTCGGCGCGCTCAGCCTGATGATCTCGGACGATGGCCCGCTCTTCATCGGCGACACGCAGGTTCACCCCGAACCGACGCCCGGGCAGATCGCCGAAACCGTCTGCGGCGCCGCGCGGCACATCCGGCGCTTCGGGATCGAACCCAAGGTCGCGCTCTGTTCGGGCAGCCAGTTCGGCAATCTCGACAGCGACAGCGGGCGGCGGATGCGCGCGGCGCTGGAGCTGCTCGACGGGATGGGTGTGGATTTCACCTACGAGGGCGAGATGCATGTCGATACCGCCCTCGATCCCGAGCTGCGCGACCGCATCCTTCCCGGCAGCCGGATGGAGGGGGCCGCCAACGCGCTGGTCTTCGCCTCGACCGACGCGGCGGGGGCGGCGCGCAACATGCTGAAAGCGCGCGCCGGGGGGCTCGAGGTCGGGCCCATCCTGATGGGGATGGGCAACCGGGCGCATATCGTGACGCCCTCGATCACGGCGCGGGGTTTGCTGAACATCTCCGCCCTGGCCGGAACCCCGGTCAGCGTCTACAGCTAGGCGTCAGCCCAGCGTGATGCGGACGAGGGTGACGACCATCAGCGCGGCCGCCAGAAGCGCCGAGAAGATCAGCGCGGGATAGCCCCAGATCAGCACGCCGATGGCGATGGCCGCGACCGTGCCGAAGATCGCGGCGAAGGCGTTTTCCACGGGGCCCTCGACGACCTCGCGCGCCATGCGGCCGATGATCGGCAGGCGGTAGGTGACGTGGCGCGTGATGTAGCGGGGCTTGGGCGCTTCGGGGGCAAGGGTCATCGGCATTTCTCCTGTTCGCAAACGGGGAGCTAGGCCGGGTGCTGCGCTGCAGCATGAGGCGGTGTGTCGCATCTGAGGGGGGCCGCATGTTCGAGGCGCGCAAAACCGGTTCCCACTTTTGCGCAACATGCTCTGGCCCGCGCCGGGCAGGGGCAACGCCCGACGCGGGCCGCGGCGTCTGGGGTTACTTGCCGGGCTTGCCGCCGCCGGCTTTCTTCTGGGTTGGTTTCTTGTCGCCCATGGGCGTCGTCCTCGATGCGCGGACCGGCACCATGCCGGCCCGGCGTGAGCACATCCCAGCGCCGTTTTCCCGAGTCCCGCAAGCGGCGCCGCGCCTGTTTCACGAGATGTGATCGGGGGCCTCCGGTCGGGCCGTTAGCGCCCCCATGCGTCACTATCACCGAATTGCGCGGCGTGGCCTCGCGACGATACAAGGTTGTGCACTTCGAAGGAGGGACAACTCATGCGGTATGCCGAGGTCTATGAGCGGGCGAAAGCCGATCCGAACACGTTCTGGATGGAGGCCGCCGAAGGGATCGACTGGTTCACCGGCCCCTCCAAGGCGCTGTTCGACGAGAACGCGCCCCTGTACGAATGGTTCGCGGACGGCACGCTGAACGGCTGCTGGAACGCGGTCGACCGCCATGTCGCGGCAGGGCACGGCGCGCGGCTGGCGATCATCCACGACAGCCCGCTGACCGGCACCACCCACAAGATCACCTATGCCGAGCTGCAGACGCGGGTGGCCAGCCTCGCCGGTGCGCTGAAGGCAAAGGGCGTCGAGAAGGGCGACCGCGTCATCATCTACATGCCGATGGTCCCCGAGGCGCTCGAAGCCATGCTCGCCTGCGCGCGGCTGGGCGCGATCCATTCGGTCGTCTTCGGCGGCTTCGCCGCGAACGAGCTGGCCGTGAGGATCGACGATTGCGAGCCGAAATGCATCATCGCGGCCTCCTGCGGGATCGAGCCGGGGCGCGTCGTTCATTACAAGCCGCTGCTTGACGGCGCACTGGCGCTGGCCAGGCACGCCCCCGAGTTCTGCGTGATCTTCCAGCGCGAACAGGAGGTGGCGCACCTGGAGGAGGGGCGCGATCACGACTGGCACGCCTTCCAGTACGGGGTCGAGCCCGCCGATTGCGTGCCTGTCGAGGGGAACCACCCGGCCTATATCCTCTACACCTCCGGCACGACGGGTCAGCCCAAGGGCGTGGTGCGCCACACCGGCGGGCACCTGGTCGCGCTGAACTGGACGATGCGCAACCTCTACGACATGAACCCCGGCGAGGTGTTCTGGGCGGCCTCGGACGTGGGCTGGGTCGTGGGGCATTCCTACATCTGCTACGCGCCGCTCACCTTCGGCTGCACGACCATCGTTTTCGAGGGCAAGCCGGTGGGCACGCCCGATGCCGGCACCTTCTGGCGGGTGATCGAGGATCACGGGGTCAAGTGCCTGTTCACCGCGCCCACGGCCTTCCGCGCGATCAAGCGCGACGATCCGCAGGGCGCTCTGGTGGGCGATTATGACCTGTCGTCGCTCGAAAGCCTGTTCCTTGCCGGCGAACGCGCCGACCCCGACACGATCGAATGGGCGCAGGCCAAGCTCGGCGTGCCCGTGATCGACCATTGGTGGCAGACGGAAACCGGCTGGGCCATCGCGGGCAACCCGCTGGGGATCGAGAAACTGCCGGTCAAGATCGGCTCTCCCTCGGTCGCCATGCCGGGCTATGACGTGCAGATCCTCGACGAGGGCGGCCACCGGATGCCCGCGGGCGAGCTTGGCGCCATCGCCGTGAAGCTGCCGTTGCCGCCCGGCACGCTCCCGACCCTCTGGAAGGCCGAGGACCGGTTCCGCAAGTCCTACCTCACCCATTTCCCCGGCTACTACGAGACCGGTGACGCGGGCATGATCGACGCGGATGGATACCTCTACATCATGGCGCGCACCGATGACGTCATCAACGTCGCGGGCCACCGCCTGTCGACCGGCGGCATGGAGGAGGTTCTGGCCTCGCATCCCGATGTGGCGGAATGCGCCGTGATCGGCGTGGCCGACAGCCTGAAGGGGCAGTTGCCCATGGGGTTCCTGTGCCTGAACAAGGGGGCCGAGACGCCGCCCGAGCAGGTCGTGAAGGACTGCGTCAAGCTGGTGCGCGACCGCATCGGCCCCGTCGCGGCCTTCAAGCTGGCCGTCGTGGTGGACCGTCTGCCCAAGACGCGCTCGGGCAAGATCCTGCGCGCGACGATGGTCAAGATCGCCGATGGCGAGGAGTTCAAGATGCCCGCCACGATCGACGATCCCGCGATCCTCGACGAGATCCGCGAAGCGGTGGGGCGGCTTGGCTACCCCTTCGCCGCGGCCTCGTGACGGCACCGGGCCGCACTCGCCTTTAACGGATGACGCTTGTGGGTTATACTTGCTTGAGGAGCAAGTGTTGAGGGTCTTGAGTGCATGCGGGACACCGATCCGCGCGAACCGCTGAACGAGGCCCTCGGGCGCGCGCCGGCGATGGCCGAGACCCTCCAGCTGTTCAGCCATGACATCCGTTCGGCCATGTCTGACGTGATCGGCGGGCTGCGGCTCGTCGACCGGGACAGGCTCGCGCCCGAGGCGCGGCTGCAGATCGACCGCGTCCAGGCCGCCGCGGACACGCTCGCGGCGCTGGTCGATGGCGCGCTCCTCGCCGCCGCGGGTGAAACGCTGATCCAGCTCGACCAGTGCTCCTTCGCGCTCGAGGATCTGCTCGCCGCGCACGAGCGGCGCTGGTCCGGGCATGCGCAGGAGGTCGGGGGGGCCTTCAGGCTCGACCGGGCCGGACCCCTGCCGAACCGGGTGCAGGCCAACCAGGTGATGCTCGACCGCATCATCGGAAATCTCGTGTCGAATGCGCTTCGCCATGCGCCGAGCGCACCGGTGACGCTGCGGGTGCGGGCCGACCGGGAGCGTGGCCTCGAGCTCACCGTGCGGGATGACGGGCCGGGCTACCCGCCCGTAGTGCTCGACCGCTTCGCCCGCGGGATCGACCCCCCGGCATCGGGGCAATGGGCGGGCAGCGGCCTTGGCCTTCGCATCGCGGCCGAACTGTCGCTTCAGGCCGGCGCGACGCTGGAGCTGCGAAACCGGACGGGCGGTGGTGGCGAGGGTCGGCTGACCCTGCCGTCCAGGGTGCTCGACTGGGACGGCGCGGGCCCCGAACCCGGCGAGATCCCGGACCTGAGCGGCCTGCGCATCCTCGTGGCCGAGGACAACCTGACGAACCAGACCATCCTTCGCCAGCTGCTCGGACAGATGCAGGCCGATGCCGTCTTTGTTGCCGACGGCATCTCCGCGCTCGAGCGCCTCGAACAGGACCGCTTCGACATCGCGCTCATCGACATCGAGATGCCGCGGCTCTCGGGGCTCGAGGTGATGCAGGCGGTGCGCCGCCGCAGCGACGCGGTGGCGCGGATGCCGCTTGTCGCGCTGACCGCCTATGTCCTGCGCGACAACCGCGAGGCGATCTACGACGCCGGGGCGGATGGCATCCTCGGCAAACCGATCTCCTCGGGGCGTGAGTTCGGCCGCGCGATCCTTCGCTATGCGGGCCGGCCCGCCGGCCTGCCCGAACCCGAGGATGTCCTGTCGGGCCTGTCGGGGGCGACCCAGTTCGGCCGCAAGCTCGACGTGGCGCGCTTCGAGGCGTTGCTCGAGATCGCGGGGCCCGACGGCTGCGCCGAGCTCCTCTCGCGGCTGCACGACGACCTCAGCACGGTGCGCGCGGTCCTCGACTCGGCGATCCGCGACACGGTCCTATCCGAGATCCGGGCGCAGACCCACATCCTGATCGCGATTTCCGGGGCGGTCGGGGCCGAGCGGCTGCACCGGCTGGCCGAGGTGCTGAACATCGCGGCCAAGCGTCGGCGGATGGCGGATCTGCCCGCGCTCTACCAGCCGTGCCGTGCCGATCTGGCCGACCTGATCGCGCATGTCGAGGCCTCGGGCGCGCTCTGCGGGATCCGTCTCGGGACAGGCTGATCCCCTTGCGCTGGCGGCGGGGCCGGACCACAGTGAAGCGATTGCACCGCACCGGGGAGGGACCGCACGCATGTCGCTGATCGAAGATGCCGCATCGGTGCGCCTGAACGCCCACGCGCCCTATTCGGGCTTCAAGGTCGGGGCGGCGCTGCGCTCGGTCGAGGGGCGGACGCATGTCGGCTGCAACGTCGAGAACGTGGCCTATCCCGAAGGCACCTGCGCCGAGGCCGGCGCGATCGCCGCGATGATCGCCGCGGGCGACCGCCGCATCGCCGAGGTGGCCGTGATCGCCGACAGCCCCGCCCCCGTGCCGCCCTGCGGCGGGTGCCGCCAGAAGCTTGCGGAATTCGCCGCGGGCGACGTGGTCGTCACGCTTGCCACGACGCGCGGCGCGACGCTTGTGACCACGGTGGCCGACCTGCTGCCCGGCGCCTTCGACGCGGGCTTCATGGACCGGGCGGAGCCTTCCGCCCCGTGACGGACGCGCGCGCCATCCTCGCCAAGCTGCGCGACGGCGACACGCCCACCGAGGCCGAGCTCTTCTGGTTCGCCGAGGGGCTTGCCAGCGGCGCGGTCACCGATGCGCAGGCCGGCGCCTTCGCCATGGCAGTCTGCACCCGGGGCCTTGGTTCCGCGGGGCGGGTGCAGTTGACCAACGCGATGCGCGAAAGCGGTCAGGTGTTGAAATGGGACCTCGACGGGCCGGTGCTCGACAAGCATTCGACGGGCGGCGTGGGCGATTGCGTCTCGCTCGTGCTGGCGCCCGCCTTGGCGGCCTGTGGGGCGTATGTTCCGATGATCTCGGGCCGGGGGCTGGGCCACACCGGCGGCACGCTCGACAAGCTCGAGGCGATACCGGGCTACCGCACGCAGGTCTCGGTCGAGGATCTGCAGGATCTCGTGGCCGATATCGGCTGCGCCATCGTCGGCGCCTCGGGCGATATCGCACCCGCCGACCGCCGCCTTTACGCGGTGCGCGACGTGACCGGCACGGTCGAGAGCATCGACCTCATCACCGCGTCGATCCTGTCCAAGAAACTGGCCGCGGGGCTCGAGGCGCTGGTGCTCGACGTCAAGACGGGCTCGGGCGCCTTCATGGCCGACCCCGCCGACGCGCTGGCGCTGGCGCAGGCACTGGTCGATACCGCGCAGGGTGCCGGCTGCATGACCACGGCGCTGGTCACCGACATGAACCAGCCGCTCGTGCCCTCGGCGGGCAACGCGCTTGAGGTGATCGAGGTGATGGAGGCGCTGACCTCGGGCGATCTGTCGACGCCCTTGTCGCAGCTGACACAGTCCCTGGGGGGCGAGGTGCTGGCACTGGGCGGGCTTGCCGCCGACGCGGCGGATGGCGAAGGGCGGATCGCGCGGGCACTGACCTCGGGCGAGGCGGCAGAGACCTTCGGCGAGATGGTGGCCGCGCTGGGCGGGCCGCAGGATTTCACCGATCGTTGGCGCGACCGGCTTCCGGCAGCGCGCGTGATGGTCGATGTCCACCCCGGCGACGCGGGCCATGTGGGCCGGATCGACACACGGGCTTTGGGCGAGGTGGTGGTGCATCTGGGCGGCGGGCGCTTGCGGCAGGATGACCGGATCGACCTTGCCGTCGGCCTGACCGACATCGCGCGGATCGGCGACCGGGTCGATCCGCAGCGCCCGCTTGCGCGCATCCACGCCGCCAGCGAAGAGGCCGCGCGCGCCGTCGTGGCCGAGGTGCGCCGCGCCTTCACGCTCGTGGACGGCACGCCCGAGGCACCTCCGCTGATCCACGAAAGGATCGCCTGATGCCGCGCGCCTTCCTCGTCGTCCTGGACAGCCTCGGCATCGGCGGCGCTCCGGACGCCGACCGCTTCTTCAACGGCGAGGTGCCCGATACCGGGTCGAACACGCTCGGCCATATCGCTGCCGCCTGCGCCGGGGGCCGGGCCGAGGATGGGCGCAGCGGGCCCTTGCACCTGCCGCATCTCGATGCGCTGGGGCTGGGGGCGGCGCTGCGCCTCGCCTCGGGCGCGCGGGGTGAGGGGATGGATGCCGACCCGGTGGGCCTCTGGGGCGTGGCGGAGGAGATCTCGCCGGGCAAGGACACACCCTCCGGGCACTGGGAGTTGGCGGGCCTGCCCGTGCCCTGGGACTGGAGCTATTTCCCCAACACCAACCCCGCCTTCCCCGACGAGATCGTGGCCGAGGTCATGCGCCTTGCGGGCACCGACGGCATCCTCGGCAACGAGCATGCCAGCGGAACCGAGATCATCGCGCGCCTCGGCGAGACGCACCAGGCGACGGGCTGGCCGATCTGCTACACCAGCGTCGACAGCGTCTTCCAGATCGCCGCGCACGAGGACAGCTTCGGCCTCGACCGTCTTCTGAAGCTCTGCGAGGACCTGGCGCCGATGCTGCACGCCCGCCGCGTGGGCCGGGTCATCGCGCGGCCCTTCACGGGTACGCCGGGGCAGTACCGGCGCACCCAGAACCGCCACGACTACGCCATCGCGCCGCCGGGGCGCACGCTGCTCGACTGGGTGACGGATACCGGGCGTGAGACCTACACCATCGGCAAGATCCGCGACATCTTCGCGGGGCGTGGCGCGGGGCATGTGAGGACCGGCGCGGATCGTGACCTTATGGGATATCTCGCGGCCAGCGTGGCCGAGGCGGAAGAGGGCAGCCTGACCTTCGCCAATTTCGTCGAGTTCGACAGCCTTTACGGCCACCGCCGCGACGTGTCGGGCTATGCCCGCCATCTCGAATGGTTCGACGGTGCGATCGCGCCCATCCTCGCCGCGCTGCGCCCCGACGACCTGATGCTGTTCACCGCCGATCACGGCAACGATCCGACATGGACAGGCACCGACCACACGCGCGAGCGGGTTCCGGTGGTTGCCAAGGGGCCCTATTCGGGGCAGATCGGCATCCGCGCCTTCGCCGATGTCGGCGCTTCCGTCGCGGCGCATCTGGGCGTCGAAAGCGACGGGCCCGGAACAAGCTTTCTGATGGGGAATGATGTCCGCCTCTGAACTGATCTATTTCGTGATGACCTTCGCCGTGGTCACGCTGGCGGTGCGCTTCATCGGCCCGCTGCTCGGGCGGCCCCGCACGCCCTGGCGGGGGGCGGCGGGGTTCGGGCTGGTCATCGCGGGCATCGGCTGGGCGATCGGGGCGTGAGCATGCGGGACATTCCGAAGATCGAGCTTCACCTGCACCTCGAAGGCGGCGCACCGCCCGCCTTCATCCGCGGCATCGCGAAGGAGAAGAACGTCGACCTGTCCGGCATCTTCCGCGAGGATGGCGGCTACACCTACCGCGATTTCTGGCATTTCCTCGAGGTCTACGAGGCCGCCACGAGCGTGCTGACCACGCCCGAGGATTACGCGCGGCTCACCACCGCCGTGCTCGAGGAAAGCGCGGCCAACGGGGTGGTCTATGCCGAGACCTTCCTTTCGCCCGATTTCTGCGGCGGCGGCGATGTGGGCGCGTGGCGCGAGTATCTCGCCGCGATCCGCGAGGCGGCGGATGCGGCGGAAGCGGCGCATGGGATCACCCTTCGCGGCATCATCACCTGCATCCGCCACTTCGGCCCCGAGCGCGCCAAGCCCATCGCGCGATGCGCCGCCGAGACGGCGGGGGACTGGATCACGGGCTTCGGCATGGCGGGCGACGAGCTGAAGGGGAAACCGGGGGATTTCCTGTGGTCCTTCGACTGCGCGCGCGAGGCGGGCTTGCGCATCACCGTCCATGCCGGCGAATGGGGCGGCGCGCAGTCGGTGCGCGACGCGCTCGACGCGCTGAACCCCGAGCGGATCGGCCATGGCGTGCAGGCGATCGAGGACCTGGCCCTTGTCGACCGGCTGGCCGAGGACGGGATCGTGCTGGAATGCTGCCCGGGCTCGAACGTGTTTCTGGGAGTCTTCAAGGACTGGCGCAGCCATCCCATTGAAAAGCTGCGGGAACGGGGCGTGAAGGTGACCGTCTCGACCGACGATCCGCCCTTCTTCGGGATCACCATGACCTCGGATTACGAGAACCTGAACCGCCATTTCGGCTGGGACGAGGAGGTGTTCGCCGAGGTGAACCGCACCGCCCTCGAAGCCGCCTTCTGCGACGCGGCCACGAAAGACATCATCGCGAAAAGACTGGGGACCAGCGACACATGACCGAGCACCTGACCATCGTCGATCACCCTCTGGTGCAGCACAAGCTGTCGCTGATGCGCGACAAGACCACCTCGACCAAGTCGTTCCGGCAGCTTCTGAACGAGATCAGCCACCTTCTCGCCTACGAGGTCACGCGCAACCTGCCGATGACGACTCAGCGCATCGAGACCCCCCTCGAGCCGATGGACGCGCCCGTGATCCAGGGCAAGAAACTGGCGCTGGTGTCGATCCTGCGGGCGGGCAACGGGTTGCTCGACGGCATCCTCGACCTGATCCCGAACGCGCGGGTGGGCTTCGTCGGCCTCTACCGCGACCCCGAGACGCTGCAGCCGGTGAAGTACTACTTCAAGGTGCCCGCCGAGCTGGAGGACCGCCTGACCATCGTGGTCGACCCGATGCTCGCGACCGGCAACTCCTCGGCCGCCGCCGTCGACATGCTGAAGGAGGCCGGTGCCCGGAACATCCGCTTCCTCTGCCTTCTTGCCGCGCCCGAGGGTGTCGCACGGATGAAGGAGGCGCACCCCGACGTGCCCATCGTCACCGCGGCGCTGGACAGCCACCTGAACGACCACGGCTATATCGTGCCCGGCCTGGGGGATGCGGGCGACCGCATGTACGGCACCAAATAATCCAACGCTCTCCTTTACTTGCGCAGAGTCTTGGGACAGTGTGTTTCCATCGCGAACTTGGGGGGTTTGCATGGAACTGAAGCGACTCGTCCGGGTCGCTGCCTCGGCGGTCGTGTTCGCCGCGGCAAGCGTAACGGTATCTCTGGCTCAGGGTGTTCCGGCGGAAGTGCCGCCATCGAGCTATTCGTCAGATCAATACGTTGATAGCCGCGGCTGCGTCTTCGTGCGCGTCGGCGTGGGGGCCAACACCGAATGGGTGCCGCGCGTCGGGCGGGACCGGCGGCAGCTCTGCGGCTACGCGCCGACCACCGCCGGTCCGCGGCGCCCTCGGGCGCCGTCT
>WVSO01000002.1 GCA_015689745.1 Rhodobacterales bacterium HKCCSP123 | reverse complement strand
GACCCGTGCCGCCCGCGCCTTGCGCGCCGCGGGCGCCGACGTCGTCGTGGTGCTGGCGCACAGCGGTCTCGGCCATCCCGATGCCGCGCCGGGATCGGAGAACGTGGCCCGCGCCATCGCCCGAATCGCCGGGGTCGATGCCGTGGTCGCGGGGCACACCCACAGCGTCTTTCCGGCCGAGGGCTCCGCCCCGTCCGAGCCGGGCGTCGCGGCGATGGTCCAGCCCGGTTGCAACGGATCGCATCTCGGGCAGATCGACCTGGTCCTGAGCCGGTCCGCCGATCCGGCCGGGCGCTGGGTGGTCGACGGCGCGACCAGCCGCGTTCACGCCGCGACCGAAGCCGGCGCCGAAACGCGGAAGCTGCTCCGCCGCCGCCTGCACCGCCTGCCCGCCTTCCGCGACCAGCTTGCGCGCGGCCACCGCCTGACCCGAAGCTTTTCCGCGCGCGTCATCGGGCGGAGCGCCGTGCCGCTCGAGACCTACTTCAGCCTCTGCGCGCCCTGCGCGGCCACCCAGCTGATCGCCGATGCGCAGCGGGTCGCGGTCGCGCCCCTGATCGCCCGGGATCCGGCGCTGGGCGCGCTCCCGCTCCTGTCTTGCACCACGCCGTTCAAGGCGGGCGGGCGCGGGGGGCCAGGCCATTACACCGACATTCCCGCGGGCGCCCTGATGCTGCGCCATGCCGCCGACCTCTATATCTACACCAACGGGCTCTCGCTTCTTCGCGCCACCGGACGCCAGGTCCGCGACTGGCTCGAGCGCAGCGCCGCGGCCTTCCACCGGATCGATCCAGGCGCGCCGGGCCCCCAGCCGCTGATCGACCACGCCTTCCCGAGCTACAATTTCGACCGCATGGACGGGCTTTTCTACGAGATCGACGTCAGCGAGGTCGCGCGCACCAATGCCGAGGGGGACATCCTGCACGATGGCCCCGGACGCATCCGCAACCTCCGGCACCCGGACGGCAGGCCGGTTGCCGACGATGACAGCTTCCTCGTCGTCACCAACGCCTACCGCGCTGCCGGCGGGGGGCACTACCCCGCCGCGGCCTCTTGCGAGGTGATCCACGAGACCGCCGACCCCGTGCGCGACCGCCTTGTCGAACATATCACCGCAAGCCGCGGTGCCATCGCGCCGCAGGTCACGCGCGGCTGGTCCTTCACCCCGCTCGGGGGCACCGCCGTGATCTACGAAACCGGCCCCGGCGCCCTGTCGCATGACGCGCGAGCGCGGGCGCTCGGGCTCAGCCACGAGGGGAGCAGCCCGGCCGGATTCGCCCGCTATCTGCTGCACATCTAGACGCAGCCGTCGGCGTTGCACAAAAAACTGGCAAAGCCCCTTCCGATCGCGCAGTCTCCGCACAGCCGCGCCGGTGCCGGGCCAACCCCCTGTTGACCTTGCCCCGGCGCGCCGATGTTGTGACCGCGCCGCAAAGCGAACCCGCTGCCAAGCCGAAGGAGAGACCGCTTGTTCACCCGTGCCATTCCCGCCCTTGCCGCCGCCCTGATCGCCGCGACCCCGCTCGCCGCGCAGGACACCACGATCAACTTCGCCCTCGACTGGCGGTTCGAGGGCCCCTCCGCGCCCTATTTCCTCGCCATCGACAACGGCCATTTCGCGGCCGAGGGCCTCTCGGTCGAGATCGCCGCGGGCCAGGGCTCTCTCGACGCGATTCCGAAGGTCGCCTCGGGCGCCTTCCCGCTGGGCTTCGCCGACATCAACAGCCTGATCCGCTTCCTCGACCAGAACCCCGGCGCGCCCGTCACCGCCGTGATGATGGTCTACGACAGCCCGCCCTTCGCCATCGTGGGCCGCGTCAGCCAGGGCATCTCCGGCATCGAGGACCTCGAAGGGTCCATCCTCGGCGCGCCGCCGCCGGATGGCGCATGGGCGCAGTTCCCCATCCTCGCCGCGGTGAACGACATCGACGTGTCGACCATCACCGTGGAGCCCGTCGGCTTCCCCACGCGCGAGCCGATGCTGGCCGAGGGCAACGTGGACAGCGTGACCGGCTTCAACTTCTCCTCCTACCTGTCGCTCGCGCGCCTCGGCATCCCCGAGGATGACATCACCACCATCATGTTCTCCGACCACGGCGTCGCGCTCTACGGCAACGCGGTCATCGTCAACACCGACTTCGCCGAAGCCAACCCCGAGCTCGTGACCGGCGCGCTGCGCGCGATCGCCCGCGGTGTCTCCGACGCCATCGCCGATCCCGCCGCAGGTGCCGCCGCGGTGATCGACCGCAACCCGGCCGGCGATCTCGAGTTGGAAACCCGCCGCCTGCAGCTCGCGCTCGATGCCAACATCCTCACGGATTACGTCATCGAGAACGGAATGGGCCGGATCGACGCCGATCGCATGGCGCTTGCGCTCGAGCAGATGCAGCTGACCTACGAGTTCCAGGGCGAAATCGACCCGGCGCTCTATTTCACCGACGCCTACCTTCCCGAGGCCGAGGTGCTGATGATCGCGCCCTGACCGCGGCATCCCGAGACACCGGCGGGCCTGTGACCCGACAGGCCCGCCGAACCCGCGTATGTACGGGGTGAGTACAGGGTGTGTACGCGATGTGACGTGCCCCGACCGATCAGCCCGTTAACCCTGGCCTTGCACAAATCCCACATGTGTTGACGCGCCGTTATCCAGTCGAAGGCCCCGCCGGATGCAGACAGACCCCTCCCATTACATGATCGAACTGCGCGAGGTGAGCCACGCCTACAAGACCAAGGCGGGGCCCCTTCCGGTGCTCGACAACCTCTCGATCAAGATCCCCGAGAACAGCTTCTGCGCCGTGGTCGGCCCCTCGGGCTGCGGCAAGTCCACGCTGACGCGGCTGGTGTCGGGCCTGATGAAGCCGAACGAGGGGCAGGTCTGGCTGCACAACAAGCTTGTCACCTCGCCCCGCCCGACCGTGGGCATGGCGTTCCAGAACCCCGTTCTGCTGGAATGGCGCACGATCCTGCAGAACATCCTGCTGCCGCTCGAGATCGTAAAATCCCCCATGTCCAGGGCCGAGGCCGTCGAGCGCGCGCATCACCTGCTCGACCTCGTGGGCCTGACCGGTTTCGCCGAGAAACGCCCCTCCGAACTCTCTGGCGGCATGCGCCAGCGCGCGAGCCTCTGCCGCTCGATCATCCACAAGCCTGACGTGCTGATCCTAGACGAACCCTTCGGCGCGCTCGATGCCTTCACCCGTGAAGACCTGTGGTGCACCATGCACGACCTGCGCGAGGAAGAGCCCTTCACCTGCCTGCTGATCACCCATGATCTGAGGGAATCCGTCTTCCTCGCCGACCAGGTGGTCGTCATGTCCGGGCGTCCCGCCCATGCGCAATACGTGCTCGACGTGGACATCCCCGGCAAGCGCACGCTCGACGATCTTTACGCCCCCAAGGCGGTCGAGATGCTCGCCACCCTGCGCCACCAGATCCAGGTCGCGCAGGGCCGGACCGAGGCCGACGCCCCCGCCGCGCCACCGCCGAAACCGGCCCGAAGCCAACCTGTTCCGGGGGCGATGCAATGAACGACACGGCCCGCAAGATCCTCGCGCCCACGATCTTCATCGTGGCGATCCTCGGCTTCTGGGAATGGGCGGTCTGGTACAACGACCTCCCCGATTTCCGCATGGCCAGTCCCTCGGACCTGATCCCGCGCTATGTCCAGTTCTGGGACCTGTTCCTGGTGAAGTCCTGGGAAACCCTCTGGCGCACGGTGGTGGGCCTTGGCCTTGCCGTGGTGGTCGGCACGCTGATCGGCATGGTCATGGGCTTCTCGCAATTCGCGCGCGAGGGGCTCTACCCGATTCTCGTGGGGTTCAACGCCATCCCCAAGGCCACCGTCGTGCCCATCGTGGCGCTGATGTTCGTGGGCCAGCATGACTTCAACACGATCCTCATCGCCTTCATGATCAGTTTCTTCCCGGTCGCGGTCTCGGTCTCGATCGGTCTCAGCACGCTGGAACCGGAATACCGCGATATCCTCCGGTCGCTCGGGGCGTCGAATTTCACGATCTTCTGGAAGATCGCGCTCCCCAAGACCCTGCCCGAATTCTTCGGCGCGCTGAAGGTCGCGGTGACGCTCGCCTTCATCGGAACCAACCTGATGGAGATCGTCAGCCCCCATGGCCGCGGCCTTGGCGACCTGTTCGACAGCGGGCGCATCAGCGCGGATTACCCGCTGATGTTCGCGGTTCTCTTCGCGCTGGCGGCGTTGGGCATCCTGCTGTTCTACGTGGTGGTGTTTCTCGAACGTATCTTCGCAGGTTGGGCCGAACGCAGTCCCGGCTGACGCGGCGGCAGGGCGTTGCCCTGCCGTCGCGCGACTCGGTCAGCCATCGACCGGTATCCGGAGCACCTGTCCGGGGTAGATCTTGTCCGGGTCGGTCAGCATCGGTCGGTTGGCCTCGAAAATCTCGGGATAGCGCGACGCCTTGCCGAGGTATTTCTGCGCGATGCTTGACAGGTTGTCGCCGGACTTCACGGTGTGAAACACCGCGGCCTTGTCGTCGTCCGGGCTGCTGATGTCCTCTTCCACCTTGGCCACGCCTGCGACGTTGCCGACGGCGAGGATGACCTTTTCCTTTTCCTCCCGGGTCAAGGCCCGACCCTTGAGCTTCACCGTGTCACCCTCGACCGCGATGTCGAGATCCTTCCGGTCCAGGCCCAGCCGGTCGACCTCCTCGGCAAGTGCCTCCGGCGTTGGCGCGTTTTCAGCGTCATCACCGCCGATCCCGATCGCCTTGCCTGCCTTCTTCACGAAATCCCAAACACCCATCGCTATCTCCTTCATCGTTGTTCCGGGGGGGGCCGCCTCCAAGGTCCCGGGCAGGTCGCGCCGGCCACACGCGCCGGCATCCAGGTACCTGCCGCGCGCCTTGCGCGGCAAAAAACGTGGTCAGAGGCGATCCGTTGTGAACGTATCGCAGGCAGTCAGCTCACCCGATTGGAACCCGCGGGCGAACCAACGCTGCCGTTGTTCCGACGTCCCGTGGGTGAAGCTGTGCGGGTTGGGATACATTCCCGCCTGCGACTGCAGGTAGTCGTCGCCTATGCGTTCAGCGGCATTCATCGCCTCGGCGACATCGGTGCCATCAAGCAATCCCTCGATGCGCCGCCCCCATATCCCCGCAAGGCAATCGGCCTGCAGCTCGACCCGCACGGAAATCGCGTTGCTTTCCGCCTCGCTCACCTGTGAGCGGATCTCGAAGGTTTGCGCAAGGATACCCAGCTCGTTCTGGACATGGTGCCCGACCTCGTGGGCGATCACGTAAGCCGCCGCGAAATCGCCCCCGGCACCCATGCGCTGTGCCATGTAGGCGAAGAAGGCGGTATCGAGGTAAATGTTCTGATCGTTCGGGCAGTAGAACGGGCCGGACGATGCCTGCGCGCCGCCGCATGCCGATTGCGTCGCGCGCGAGAAGAGAACCAGCGTTGGCGGGCTGTAGCGCCGGCCCAACTCACCTTGGAAGATGTCGCTCCAGACGTCTTCGGTGGTGCCGAGGATTTGCGCCGAGAACGTCCCCGCCGCCTCTTCCTCGGGGCTGAGATTGGCCTCTCCGCCGGCCGAGTAGGACGCGTCCTGTTGAAGGAGCGGGGTTACATCGATGCCGGTGAAATAGCCAATTGCCAGTACGATGACGAGGCCGATCCCGCCGATACCCACGGTAGCCGCCGATCCCCGGCCCCTGCGATCCTCCACGTTTCGGCTTTGCCGCATTCCACGCAGTCGCATGTGTCCCGCCCGTGATAGTTGACCTGATTCACCATTCTATAACCGGCGACCTTGCAGTTCCGAACTAGTTTTCATATGTCACGAGCGAGAGGTTGGCGCGGGCAGGCGCCTCGCCAACCCGGTCAGGTCCGGAAGGAAGCAGCCGTAACGAGCCTCGCTTGGGTCGTTGTCCAGCCTCTCACCCCGCAAAGCGCACCGCCCCGGCGGTGCGTTTCGCGTTTCAGGACCCTCAGCCCGCACCACCCCGCATGACGGGGCCGATCACGTCCTGCAGCGCTGCGACCAGCAGGTAGTTGAGAAAGATGCCCAGGAGGACGGCAAGGCAGAAGTAGAGTGTCGCCGCCTCGAGCAGCACCCGGTGGCGCATCGACAGCGCGTGCCGAGTCCATTGCCAGAGCAGGATACCCATGACCGCGGCGGGGATGTGCAGCGTCACCAGCGTTGCGACCGCCCCCGGACCGAGTGCCGCCATCAACCCGCCGAGGCCGCCCGGCCAGAGCAGCCCGCCAAGCCAGAACAGGAGCGCGGCGGCGGCGACCAACCAGAAGACGCCGGCCATGGCCAGGATCAGGGCCGCAGGGGGTTGGTGTTCAGGCATCGCTCCTCCGTCTCTCACCGGCAAAGCTAGCACGCCGTCGCCGCTTCACCATGGACCTTGGCGTGCGGCTTCACTAGGTTTGCCCAAGCACGCGGCACCCGAGGCGACATGAGCGACACCCCCGACACCGGCTACCAGGTTCTCGCGCGGAAATACCGCCCGGCGACCTTTGCCGACCTGATCGGGCAGGACGCGATGGTGCGTACGCTGAAGAATGCGTTCGAGGCGGATCGCATCGCGCAGGCCTTCATGCTGACCGGCATCCGCGGCACCGGCAAGACGACCACCGCGCGGATCATCGCCAAGGGGCTGAACTGCATCGGGCCGGACGGGCAGGGCGGGCCGACGACGGACCCCTGCGGCGTCTGCGAGAATTGCGTAGCCATCGCCGAGGGGCGGCATGTCGACGTGATGGAGATGGACGCGGCGTCTAACACCGGCGTGCAGAACATCCGCGACGCGATCATCGAGACGGTGAGCTACCGCGCGGCGCAGGCGCGCTACAAGATCTTCATCATCGACGAGGTTCACATGCTGTCCACGAGCGCGTTCAACGCGCTTCTGAAGACGCTGGAAGAACCGCCGCCGCACGTCAAATTCCTGTTCGCCACGACCGAGATCCGCAAGGTCCCGGTCACGGTCCTGTCGCGATGCCAGCGGTTCGACCTGCGCCGGATCGAGCCCGAGGTGATGATCGCCCATCTTCAGGGCGTTGCCTTGAAGGAAAACGCCCGGATCGCCGAGGATGCACTGGCGCTGATCACACGCGCTGCCGAGGGGTCCGTGCGCGACGCCATGAGCCTGCTCGACCAGGCCATTGCCCATGGAGCGGGGGAAACGACCGCCGACCAGGTTCGCGCGATGCTGGGACTGGCCGACCGGGGCCGGGTGCTCGACCTCTTCGAGGCGATCATGGCGGGCGACGCGCAGGGCGCCCTGACCGAACTGGGCGCGCAATATGCAGACGGCGCCGACCCGGTCGCGGTCCTGCGGGACCTGGCCGAGATCACCCACTGGCTTTCGGTCGTGAAGATCACGCCCGAGGCCGCCGAGGACCCCACCATCTCGCCCGAGGAACGTTCGCGGGGCAGGTCGCTGGCCGACCGGTTGCCCATGCGGGTGCTGACGCGGATGTGGCAGATGCTGCTCAAGGCGCTGGAAGAGGTGGCCCTGGCCCCCAACGCGATGATGGCCGCCGAGATGGCGGTGATCCGCCTGACCCATGTGGCCGAGCTGCCGACGCCGGGCGACCTCGTGAAAAAGCTGCAATCGACGCCCGTGCCCTCCGGCGGTGCGGGGCCCCTGCGCCCCTCGGGCGGCGGTGGTGCCGTTCACGCGCCGCGCGCGCAGGCGCCCGGTGTCCGCGGTGCCGGCGGCAGCGGGCCGCAGGCGGCCTTGCAGCCGCAGCCGGGCCCGGACCTGTCGCACTACCCGACGTTCGACGCGGTGGTCGCCCTGATCGAACAGGCCCGCGACATCAAGCTCCTGGTCGAGGTGAAGACCTGCCTCCGCCTTGTCACCTACGCGCCGGGCCGGATCGAGTTCCAGCCGACCGAGACCGCGCCCTCCGACCTTGCGCAACGCCTGGGCCGCGCGTTGCAGCTGGCCACGGGCGCGCGCTGGATCATCTCGACCGTGAACACCGGTGGCGGGCAAACCCTGGCCGAGGCCGAGCAGGCCGAGCGCTCCGCGCTCGAGGCCGAGCTGGAACAGCACCCACTGTTGCAGGCGGTCAAGGCGGCCTTCCCCGAGGCGAGGATCGCCGCCATACGCACGCGCGAGGAATTGCAGGCCCAGGCCCAGGCCGAGGCGCTGCCGGAATTGCCGGATCCCGAGGACCTTCCCGAGGATTGGGACCCGTTCGACGACGAATGACATGACACGAGGAATGAACCGATGCTGAAGGGTTTGGGCGGTCTTGGCGACATGGCCAAGATCATGAAACAGGCGCAGGAGATGCAGACCAAGATGGCCGAGATGCAGGAAGCACTCGAGACCATGACGGTCGAGGGCGCCTCTGGCGCGGGCCTTGTCAAGGCGACGGCGACTGCCAAGGGCGAGCTGATCGGGCTTAACATCGACCCGTCGATCTTCAACGAGGACGACAAGGAAGTGGTCGAGGACCTGATCCTCGCCGCGATCAAGGATGCGCAGTCCAAGGCGCAGGAGAAGAGCCAGGAGGAAATGGCGAAGCTCACCGAGGGCATGGGCCTTCCGCCCGGCATGAAGATGCCGTTCTGAGGCATCGCGCCGATGGCCGACGCGCCGAAGGACATCGAGGCCCTGATCGAGATCATGGCCCGCCTGCCGGGGCTCGGGCCCCGGTCGGCCCGGCGCGCCGTGCTGCAGCTGATCAAGAAACGAGGGGTGCTGATGCGCCCCCTGGCCGAGACCATGGCGCGCGTGGCCGAGACCGCGCGCGAATGCCTGAACTGCGGCAACATCGGCACCGCCGATCTCTGCCCGATCTGTTCCGACGACCGGCGCGCGAACGGGCAGATCTGCGTGGTAGAGGATGTCGCCGACCTTTGGGCGATGGAGCGGGGCGGGGCCTTTGCCGGGCGGTATCACGTCCTGGGCGGCACGCTTTCGGCGCTGGACGACATCGGGCCCGAGGACCTGCGCATCCCGAAACTGCTGGACCGCGTGACGGGCGAAGGCGTGAGCGAGGTGATCCTTGCGCTGAATGCCACGGTCGACGGCCAGACCACGGCGCATTACATCGCCGACGCGTTGGAAGGGGCGGGCGTGTCCGTCACCTCGCTGGCGCAGGGCGTGCCGATCGGGGGCGAGTTGGACTACCTCGACGACGGGACGATCTCGGCCGCGTTGAAGGCGCGCAAGGCGATCTGACCTAGCGTCCCTGTTGCGCAAGGCCGATCCCGCGCTAGATTCCATCTCATGAGTCACATTGCCGGCAGCCGGGCCTATTCTCGGGCCGAATACATCACCGACGCGATCGTGCACGCCTCGGGGATCGGTGCCGCCTTGGTCGGCGGCCCGATCCTGATCGCCATGACCGCGATCTGGATCGGAGAGCCGGCGCTGGTGGCTGCCGTGGCGGTCTATGTCGCCACCGGCCTCGCGATGTGGTCGTTTTCCGCCGCCTACAACCTGTTGCAGCGCCCGGCCTGGGTCGAGTGGCTGCGCCGCTTCGACAAGTCGGCGATCTACTTCAAGATCGCGGGCACCTACACGCCCTTCGCCATCCTTGCCGCCGGGCAGGGCGCCTTCCTCATCGCGATCTGGCTGGTGGCCGCTATCGGTGCGCTTCTCATCCTGTTCTCGTCGCGCCTCGGCTGGCTTTCCATCCCGCTCTATCTCGGCCTCGGCTGGGCGGGCGCCCTTTGGGGCGGGCCCCTGGTGTCGGGGCTCAGCCCCTTGGGCTTCTGGCTGCTGGCGGCGGGCGGGATCATCTATTCCTCTGGCATTGCTTTCCTGCTGTGGTCGAAGTTGCCGTTCCACAACACGATCTGGCATGTCTTCGTCTTTCTGGGCTCGCTCGCCTGTTACGGCGCCATCGCCGCCGAACTGTGGTTGCGCGTGAATCCGGTCTGACGCGGCGTCGGTTGACCCTGCCGCGTCGATTTTGACCTGTTTTCCACCCCCCGATCGCACTATCACTCCCCCTTGAAACGGCATGCGGCGCCGGGGAGGCGCTGCAAGAGAGGAGAGGTCCGCATGAAGGTACTTGTGCCCGTCAAGCGTGTGATCGACTACAACGTGAAGGTCCGCGTGAAGGCGGATGGGTCCGGGGTCGATCTCGCCAACGTCAAGATGTCGATGAACCCGTTCGACGAGATCGCCGTCGAAGAGGCGATCCGCCTCAAGGAGGCCGGCAAGGCCGAAGAGGTCGTCGCCGTCTCGATCGGCGTCAAGCAGGCACAGGAGACGCTGCGCACCGCGCTGGCGATGGGCGCCGATCGCGCGATCCTCGTGGTGGCCGCCGATGACGTGCACCAGGACATCGAACCCCTCGCGGTGGCCAAGATCCTTGCCAAGGTCGTCGAGGAAGAGGGCCCGGGCCTCGTGCTCTGCGGCAAGCAGGCGATCGACAACGACATGAACGCGACGGGGCAGATGCTCTCGGCGTTGCTGGGCTGGAGCCAGGCGACCTTCGCCTCGGAGGTGTCGGTCGAGGGCGACGCCGCCGTCGTGACCCGCGAGGTCGATGGCGGTCTGCAGACGATCAGGGTCAAGATGCCGGCGATCATCTCGGTCGATCTGCGCCTGAACGAGCCGCGCTATGCGTCGCTGCCCAACATCATGAAGGCGAAGAAGAAGCCGCTGGATGAAAAGACGGCCGCCGATTACGGCGTCGACGTCACGCCACGGCTCGAGATCGTCAAGACCACCGAGCCCGAGAGCCGCAAGGCCGGCGTGAAGGTCGGCTCGGTCGATGAACTGATCGCGAAACTCAAGGACGAAGCGGGGGTGATCTGATGGCGGTTCTTCTTCTGGCCGAGGTGACCTCGGGTGAGCTGAACATGGATGCGACCGCCAAGGCGGTTACCGCGGCGGGCAAGCTGGGTGACGTGACGGTGCTTTGCGCCGGGGCCTCGGCCAAGGCGGCGGCGGAGAAGGCGGCGACGATCGACGGGGTGTCGAAGGTGCTGTGCGCCGAGGGCGAGAGCCTTGGCCACCGTCTCGCCGAGGCGACCGCCGACCTGATCGTGGGTCTTGCCGGCGACTACAGCCACATCGTCGCGCCCGCGACGACCGACGCCAAGAACATCATGCCGCGCGTCGCGGCGATGCTCGACGTCATGGTGATCTCGGATGCCTCGGGCGTCGTCGATGCCGACACGTTCGCGCGCCCGATCTACGCGGGCAATGCGATCCAGACCGTGAAATCGTCGGATGCGAAGAAGGTCGTGACCTTCCGCACCTCGACCTTCGATGCGGCGGGCACCGGCGGTTCGGCTTCGGTCGAGATGGTGGACGCGCCTGCCTCCACCGGCCTGTCGTCCTGGGTCGAGGACAAGGTCGCGGCCTCGGACCGGCCCGAACTGACCAGCGCGGGGATCGTCGTCTCGGGCGGCCGCGGCGTCGGCTCGGAAGAGCAGTTCGCGCTGATCGAGGGGCTGGCCGACAAGCTGGGCGCGGCGGTCGGTGCGTCGCGGGCGGCGGTCGACTCGGGCTATGCGCCGAACGACTGGCAGGTGGGCCAGACCGGCAAGGTCGTGGCGCCCGAGCTTTACATCGCGGTCGGCATTTCCGGGGCGATCCAGCACCTTGCGGGCATGAAGGACTCGAAGGTCATCGTCGCGATCAACAAGGACGAAGAGGCGCCGATCTTCCAGGTCGCCGATTACGGCCTTGTCGCGGACCTGTTCGAGGCCGTCCCGGAGCTCACCGGCAAGCTCTGACGCGCGCCGCAGGACCGATCCGCCGCCTCGCACCCCCGGGTGCGGGGCGGTTCGCGTTTCAGGAGAGCTGCCGCGCAAGCTCCCGTGCAGCCGCGTCATGCAGTTCCGGCCCGGCAAGGGCGCGGGCGGCGGCCGCCTCGCGCGCGGCGAAGAACATGCCCCGCGTCGTCGTCGATCCCTGCCCCACCGCAGGGGCCGCGATGGTGAGCGATGCCGCCTCGGCCGCGACACTGTCCAGCATCTCGCGGGTCACGAAGAGCGGGTCCGGCCCGAGCGCGTGCCGGCAACCCGGATCGTCCGGGTGACGCCGTGCCAGCCAGAGCAGGTGCACCGGCGCCGTGGCCGCGCGAAGGTAGGCCGACATGCGCGCCACCCAGGCAGTCCGCAACTCGGCGGCGACGAGGGAGAACCGGTCGGGGGACAATCCCATGAGGTGCGTCAGCAGGTGCCGGGTGAAATGGAACTCGGTGAAATCGACCTCGCGGTAGATCGTGCGCAGCATGCCCGTCGCCCGGATGAAGCGATCATTGCGACGCGGATGGACCGAGTAGAAGCGATTGGTCATGTTCTGCGCCCCGGTGATCTGCAGCACGATGGCCCGGGCGCCGTCCTGCGCCGCCAGGATGGCCGGATCGTTCATCAGGACGTCGAGGCCCGCGTTCATGACGCCCATGTTCACCACGTCCAGGGGCAGGGTGGCGTCAAGCTGCGCCGCAAAGGGTGCATGGATGAACCGCCCGAAGGTCTCCGACCCGCCCAGGCAAAGGACATAGGGCCGGACAAGCCCATGTGCCGGACCTCGGAATCGGAGAACAGACCCCGGGTAGACCACCGGCCGGTAGTCGAGCGGCAGGTGGCCGCGCTTTTCGAAACTCATCTCCGTCGTTCCCACCAGATCAAGACTCACCCGGGGGCAGAATGCGGCCAAGGGATTGCCAAAGTTCTAACCTTTTATTTTTGCTAATATTTTAGAGGCTCCCGTCCATCCGGCCCGCGCGCTTGAGCCGCGGCGGCCGGACTTGTCTCCGTCGCCGCGCCGGGCCTATCCTGCGCGCGACACACGGGGCGCGAGCGAGGGGCGGACATGGACATCAAGTCGATCGGCGTGGTTGGGGCTGGCCAGATGGGCAACGGCATCGCCCATGTCTGCGCGCTTGCGGGCTACGACGTGGTGATGACCGACATCAGTGCCGATGCCCTCTCGAAGGCAATGGCGCTCATCGAGAAGAACATGGCGCGGCAGGTCGCGCGCGAGAAGATCTCCGAGACCGAGATGGCCGAAGCGCTGGGGCGCATCCGCACGACGACAACCCTGACGGATGTCGGCCCGAGCGACCTGATCATCGAGGCCGCGACCGAGCGCGAGACGGTGAAGCAGGCGATCTTCGAGGACCTGCTGCCGCATATCAAGCCCGAGACGATCCTGACCTCGAACACCTCGTCGATCTCGATCACCCGCCTCGCAAGCCGCACCGACCGGCCCGAGAAGTTCATGGGCTTCCATTTCATGAACCCGGTTCCGGTGATGCAGCTGGTCGAGCTGATCCGCGGCATCGCGACGGATGAGGAAACCTTCGCCGCCTGCAAGGCGGTGGTCGACCGGCTGGGCAAGACGGCCGCCACGGCCGAGGATTTTCCCGCCTTCATCGTCAACCGCATCCTGATGCCGATGATCAACGAGGCGGTCTACACGCTTTATGAAGGCGTGGGGAACGTGAAGTCGATCGACGAGTCGATGAAGCTCGGGGCGAACCATCCGATGGGGCCGCTCGAGCTGGCCGATTTCATCGGGCTCGACACCTGCCTCGCCATCATGAACGTGCTGCACGACGGGTTGGCCGACACGAAGTACCGGCCCTGCCCGCTGCTCACGAAATACGTCGAGGCCGGGTGGCTGGGCCGCAAGACGCAGCGCGGCTTCTACGACTACCGTGGCGAGATGCCTGTGCCGACGCGCTGAAGACCCTTGCAAGAGTCTGGTCAGGCGCTTGCAAGCGCCTTTTGACGTCCTTGCAAGGACGTCATCCGTTTCTTGCAAGAAACGGGGCGCTACACCTGGTCGGGATCGTCCTTGAGGGACAGCGTCCGCGCGCGCAGCCAGGCCATGAACTCGCGCGGCTTGCCGATGCGGCCTTCCCATTGGTCGGGCGTGATCGGGTTGCCGATGATCGGCGCCTGCGGCTTGTCGAAGCTGTGCACGACCTCGTGGATCAGAAGACCCTGCCGCAGGATCGGCGAGATCCGGTTGGCGACCTGGTACCAGCGCGAATTCGAGCCGGTGAAGAAGCAGGGCACGATCGTAGCGCCCGACTTGCGGATCATCTTGGCGGTGAAGACATTCCACTCGCCTTCGATGGCAGGGCCCGTCATCGTCTCGGAGGCGGCGACCGCGCCCGAGGGGAACAGCGCGATCAGACCCTTCTGCTCCAGGTGGCCCATCGCCGCCGCGCGCATCTGAAGCATCTTCTCCTGCGCTTCGGGCTCGTGCGGGAAGGGCACGGGGATCATGTAACTGGCCGCGCTTTCATCCAGCCCGGTCAGAAGCGCACGCGTAAGGATCCGGTAATCGAGGCGGCGGCGGCCGATGAGGTCGGCCAGGATCATTCCATCGACCAAGCCATGCGGATGGTTGGCGACAAAGACGACAGGCCCTTCGGCCGGGATGCGGTCGAGCTGGTGCTGGGGGGTCTGCAGGTCGATCCCCATCACCTCCATCGTCGCGGGCCAGAAGGCCTGACCCTTGAACTCGCCCATCGTCTCGAACTGCCGGACGCGGCGGATGATGGTGACCTTGCCGGTCAGCCACTCGATCGCCTTGATCGTGTGGCGGGTCCAGAAACTGTCGAAGCTGTTGGCATAGGTCAGGCTGCGCCGGTCGTAGACCCGTTCGGGCCCCGGCCTCAGCGCCGCCGGGCGCGGCGCCGTGATATTGCGGGAACTGGTATCGGTCACGCGCCCTTGTCCCATCGCGTCCTTGCCGTCTTCTCCCCCGGCTCAGCTCTCCTCGCCGAAGCGGTCCGCGACCAGCGCCTGCAGCGCATCTGCCAGCTTCTCCGCCTCCGGGCCGGTGGTTTCGACCTCAATAGAGGTTCCCATGGAGGCTGCCAACATCAAAAGCCCCATGATCGAGTCCCCGGCGGCACTCAGCCCATCGCGGCGAACGGTGGCCCGCGCGTCATGGGCTTCCACGACTTCCACGAAACGCGCCGAGGCACGGGCGTGCAGGCCCTTCACGTTGACGATGTCGAGGTGGCGGATGACGCTCTCATCGGACATCAGGGGGCTCCGTCGAAGCTGTTGATGTAGCGGCGCCCGGCTTCGGCGGCGCGTGCCACGGCGTCCTCGACGCTGAGCTGGCGCGACTTCGCGAGCTTGATCAGCATCGGCAGGTTCACCCCGGTCAGGATCTTGCGGTTCTGCGGCCGGCAGGCCGTCAACGACAGGTTCGAGGGCGAGCCGCCGAACATGTCCGTCACCACGACCACGCCGGAGCCGTCGTCGACGGCATCCGCCGCTTCGCAGATTTCGCGCGTCCGCGCGGCGCGGTCGTCTTCGGGGCCGATCGAGATGGCGATCATCGCCGCCTGCTGTCCGACCACATGTTCCGCTGCCCGCTTGAGCTCGGAAGCGAGCCCTCCATGGGCAACGATCACGATGCCGATCACCTGTCTGTCGCCTCTGGCCTGTCAGCCGCGCCGCCCGTCTCGAGGCGGCGCTGTTCCACTTCCCTGTGACGTTTAGACACCGGCCACCCGGCCTCTGCAAGATGGGCGGCCAGGATTTCGGTCATCGCGACCGAGCGGTGTTGCCCGCCGGTGCATCCGAAGGCGATCGTCAGGTGGCTTTTCCCCTCGGCCTCGAAGGCGGGCAGGAGAAGGTCGGCAAGGTCGGTCACCTTGTCCCGGAAGGGCGCGAACCGGTCGTCTGCGGCGATATAGGCCTGCACCCCGGGCGCGCGGCCATCCTGCGGCTTCAGCGCCGGGTCCCAGTGCGGGTTCCGCAGGAAGCGGCAGTCGAAGACGAGGTCCGCTCCGGTCGGCAGGCCCCGCCTGTAGGAAAAGGAGGTGACGGTGATCGCCAGCCGCCCGGCGCCCTCGGGCGCGAAGAGGCGCGTGATCTCGGCGCGCAGGTCATGCGGGGTGAGCGCCGAGGTGTCGATCAGCACCGTCGCGCGGGCGCGGACCGGACCGAGCAACGCAAGCTCCTGCGCGATGCCCTGTGCCGGGTCCGCATCCGGGGCGAGGGGGTGGCGCCGGCGTGTTTCGGAATACCGGCGCTGCAGCACGTCTGCGGCGCAGTCGAGGTAGAGCAGATCGGGCGCATAGCCTGCCGTGCCCGCCAGCCGGTCGACGGCGGCGACAAGGCCGGTGGCCGAGTAGTCGCGGTTGCGCGCATCCGTCCCGAGCGCGAGCGGCTTGTCCGGCGGCGGTCCCTCGAGCAGGCGGGGCAACAGGCTGAGGGGAAGGTTGTCGATCGCCTCGAAGCCGAGATCCTCGAGCGCGTTGATGGCGGTCGATCGCCCCGCGCCCGATGGACCGGTCACGAAGATGACGCGGGTCGGGGGCCGATCCTGTGCCGGCGGGGTCTGCGGATGGCTCTGCATGATGTCGAAGGTCGACTAGGGTTCCGCGCGTCCGTGGCGCGCCATGATGACGAGGGATGCTGCAAGGGTCGGCGCTTGCCCGCCGAGGATCAACGGGCAGCTCCGGTCTCCGATCGCGACCAAGCGTCGCGGTGGCAGACGTTCGGGTTCGGACGTGTCGAGATCGACCGCGATGGCAAGCGGAGCGGCCGAGGTGACCCTACCGCCCCGCAAGAGCCCGACACCCCGTGCCTCGATCAGGTCAGGAGAGCCTGGGGGGCGTCGCAGCTGGGCGCCCTTGGCCATGGGTGTCAGCCAGACACCGTCGTCCGAGATCAGCGTCGCGCCATGGGCCATGAGCGCCAAGGCAAGGCTCGACTTGCCGGAGCCGGGTGCGCCGAGGATCAGGATGCCCGCATCGCCCATCGCCACGGCGGTCGCGTTCAGCCACAGCGCCTCGCCGTCCCGTCCGGTCACCCAGCGGGTGATCGGTTCGGGGGGTGGGGTGTCGGTCATCGAGACGGGGGTCAGATCGGCAGGCCGACGACGAAGCGCGCGCCCAGCGGTTCGGAGGTGGCGTCGGCCGCGGTCGGGCGGATGTTCTCGGCCCAGATCACGCCGCCATGCGCTTCGACGATCTGCTTGGAGATGGCAAGACCGAGACCGGAGTGGTTTCCGAACTGTTGCACCGGACGTTCGGAATAGAAGCGGTTGAAGACCTTGGTCAGCGCCTCCTCGGGGATGCCAGGACCGGTATCTTCCACCACGACAAGGACCCGGTTCTCGCGCTGGCGGGTCCAGAGGCGTACGGCGTCGCCGTCCTGGCAGAAGGAGATCGCGTTGGACAGAAGGTTCACGAAGACCTGCGCCAGCCGCGCCTCGAGCCCCGAGATACGGATCTGTTCGTGCGGCAGGTCCGTGATGAAATCGACGCCCTTCTTGGCGGCCTCCTCGGAATGGTACTGCGAGATGTTCCGAAGGGTTCTGACGAGGTCGAACTCCTCCTCCTCTTCCTTCACCAGTTCGCTGTCGAGGCGCGAGGCGTTCGAGATGTCGGAGACGAGACGGTCGAGTCGCTGCACGTCATGCTCGATCACCTCGAGCAGGCGATTGCGCTGATCCTCGGTCTTGGCCAGACGCATCGTTCCCACCGCCGAGCGCAGGCTGGCGAGCGGGTTCTTGATCTCGTGGCTGACGTCGGCGGCAAACTGCTCGTTCGCATCGATCCGGTCGTAGAGCGCGGCCACCATGCCACGGAGCGCGCCGGACAGGCGCCCGATCTCGTCGGGGCGACCGGTCAGGTCGGGGATGCGAACGCGCGTCGGGCTCATCTTGCGGGCATTCTTGTCGCGCCCAAGTTCGGCCGCGTCGGCAAGGTCGGCCAACGGATGCGCGATGGTCGAGGCAAGAACCAGGCTGAGACCGATCGACACCAGAAGGGCGACCACGAACATCTGCAGAAGCTGCTCACGCTCGACCCGGACAAGCTGGTCGATCTCGCCGGCTGCCGTGGTCACGACGATCACGCCGATCGGGCCGGCATTGCCCATGACGGGTGTCGCGGCGGCAAAGAGCGTCCCGGTCGCATCGACCCCGCGGTTGAGAACCGTGAGCCCTTCGGAGGCCGGACCGATCAGGTTCGCAGCCATCTCGGCGCTCGTGATGGTTCCGCTCGGCGCTTCCCCGCCGGTCATGAGATCCGAGAGGCCGGACCAGATGGTGTTGAGGAAATCGGTGATGAGCAATGCGTGCTGGTGCCGTCCGTCAAGGCCGCGCACCGGCCGGGCGGGCGTGCGCGACAGGCTTTCGGTCGAGGCGACCAGCGTGTCGGGCAGGGTGTAGACGAAGACCTCGACCCCTTCCGACAGGCTGAGCCGGCTCAGCACCTGTGCGGGGTCGATCGCGCCGGGACCGGCGAGGCCCGTCGGCCCCTGTGGGGGCAGGCTTGCCTCGAGCACTTCGGCGATCAGCTGGGCCTCGACGGCGAGCGCCCGCTCGCGCTGGACGACGAGGCTGTCGCGGAACGGGTTCAGGTACATCACGCCCGCGACCAGCACGATCATCGCGAGAAGGTTGAACAGGATGATCTTGCGGGCCAGCGGCGAACGGTTGAGCGAGATCAGGCTGCGCTGGGCCCGCGCAGCCTTGAGTTCCATCTCGACCGAACCGGGCGGACGGTCCCAGTCCTCGCCCAGGACGATGTCGGCCCGGGCGCGGGCGCGGCGGTTGGTCATGGAAAGGTCGGCGGGCACCGCGTCTTCGCCTATTCTTCGTTGTAGCGGTAGCCGATCCCGTAGAGCGTCTCGATGGCCGTGAAATCGTCATCGACCTGGCGCATCTTCTTGCGCAGACGCTTGATGTGGCTGTCGATGGTGCGGTCATCGACATAGACCTGCTCGTCATAGGCCACGTCCATCAGCTGGTCCCGGCTCTTCACGAAGCCGGGGCGCTGGGCGAGGGCCTGCAGCAGCAGGAATTCCGTTACCGTCAGCGAGACGTCCCGACCCTTCCATGTCACGGCGTGCCGCAACGGGTCCATCGTCAATTCGCCGCGCACCATGACGGCGCTTTCCTCGGGCATGCCGGCGGCGTCGGAGGCGATCGCCTCCTGCCGTCGGAGGATCGAGCGGATGCGCTCGACCAGGAGGCGTTGGGAGAAAGGCTTCTTGACGTAATCGTCGGCACCCATGCGCAGGCCCATCAGCTCGTCGATCTCGTCATCCTTGGAGGTGAGGAAGATCACCGGCATCCGGCTTTTCTGGCGCAGCCGCTGCAGCAGGTCCATGCCGTCCATGCGCGGCATCTTGATGTCGAACACGCCCAGGTCGGGCAAACGGCGGTTGAAAGCATCCAGCGCGGACTGGCCGTCATTGTAGGTTTCGACATCGAAGCCCTCTGCCTCGAGAGTCATCGATACGGACGTCAGGATATTCCTGTCGTCATCGACAAGTGCGATCCTCGGCATTGTCTGATCCTTGTTACTGCTCAATTGCCTTGTTTTTTCCACATTCTCCCGGTTTGGGGCGTGAGAATCAATCTTTAATCTCCGAATCGGTCCTGTCTGATCTCTCAAACTAGGTTCGGAGGGGTTAATCAGTGGTGAAACTGCCACAGCCTTCTACACGGGCAACCGGCGCAACCCGTGGTCCTCCGCGAAAGAAAATTTCCGGATGGTTGCGCTAACTGTGCGAAAGCGTCCTGTTCAGCCTTAAAACCGTCATGTTATAGGCGCCCCACACGGGGCTGACCTCGGCCATGACCCGCAACACCGGTCCAGGAGCGACAACACATGACCACCCCACGCGTGAATCCGGCGCAGACGTTGGAAGCCCAGGGCATGAGGGACCTCGGGGCCGTGCATTACAACCTGCTCGAGCCCGCCCTGATCGAGGCCGCGGTGAAGCGCGGCGAGGGTCGGCTGGGGCTTGGCGGCACGCTTCTGGTGTCGACCGGCAAGTTCACCGGTCGTTCGCCCAAGGACAAGTTCGTCGTGCGCACCCCCGCCGTGGAAGACCAGATCTGGTGGGACAACAACGCGCCGATGGAACCCGGGGCCTTCGACCGCCTTCATGCCGACATGCTCGAGCACATGAAGGGCGGTGAATACTTCGTGCAGGACCTTTACGGTGGCGCCGACCCCGAGCATCGCCTCGACGTGCGTGTCGTGTCCGAACTGGCCTGGCACAACCTCTTCATCCGGCACCTGCTGCGCCGCCCCTCCGCCGAGGAGCTGGCCGGGTTCGTACCGGAATTCACGATCATCAACTGCCCCAGCTTCAAGGCCGATCCCGCGCGCCACGGCTGCCGCAGCGACACGGTGATCGCGCTGAATTTCGACCGGAAGATGATCCTGATCGCCAACACGGAATACGCGGGCGAGAACAAGAAATCGGTCTTCACGCTCCTGAACTACATCCTGCCCGGCAAGGGCGTGATGGCGATGCACTGCTCGGCCAACCACGCCACTGGCAACCCCGAGGATGCGGCGGTCTTCTTCGGCCTGTCCGGCACCGGCAAGACCACCCTTTCCGCCGATCCGGGCCGCACCCTGATCGGCGACGACGAGCATGGCTGGTCGGACAAGGGCACCTTCAATTTCGAGGGTGGCTGCTACGCCAAAACCATCAACCTGCGCCAGGAGGCCGAGCCCGAAATCTACGCCACAACGCGCAGCTTCGGTACCGTGATCGAGAACATGGTCTACGATCCCGACACGCTGGAACTCGACTTCGACGACGACAGCCTGACGGCGAACACGCGCTGCGCCTATCCGCTCGATCAGATCTCGAACGCGTCGGCGACCGGCCTGGCGGGACATCCGAAGAACATCGTCATGCTGACCTGCGACGCCTTCGGTGTGCTGCCGCCCATCGCGCGGCTGACGCCCGCGCAGGCCATGTACCATTTCCTGTCCGGCTTCACCTCGAAGGTGGCAGGTACCGAGCGTGGCGTGACCGAGCCGGAACCCACGTTCTCCACCTGCTTCGGCGCGCCCTTCATGCCGCGCCGCCCCGAGGTCTACGGCAAGCTCCTGCAGGAGAAGATCCGCGAGCATGGCGCGACCTGCTGGCTGGTGAACACCGGCTGGACCGGCGGTGCCTATGGCGAGGGGTCGCGGATGCCGATCCGCTCCACCCGGACGCTGCTGACCGCCGCGCTGGACGGGACGTTGAACAAGGGCGAATTCCGCCGCGATCCGAACTTCGGCTTCGAGGTTCCGGTGACCTGCGAGGGCGTGGCCGACATCCTGCTCGACCCGCGCCGCACCTGGAACGACCATGAGGCCTATGACCGGCAGGCGCAGAAGCTCGTGCAGATGTTCGCGGACAATTTCGCGCAATACGTGCCCTACATCGACGACGACGTGAAGGCCGCAGCGATTTCGTGATACCCAGGCTGCGCGGCCGTCCGAAGCGGCCGGTCGCGCAGAAGCTCGTGGCGACGGGGGGCGAAGAATGTGGCAAGGCAGTCTTCCCGGACGCACCGCCGCCGCGGTCATGGCCGCGGCCTGTGCCGGGGTCGCCCCTGCGCAGGACCTGCCCAACCCCTATGCCTCCAACCTGATCGAACGCCTGGTGCATGGTGTCTATTGCGCCGAGGCGCCCGTTGATCTGGAAGAGGCGCCGGATACGGCGGCCGGTGTCGTCAACATCATGCCCGGCCTGCCCGAGATGCGCCGTGTCACGACGCTGGTGCCCGCGCAACTCGGCATCGGATTCGGCCTGTTGATCGAGGCGCGGGAGGGGCTCGTCCTCGATCCGGTCGTCGTGACGATCACGCACCCTCCCTATCCCGACAGCGGTATCGAGGTGGAACGCTGGGTGACCGGCGTCGACGATCAGGGACCGGGGCTCGTCGGGTTCAGCTTCGAACTCGAGAGCGAACTGGTCACCGGCCCTTGGGTCTTCGAGGCCGAGCACGAGGGCGAGATCCTGTTTCGCGCGAGCTTCGAGGTCGTGCCGCCCGCGCTTCTGCCCGATCTCGCGCAGGGCTGCGCGGGCGCGATCCTGTCCTGACGGCTCTCAGCCCATCAACCCGCGCCGCACAAGGTTCGCCCCGGCGACCACCAGGACGATCAGGGTCACCTTTCGGAACGTTTCGGGGTTCAGCCGGTCCGACATCCAGAAGCCCACGCGCATGCCGATGAAGGCCGGGATCAGCAGTGCCGCGGACCAGGGCAGGGTCACCGGGTTCAGGACACCCGATTGCAGATGCCCGGCCAGAAGGCTGACCGAGCCCAGACCATAGACAACGCCCTGAACCAGCATCTGCTTTGCCTTGGGCGTCTCCAGCGCGATGAGGTAAAGGACCGTCGGCGGCCCCCACGTGCCCGTCAGACCGCCGAGGCCGCCGGCCAGCAGCCCGACCCCCCATTCCGAGCTTCGCCGCCAGGCCGGTGCGATGTGGAACCGAACCCCGAGAAGCTGGACCAGCGACAGAAGGACCACCGGCACGCCGAGGACAAGGTAGAAGGTCTGCGTCGGGATGGCAGTCACGAATTGCGCCACGACCACGATCATCACGCAGACGATCAGGATGTAGCGCCAGTATTCCCGCACCGCCTCGCCCGCCTGCGACCAGGGATAGCGCATCACCTGCAGCAGGTTCGACATCACGATGGGCAGGATGATTCCAGCAACCGCCACAAGCGGGTCGAGGAACAGTGACAGGCCCGAGATCATGATGAGCGGCATGGCGAAGCCGATAGAGCCCTTCACGAACCCGGCCACGAGCGTGACGCCGCAAGCCGCGACGAAGGCCCATAAGGGCATGAGTTGCATGGTTTCCTGAAGCATGGCCGTCCCCCGTCGACCTGGTATCTACTGCAGAGCGGGGTCCGCTGCACCGCAAAAAAGACGCGACATTTTCGTGCGTATCGGCGACAAAACAGGTATTTTTGTTGCGCTGCACCTGCAAAGGCCCTAAGTCCGCGGGGGAGCCCAAAGGGCGCCCCACATGCCACGTTGAAGGAGACCGACCATGCCCCGTGACGGACAGCCGATCCCCGAAAGCCAGACGATCCTGCCGGGTCTGCTGGACCTGACCGCCGCCGCCGTCGCGCCCGCCGAGGCGCTGCTGGCCACGGCGCGTGCGCGCCTTCTGGCCGAGGTCACGGTCGATGGCCGTATCTCCGGCGGCGCGATCGAGGCGAACCAGACGGCGGCGCACGGGCTTGCGTGGATGGCGACCTATGTCGAATCGCTGCGCCAGATGCAGGCGTGGGCGACGCGGCTGCAGGGGGACGGCAAGTTCGGTGAAGTCGAGCAGCTGATCCTCCAGATCGCCTTTGGCGAATACCTCTGGCAACTCTACGGCGGCATCCAGATGAATCAGGCCGAGGTCGTGCGTCCGCAGGACCTTGGCCTGACGCAGGAAGACCAGCGCGGGCTGATGACGCCCGAAGTGGTGACCCTGACCCGGTCGGGCAACACGCAGGCCGCGCGGATGCGGCTGGTCGAGCTGATGCAGGAACGCCGGGCCGAGATCACCGTTGGGGCGACCGGCCTCGACGACGAGCTCGAGATGATCCGCGAGCAGTTCCGCCGCTACGCCGTGGAGAAGGTGGCGCCTTACGCCCACGAATGGCACCTCAAGGACGAGTTGATCCCGATGGAGGTGATCGAGGAACTGGCCGAGATGGGCGTCTTCGGCCTGACCATCCCCGAGGAGCATGGCGGTTTCGGCCTGTCCAAGGCCTCGATGTGCGTCGTCTCCGAGGAACTGAGCCGCGGCTATATCGGCGTGGGCAGCCTCGGCACCCGGTCCGAGATCGCGGCCGAGCTGATCCTGGCCGGCGGCACCGATGAGCAGAAGGCGAAGTGGCTGCCCGGTCTGGCCTCGGGTGAGATCCTGCCAACCGCCGTCTTCACCGAGCCCAACACCGGCTCGGACCTTGGCAGCCTGCGCACGCGGGCGGTCAGGAACGAGGCGGGGGATTGGGTGCTGAACGGCAACAAGACCTGGATCACCCATGCCGCGCGGACCCACGTGATGACCGTGCTGGCGCGGACCATCCCCGACACGACCGACTATCGCGGCCTGTCGATGTTCCTGGCCGAGAAGACCCCGGGCGACGATGCCAACCCGTTCCCGGACGAGGGGATTTCCGGCGGCGAGATCGAGGTGCTCGGCTACCGCGGCATGAAGGAATACACCGTCAACTTCGACGATTTCACCGTGAAGGGCGAGAACCTTCTGGGCGGTGAAGAGGGGCAGGGCTTCAAGCAGCTCATGCAGACGTTCGAGTCGGCCCGCATCCAGACCGCCGCCCGTGCCATCGGCGTGGCGCAGGCCGCCCTCGACGAGGGGATGCAATACGCCGAGGACCGCAAGCAGTTCGGCAAACCGCTGATCGCCTTCCCGCGCGTGGCCAACAAGCTCGCCATGATGGCGGTCGAGATCATGGTCGCGCGGCAGCTGACCTATTTCTCGGCCTGGGAAAAGGACAACGACCGCCGCTGCGATCTCGAGGCTGGTATGGCCAAACTGCTGGGTGCCCGCGTGGCCTGGGCTTGCGCCGACAACGCCCTTCAGATCCACGGCGGTAACGGTTTCGCGCTGGAATACAAGATCAGCCGCATCCTCTGCGACGCGCGCATCCTCAACATCTTCGAGGGCGCCGCCGAGATCCAGGCCCAGGTGATCGCCCGGCGCCTGCTGGGCTGAGCCTGCAGGCTTTCGCGAGGCATGGCCGCCTTTGACGACGCAGTCATTGGCGGCCATTCTACGCTGATGCAGGCCCGTGAACGGCACCCACTGAGCATACCGGTCCGACGTGACGTCTTCGTCGCGCGGGCGGGCGTGGCGGTGCTGGTCTTTCCCGTGCGGCGAAGCCGTCCGCGGAGGCCCGCGCGTCGGGGACCTTTCGATCTGCCGGGGATGGAAAGGCGCTGCGTCCATCCGCCGTCCCTTGCCGCCGTGCGCGACAGGCCGGAGCACCGCATCTGATGCGCGCCTTCCTCGCCCTGGCCATCCCGGAGGAGGTGACGGACGCGCTCGTCCGGCTGCAATCGGCCATCCCTTTCGGCAAGGCGGTGCCGGAGGAGAACCTGCATCTGACGCTGGCCTTCCTGGGCGATGCGCCCGAAGAGGCGCTGGAGGATCTGCACGGGATGCTCGAGGCGATGCGCACGGGCCCGGTCGATATCCGGTTCACGGCGCTCGACAGTTTCACCGAGATGGAGCGCGGCCTCGTCTTCGCGGCCGTCGACCGGACGGAGGCCTTGCAGGCGCTGCATGACAGGGTCGCGGCGCTTTGTCGGTCGGCGGGCCTGGAACTGCCGCGGCGGCGGTTCCGTCCCCATGTCACGCTTATGCGGGCGAACCGGAGGCCCGCCGGGCCCACGCGCGATCGGCTGGCCGCGATGATGGGGCCCTTGCCCGATATGCCGGGGTTCACGGCGCGGGCGTTGACCCTCTATCAATCGACGCTCACTCCGCGAGGCGCGGTGCATGAGCCGCTTGCGCGCTATCTTCTTGCGGGTTGACCGCGTTCCGCGGTGGCCCACCTGAGACCGACAAGACCGACACGGCAGGAGCCCCAGGTTGTCCACGATCCTCGTCACCGGCGCGTCCGGATACATCGCCAAGCACATCGTCCAACGCCTCCTGAAGGCCGGCCACCATGTCCGCGGCTCGGTCCGCGGTCCGGTCAAGGCCGAGGCGTTGCGTGCGGCGATGGCCGTGCATGCGCCCGGAACGGAGGATCGGCTGAGCACGGTCGAACTGGATCTGACCCGCGACGAGGGGTGGCTGGAGGCCGCAAGCGGGGCGGACGCGATCCTGCACACGGCCTCGCCCTTTCCCATCGTGCAGCCACGGGATGCGCAAGCGCTGATCCGTCCGGCCGTCGATGGCTCGCGCCGGGCCATCGCGGCGGCGCGGGATGCGGGGGTGTCGCGGGTGATCCTGACCTCATCCATCGCCGCGGTGGGCGAGGGGCCCTTGCCACCGGGCCGCGGCGTCTACGACGCGGGGGACTGGTCGGATATCGAGGCTCCGGGGATTACCGCCTACTCGGTGTCGAAGACCCTTGCCGAACGCGCCGCCTGGGACATGGTCGAGACCGAGGCGCAGGGCATCGCGCTTACCACGATCAACCCCGGCTTCGTTCTCGGCGCGCCGCTCGATGCGGATACGGGCACCTCTCTCGCCGTGGTCGAACGGCTGTTGAAGGGGCGCGATCCGATGCTGCCGCGCATCGGATTCGCCTGCGTGGACGTGGGCGATATCGCCGAGATGCACTTGCGCGCCCTCGATTGCCCCGAGACGGTCGGTCAACGCCTGATCGGGACGGGCGGGTTCCTGTGGTTCACCGAGATGGCGAGGGCCCTTGCCGCGGCATTTCCCGGTCGGCGGATCGCAAAGCCGCAGGCGCCCGACTGGATGGTCCGCCTGATCGGCCTCTTCGACCCGTCGGTGCGGTCCGTCGCCCCGACACTCGGAATCCGGAGGGATTTCGATACGTCGCCGGCGCGCGATCTGCTCGGCATCGCGTTCCGCGATCCCCGGGACTCCATGGTGGACAGCGCCCGCTGGCTGGTGGATCAGGGCCGCCCCTGAACCGCCGCCCGCGTGGCGATCAGGTCGACGAGGCGCTGACGCGCAGGGGGAAGCGGCTTGTCGCCCAGCGACGGAGCCAGGTGCTCGGACAGGAAATGCCCGGTTGTCCGAAGCCCCTGGACGACGGCTCCGGGGTCATCCTCGGGGACGCCTCGCAATACGCCGGGCAGCGGCAGAAGGCGGTCGGCCCAATCCCCCGCGCCCGCGCGCGACACCGCGCGGCCCGTGCGCGGCGAGACATAGGCAAGGTCCTGCGTGGCGCCGGTGGCCGCGCAGGACGACAGGTCAAGACCGAAGCCCGTCTCCTCCAGAAGCGCCAGTTCCCAGCCAAGATAGGCCTCGGCCCAGCGGTCCGCTCCCAGCCCGTCGAGCAGTGCGAGGCTGCGTGCATGCAGCGCCGGATAGGCGTGGCGTTCCGGCAGGGAGAAGGAGAGCAGGGCGCAGACCGCGTTCAGGCCGGCCAGCGCCAGCCGGTCGCCCATCGCTTCGGCGGCGCGACCGCGCACGAGGTCCACGGTGTAGCTGCCGAGATGCGCGTCGAGCCGCGCACGCCACGTCGCATCGAGTTGCGCGCCCGGCTGAAGGAGCGGCGCCATCCTGCGCGATGCGCCGCCCCGGACCACGCCCATGTGGCGGCCATGCTCGGCGGTGAACAGGTCGAGGATCGCGGCATGTTCGCCATGCCGCCTCACGCCCAACAGGATCCCTTCCGAACGCCATTCCATGCCCGCCAGATAAGCGCCGCGCCTGTCGCTTGTCCATCTGGCGACCCCGTGGCAGGCTCCGCGCCATGTTCCCGGCGTTGTCGAGACCTGCCCGCCGATGGGCCCTTCTGATCGCCCTTCTGGCGGCCGTCTCGGTCGTGGCGCAGTTCCTGCATCTGAATGCCGTTCGCGCCGAGCCGCCCGCGGCCACCGCATCCGAGATGGGACGCTATTTCACCATCCTCACCAACCTGTTCGTCACGGTGACCTTCGCGGTCATCTCGCGTCCGATCCGCGACGGGCTCCCCGCGGCGTGGCTGGCCGCGCTGACCCTCTCCATGGTCATGGTGGGCGGGGTCTATCACGCGCTCCTGTCCCATCTGGTCGAGTTCACAGGGCTCGGCTGGTGGGCCGATCACGGGCTGCACACGGCAGGGCCCGTCGCGATCCTGCTCTGGTGGCTGGTCTATGCGCCGAAGCGGCGGCTGGACTACGCCGACCTGCCGATGTTCATCCTCTGGCCCGTGATCTACGCGGCCTATATCCTCGCCCGCGGGGCGCAGGACGGGGTCTATCCCTATCCCTTCGTGGACCTCACGGCGCTGAGCCGCGAGGCGGTGGCGGTGAACCTGGCCGGATTCACGGTGGTGTTCCTTTTGGGCGGTGTCCTGATGATCCTGATCGGGCGCTTCGCTGACCGCTAGGCCAGTCCCGGCTCGTCCAGCAGATGACGCCCGGCGCGGTCCTCGACCTCGATCACCCAGAGGTCCGGGTCGAAGCCGCGCTGCTTGCCGATGGCCGCGTCCACCTCCGGCTCGGGGCCGCCTGCAAGCTCCATCCAGGCGCTTTCGCCCGACATCAGGTCGATCCGGCGCTGGTGCAGCGTCGCGCGGCCATCCAGCGTGTTGCATTTGACAAGAACAGCCCCCGCCGTCGCATCGCCACGCGCGACGACGAAGGCCGGGATATCGGCCAGGCGCAGACGCGCCAGGTAGGCCTGGACCCAGAATTCGGCCGTCAGCCGCGCCAAGGGCTCAGTTCCCGTCGCGGAAATCGAGGCCCATCTCGGAATAGCGCTCGGCCTCTTCCAGCCAGTTGGGGCGCACCTTCACCTGCAGGAACAGGTGCACCTTGCGGCCGAGAAACTCCTCCAGCTCTTCGCGCGCGGCCTTGGAGACGGCCTTGATCGTCTCGCCCCCCTTGCCGAGGAGGATGCCCTTGTGCCCGTCGCGGGCGACATAGACGATCTGGTCGATCCGGGCGGAGCCGTCCTTGCGCTCTTCCCAGTTCTCTGTCTCGACCGTCAGCTGGTAGGGCAGTTCCTGGTGCAGGCGAAGCGTCAGCTTCTCGCGCGTCATCTCGGCGGCGATCATCCGCATCGGAAGGTCGGCGATCTGGTCCTCGGGGTAGAGCCAAGGGCCTTCGGGCATCGCCTCGGCCAGCCATTTGCGCAGGTCGTCAACGCCGTAGCCCCTTTCGGCGGAGATCATGAAGGTCTCCTCGAAGGGGTAGGCTGCGTTCATCTCTTCGGTGAGCTTCAGGAGCGCCTTGGCCTCGACCCGGTCGATCTTGTTGATGGCGAGCGCGACGCGGCGGCCCTGCGCCCGTTCGCCGAGTGCCTCGAGGATCGCATCGACCCCTTCGGTCTTGCCGCGATGCGCCTCGATCAACAGGACCACGACATCGGCATCCGCCGCCCCGCCCCATGCGGCGGCGACCATCGCGCGGTCGAGCCTGCGGCGCGGCCGAAAGAGGCCCGGCGTATCGACGAAGACGATCTGGGCATCCCCCTCGAGCGCCACGCCGCGGATGCGCGCGCGGGTGGTCTGCACCTTGTGGGTGACGATCGAGACCTTCGCGCCGACCATGCGGTTGAGCAGCGTCGACTTGCCCGCGTTGGGCTCTCCGATCAGGGCGACGAAACCGGCACGGGTGGTCATGGGGCGTGTGATCCTCGGGGTTGATCCTTCGCTCCTTAGACGGGAAAGGGTCGTTTGACCAGAAGACGACACAGGGGGCCGACGCGGGCGCGCCTCATCACGTTTCGTGATGGGTTCCCATCAGAAACATCTATTGCGACCGGAGGGGCGTTGCCGCTATTGCACCCCCGACCATCATGAAAGGGCATAGGGCCATGACTGCGAAGGTGTTCATCGACGGCGAGGTCGGAACGACGGGTCTTCAGATCCGCGCGCGCCTCGAGACGCGCGATGACATCACGCTGATCTCCCTGCCCGAGGAACAGCGGAAATCGCGGCTTGCCCGGCTCGGCGCCTTCGCCGAGGCCGACGTGGCGATCCTGTGCCTGCCGGATGCGGCGGTGCACGAGATCGCGCCGGACCTTGCGCATCAGCCCTGCCGCGTCATCGACGCCTCGACCGCGCACCGGACCGATCCGAACTGGGAATTCGGCTTCGCCGAGCTGGACGCCGGCGCGCGCGGCCGGATCGCTGGGGCGAAATACGTCTCGAACCCGGGCTGCTACTCGACCGGGGCCATCGCGCTTCTCAAGCCCATGCTCGCGGCGGGGATCATCGCGTCCGATCATCCGGTCACTATCAACGCGGTCTCGGGCTACTCGGGTGGCGGCAAGGCGATGATCGCCGAGTTCCAAAGCGGTGCCGTGCAGGGCGGCTTCGTCTACGCGACGGGCCAGCACCACAAGCACCTGCCCGAGATCGTCGCCCGCGCAGGCCTGACGCGGCGACCCATCTTCGTGCCGCAGGTGGGCCAGTTCGAGCAGGGCATGATCGTGCAGGTTCCCCTGCACCTCGCCCCCGGCGGCCCTGCCGCGGCGCTGGAGGCCCTTCGCGCCCATTACGCCGGCCAGCATTTCGTGAAGGTGGTCGAGCGCGCCGACCTGGGCGACCGGATCGACCCCCAGCGCCTGAACGGGACGAACATGATGGAACTGACCGTCGATGGCGACCCCGAGACCGGCGCAACCGTCATGATCGCCGTGCTCGACAATCTCGGGAAGGGCGCGTCCGGGGCCGCGGTGCAGAACCTCAATATCCTGCTGGGCCTGGACGAAGCGACCGGCCTCTAGCTTCCGTGCCGGATGAAGGGCCAGTGGCCGGTGGCGTCGGGCCTTAGCCGCCCGTCGCCGTCGAACTCCGCATCCGCGTTGAACGGCAGGAGCGGGCGGTCGCCCAACCCCGCGATCACATCCGCCTGCGCCGCGAGCACATTGGCCAGCCTCGCCTCGAGCTCGGCCTTGCGCGCGCCCTCATGGTAGCCGTGGACGCCATGAACGAGCAGTGGCTCGGCCACGTCCATCCCGCAGTAGCGCAGCGTGTAGGCGAGCGGCCAGAGCAGGAGGCGGGTCTCGCCCTCCTTGCCGTCGGGGCCGCATTCGGCGGCGCGCGCCCCCGTGCTCACGCAGAAGAGCGCCCTCTTGCCCCGAAGGCGGCCCCGGTCGAAGCGGTGGTCGACGTCGTGCAACAGCCCGTGTGCAAGGCAACGGTCGCACCAGCCCTTCAGGATCGCGGGCGGCGCGAACCACCAGAGCGGGAAGTGGAAGACGATGCGGTCGGCGGCGCGGATCTTCTCCGCCTCGGCCATCACGTCTCCGGGCAAGCCACCGCGTGCTGCGGCCCGCTCCTGCGCCTTCAGGGGATCGAAGGGCAGCGGCCCGTCGGCATAACGCTCTGGTCCCTCGGCGGGATGAAACCCCTGCCCGTATAGGTCCGACCAGAGCACCCGGTCGCCTTGCGCTTCGGCGGAAGCGGCGCTCGCTTCGGCCCAGGCCCCGCAAAAGGATCGCCGCTCGGGATGTGCCAACACGATCAGCGTCGTCCGTCCCACCTTTCGCCCCTTCTCCGTTTCACAAATATCCTCGGGGGAGCGCGAGGGGGCAGACAGCCCCCTCGCACGGGTCGCCGCCGCAGGCGGCGAAACCCGTCTCTATCCGCGGTCCAGCTGGTCGAGCAATGCCCGTGCCGCCGCCTGTTCGGCCTGGCGCTTCACGCGGCCCTCGGCCTCGGCCAGGCGGCCATCGGCCAGCCGCGCCGCCACGCGGAAGACCGGCGCGTGGTCGGGCCCGGTGCGCGATACCTCTTCGTAGACCGGCGGGGCCATGCCGCGGGCCTGCGCCCATTCCTGCAGCGCGGTCTTGGCGTCGCGCGCATCCTCGGCCACGCTGGTGACACGGGCGCCCCAGAGCCGCAGCACCACGTCGCGCGCCGCCTCGAACCCGCCGTCGAGATAGACCGCGGCGATGACCGCCTCCATCGCGTCTCCCAGGAGCGCCGTCTTGCGGCGCCCGCCGGTCGACATCTCCGACTTGCCCAGCCGCAGAACTGCGCCGAGATCGATCTCGCGCGCGACCTCGGCGCAGGCTTCCTTGCGCACGAGCGCGTTGAAGCGCGGGGCGAGCTGGCCCTCGCTGGCCTTCTCGTCCTGCCCGAGCACGGCTTCGGCCATCACCAGCCCGAGCACGCGGTCGCCGAGAAACTCGAGACGCTGGTTGTCGGGCCGCGTGGCGGAGGACAGCGAGGCATGCGTAAGCGCGCGGGTGATCAGCTCGGGTTCGGCGAAACGGTGGCCGAGCCGGTCGCAGAACGCCTCGAGCTCCCGCGAAAGTTTCACTCGATCGCCTCGAAGAACCGGTCGCTGCGCCAGGTCCAGAAATAGACCATGCGACGGCCCGCGGAGGAGAACATGACCCGGTCCGCGCGCCCGAGAATGTTCTCGAAGGGCACGAAGCCGACACCGCCCACCGATTGCGGGAAGCGCGAATCGACCGAGTTGTCGCGGTTGTCGCCCATCACGAAGTAATGCCCTTCGGGGACGACGAACTCCGGCGTGTTGTCGGCGCGGGTGCCGTCGGCGATGTTCAGGATCGAGTGGCTGACGCCGCCCGGCAGCGTCTCGGTGAAGCGGTCCTTGAGGCAGACGCCACCCTCGCCCACCGGCGAATTCGTGCAGCGCGGCGGAAGCTGCTGCGGGCCCTGCCGCTCGAACACCTCCTCGAAGGCGGGCTCGGCCGTCAGGCTCACCGGCTCGCCGTTCAGGTGCAGCACCCCGTCGATCACCTGCACGCGGTCCCCCGGCAGGCCGATCACCCGCTTGATGAAATCCGTCCCCTCGACCGGGTGGCGGAAGACGACGACATCGCCCCGCTCGGGTTCGCTGGCAAAGATGCGGCCCTCGAAGGGGCACATCGAGAACGGGCAGGAGTGGCGCGAGTAGCCGTAGGCCATCTTGTTGACGAAGAGGAAGTCGCCGATCAGCAGCGTGTCCTTCATCGAACCGGAGGGGATCCAGAAGGGCTGGAAGAAGAGGGTCCGGAACACCCCCGCGATCAGCAGCGCGTAGACCACCGTCTTCACGGTTTCCCAGATGCCGTCCGACTTGGCCTGTGTCGCCATGATCCGCCCTGCCTCTCTGCGTCGCTTGCCTGCGGGCGTCTTGGGCCAGCCCCGAGGCCGAGTCAAGGAAAGCGGCGCGGCGTCAGGTGCGCGGCGGGCGCGGCTTGTAGACCGGCATCTGCCAGCCATAGAGGAGCGAGCCCGCGCGGAGCGCGAAACAGACCAGGATGCAGGCCCCGAGCGACAGCAGGTCCGAGGGCCACAGAAGCCCCGAGAGCAGGTAGGCCGCCGCCCCCGCGAAGGCCGCGGTGACGTAAAGCTTGCCCGTGCGGATCAGGAGGGGGACCTCGTTTGCGACGATGTCGCGCAGAAGGCCCCCGAAGCAGCCCGTGGCGATCCCCATGATCAGGATGATCGGCACGCTCTGGCCCATCTCGCTGGCCGCGCGCACGCCCGCGGCGACCGCGATGGGCAAGGCCAAAGCGTCGAGCCAGGTGATGACGGCCTTGCGGCTTTCCAGGAGATGCGCGGTGAAGAAGACCAGCACCGCCGCCCCACAGGCGATGGCCAGCGGCATGGGGTCGGCGATCCAGAAGACCGGGTTCCGGTCGAGCAGGAGGTCGCGCACCGTGCCGCCGCCCATCGCGGTCAGGCTGGCGAGGAACGCGAATCCCACGATATCGAGCTGCGCGCGCGAGGCCGCCAGCGCGCCGGTCAGGGCGAAGACCAGAACCGAGGCGTAGTCGAGCGCGGTCAGGATGGTCATTTGAAGGGCTTCATGCCGGCGCGGGCCAACTCGTCGGCGCGTTCGTTCTCGGGGTGCCCGGCATGGCCCTTGACCCATTCCCATGTCACGCGGTGGCGCGCCTGCGCCTCGTCCAGGCGGCGCCAGAGATCCTCGTTCTTCACGGGCTTTCGCGTCGATGTCTTCCAGCCGTTGCGCTTCCAGCCGTGGATCCAGCCGGTCACGCCGTTCTTCACATAGGCGCTGTCGGTCACGATGGTGATGGCCGAGGGGCGCCCGAGCGCCTCGAGAGCGGCGATGGCGGCCAAGAGCTCCATCCGGTTGTTGGTCGTGTTGGCCTCGCCACCGTTCAGTTCGCGTTCCTTGACCACGGTCTCACCCTCCTTGGCCTGCAGGAGCGCGCCCCAGCCGCCGGGGCCGGGGTTGCCGGAGCAGGCTCCGTCGGTGAAGGCGAAGAGATCAGGCATCCTGGCGGCAGGTCATCAGGATGAAGGGATCGACGGTGCCCGCAAGCCCGCGGGCCTTGTCTTCGACAGTCTCCACGGGCGTGAAGCCAGCCGCGCGGACCAGGTTGCCGAGTTCGGCCGCCGAGACATACGTGTAGAACCGGCCAAGACCGTCGCGGCCCTCGCCCTCGCCGAGTTTCATTCCGAGAAAGAGCCAGCCGCCCGGAACCAGCGCCCGCGCGATGGCTGCCAGGTGGCGGGGAAGATCGATGCGCGGCGCGTGAAGGAGGCTGAAGCTGGCCCAGACGCCGTCGAATCCCGCCACGGCGTCGAGATCGTCAAAGCTGCGCTCTTCGGCCGGCAGACCTTTGCCTCGGGCCGCTGCGACAAACTCCGGGCAAGCGTCCCATGCGGTTACGCGACAGCCTGCCGCCTGCATGCGCAGGGCCTGATGACCCGGACCGCAGCCCAGATCGAGGATGCGCGCGCCCACTGGCAGTCTGGCAAGAAAGGCGGACAGGCTGACTTCCTCGCGGCGCGTCGGCGCAAGGCCCGCGTAGCGTGCGGCCTCGGTGGCATAGACGCCCAGTGTCTGAAGGTCCGCACTCACGCCAGCACCCCGATGCCGAGGCAGACCACCACGACCGTCGTGAGCAGCAGGCGCAGGGACATCCACCAGGTCGGGGCAAGACCCTGCCGCGCCGCGCTCGCGTCGATGGCGAGAAGCGCGAGAAAGCCGAGGATCAGCATGACGAGGCTGGGCCGCGGCGCGCTGAAGGCGGTGAGGAAGACGAAGATCGCGGGGATGACCGAGAGCGCGTAGTAGAAGGTCGCCGCCCGCCCCTCGGTCCGGGCCGCGAAGCCCCAGATCACGCCGGCCATGAAGCACAGGATGACGATGCCGTAGGCCTGCAGGATCTGGACGCCCGCGTAATTGCTGCCCCAGAGGCGGCCGATCGCGCCCGTGGCGGGCACCAGCACCGAGAGCGCGCCGTAAAGGAACGGGATCAGGCCGGCGAGGCCGAGGATCAGGGCGGGGCGGGGGATCTGGCTCATGAGGGCGGTTCTGCCCCGGAGCGGGGGAAGGGGCAAGGGGGGTGGCGTGACTGGGGTTTTGAACGGGAACGTCCGCCGAGCGGGACGAAGCGGAAACTTACCCCGCCTTGGCACCCGCTTCGAAGGCAACGAGCATGTCGGACAGGCGTGCCAATTCGTCATCGCCGGGGATCGTTTGGGACAGATCGGACCTGACTTCCTCGAGCAACCGGTTCACCTCGCTTCGGTCCTCGCTGCCGAGACGTGCCCGATGAGTCAGGTCACTGGCAGCGTGTGAATACCAGGTGCGACCCTCCCTCAGTATGGAAGCGGACACTTTGGAAGGGGGGGCGTCGAAGATCTCAAGGAACGTAGCTCCCGGCATCACGACCTCGTTCAAAAGGTCATTCGCGGGGGGGCCGACGCGTTGCCGCTTGAGCGTCGACAGCCGCCAAGCCCGGCAAAAGTCCGACCCCTTGAGGAGTCGGACAAACTTCTGCCTTTGGGCTTGGCCGTCCCCTGTCGCGCGCATGGCCTGATGCCAGGAGCGGGCTGTGCCCCCAGGAAGCCCGCTTTCGCCGACGTCGCACCTTGCAGTCCGGGGTTCACGCCGTCACTCGCCGATTTGCCGTGAACGGCCGGGCCGTGCGGTCCTGTCAGACCGTCTCCCGCAACACCCGGGGCACCTTGAACTCGACGTTCTCCTCCGCCGTCACCACCGGTTCCACCGTCACCTCGAACCGCGCGCGGAAGGCGTCGATGACCTCGTTGACCAGCACCTCGGGCGCCGAGGCCCCCGCCGTGATGCCGAGCGAGCGGATGCCCTCCAGCGCGCGCCAGTCGATGTCCGTCGCCCGCTGCACCAGCTGCGCATAGCCGCAGCCCGCGCGCGCGCCGACCTCGACCAGGCGTTTAGAATTCGACGAATTCGGCGCGCCCACGACCAGCATCGCGTCGGCTTTGGGCGCCATGGCCTTCACCGCCTCCTGCCGGTTGGTGGTGGCGTAGCAGATGTCCTCCTTGTGCGGGCCGACGATGTTCGGGAACCGCGCCTGCAGCGCCGCGACGATGTCGGCGGTGTCGTCCACCGACAGCGTCGTCTGCGTGACGAAGGCCAGCCGGTCGGGATCGCGCACCGCGACCGTCGCCACGTCCTCGACGGTTTCGACCAGCAGCACCTCGCCCTCGGGCAGCTGGCCCATGGTGCCGATCGTCTCGGGGTGGCCCGCGTGGCCGATCATGATCATCTGGAGCCCGTTCTCGTGGTGCCGGGCGGCCTCGATATGCACCTTGGACACAAGCGGGCAGGTGGCGTCGACATAGACCATCTGCCGCCGCGCGGCCTCAAGCGGGACGGCCTTGGGCACGCCATGGGCCGAGAAGATCACCGGGCGGTCGAGGGGGCACTCGTCCAGCTCCTCGACGAAGACGGCGCCCTTGGCGCGGAGGTCATCGACGACATACTTGTTGTGCACGATCTCGTGTCGGACATAGACCGGCGCGCCCCATTTCCCGAGTGCCATCTCGACGATCTTGATCGCCCGGTCGACGCCCGCGCAGAAGCCGCGCGGGGCAGCGAGATGGATGGTCAGCGGGGGCTTGGTCATTGGGGCCTCGGGCGGCGGGGGTGTCCGGTCGGGTTTACACCACAGGTAAGGCCAAAGCGGGCGTGCGTCCAGCCTTGGGGCTTGCCTTCCCGTTGGGGGAAGGTGTCAGAAAAACCTTGGACAACGCGAAGGGGAGATCGACGGGATGCGGCGAGACATGATCATGGGTTTTGCTGGAGGCGTGGCGCTGATCGGGCTCGGGGTGGTGCTCTGGCCCGCCGGCGCGACCGAGGCGCCGGGCCAGATCCTGCGCTGGCAGGACCCCGAGGTCGTTGCCCTGGGGGCCGCGGTCTATGATCAGCACTGCGCGTCCTGCCACGGCGCCGATCTCGAGGGGCAGCCGAACTGGCGGGAGCGGAACGAGGCCGGGCGGATGCCCGCGCCGCCGCATGATGTGACGGGGCACACCTGGCACCATGCCGATGCACTTCTGATCGACATCACCACGCGCGGGACGGCCGCCGTGGTCGGGCGCGGCTACGAAAGCGACATGATGGGCTTCGGCGAGGTGCTGACAGGGGATGAGATCATCGCGGTCCTGAGCTACATCAAGTCGACGTGGCCGGCCGAGGTCATCGAGGCGCATAACCAGCTGAACGCAATGTCGGCGCTGGAATGAACCGGGGGACGGGCATGGATCAGCAGGAGCGTCACTGGGATGAGGTCTATGGCGCGCGCGCGCCCGAGGCGCTGACCTGGTTCGAGGAGGTGCCCGAGATCTCGCTTGGCCTGATCCGCCGATATGCTGTCCCCGCGGGGCCGGTGGTCGACGTGGGGGGCGGGGCGTCACGGCTGCCTGATGCGCTGCTGGCCGACGGTTTCGGCGACATCTGCGTGCTCGACCTGTCGGCCGCGGCACTGGACATCAGCAAGTCGCGGCTTGGACCGGCTGCCTCGCGCGTGCGGTGGGTGGTGGGCGACGTGACGCGATGGACCCCCGACAAGCCCTACGGGGTCTGGCATGACCGCGCCGTGTTCCATTTCCTGACGTCACCGGCCGATCAGGACAATTACATCGGCGTCATGCGCCGGGCGCTTGCGCCGGGCGGGCACGCGATCATCGCGACCTTCGCCGAAGACGGGCCCGAGCGCTGCTCGAACCTGCCGGTCGTGCGGTATTCCCCCGAGGCGCTCGCGGCGCGTCTCGAGGCAGGCGCGCCGGGTGTCTTCGCCCCGGTCGAGGCGCAGCGCCATGTGCACGCAACGCCGATGGGGAGAACGCAGGCGTTTCAGGTCTCGGTCTTCCGCCGCTCCGACGCGCCTTGATCCCCCATCCGCGCGGCCCTGCGGGCCAGCTTTTCCGCAAGGTTGGGCCCGACGCCGGGCCGTGACCACGGGCAGACGGCGATACAGATCGCGCAGCCCTGCGTCTCGTTGAAAAAAGGCAGGCACCTGTCGAAATCGACGTACCATTTCCTCTCTCCCCGAACGGTCTGCTTCTCGGGGAAGATGGCCTGTGGCGGGCAGGCGTCCTCGCAGATGCGGCAGGCGGCGCAGAAGGCGTCGATGCCGTGATCGACGGGCGGCGTCGGCGCGAAGGGCGCGTCTGTCAGAACGGCCGCAAGGCGGAAGGATGCCCCCATGTCGCGGTCGATGATCGAACCATGCTTGCCCAACTCGCCGAAGCCGCAGGCCAGGGCGGGCGGGATCATCGCCACCGTTCCCGTCATCGGACCGCTCACGGGTTCGGCCGCCCAGCCCTGTTCGCGGAGCCAGCCCGCGACGGTCTTGGCAGCGAGCGCGGCCCGACCGTACTGGCGCAGCACCTCGACCGCGGCGGGGATGCCGGGCGCCTCGGCGATCGCACCATGTTCATGCTGGACGCCCAACATGATGATCCGGGACTCGGCGACGCTTTCGCCCTCGTAGACCCAATCCTCGCGCATTTCGGCCACGCCGGCCTTCTCGCAGAGCCCCTCGGCCACGAAACGGTCGAGCGCGGCGGTCCAGTCCTGCGGTGCGCGCTGCGCAGGTGCCGCGGCGACCGCGGGCAGGGGCATGTCGTAGATCGTCTGCCGCCAGGCGCGCATCTCGGAGAAGCGGGGGTCGGGTGGCGTCGCGCTATAGAACCAGCGTTGCATTGCGCCATGCGCGATGGTGTCGGGGTCGGGCGCCCAGTAGACCATGCGCGGCCGTCGCCGGGCCGCCTCGCCCAGCCCGTTGATCGTGTTTCCGGACACCGCCGGGGCCAGCGCCATCTGGGCCGGGTCGGGCCGGAAGGGTCGGGGTGGCGGCTGCCTCGGCATGACGTCAGGATGACGCACGACAAGGCACCGGGCAAGCCCGGTGCCGCCGCCCCGATGCCCTGCCGGGGATCAGTCCGCGGTGTCGGCGTCCTGGCGCGTGCGCTCGTCGCGCGGCTCACGCGGCGGGCGACCGATGACTTCGCGCAGCTCGTCGAGCTCGATGAAGTTGTCGGCCTGACGGCGCAGGTCGTCGGCGATCATCGGCGGCTGGCTGCGGATGGTCGATACGACCGAGACCCGGCAACCCTTGCGCTGAAGCGCTTCGACCAGCGGCTTGAAGTCGCCGTCGCCGGAGAAGAGCACGATGTGATCGACATGGGCCGCCGTCTCCATGGCATCGACGGTCAGCTCGATGTCCATGTTGCCCTTGATCTTGCGCCGTCCCTGGCTGTCGGTGAACTCCTTCGCGGGCTTCGTGACCATGGTGAAGCCGTTGTAGTGGAGCCAGTCGACGAGCGGCCGGATCGGAGAGTAGTCATCGTTTTCAAGCAGGGCCGTGTAGTAGAAGGCCCTCAGGAGCTTTCCCCGCTGCATGAACTCCTGCCGGAGAAGCTTGTAGTCGATGTCGAATTGCAGCGCCTTCGCTGCCGCGTAGAGATTGGAGCCGTCAATGAACAGCGCCAATCGTTCGTCACGATAAAACATGCCAAGGATCCCGTCATAATGCTGGAGAGTGAACGTTTTGATGATAGGGAGTGAAGCTATCGACGATCACCGCCAAGTTGTCTCAACTTAATGATTTGAAGAGCGGATGCAATCATCCGTGGAATCCGACCGATGTCACGAGCCTTCATCGCCTTCGGAGCGAACCTGCCGCGGGACGGTCATGCGCCCGAGGTCGCGGTCGCGGATGCCATCGCGGCACTCGGCAAGGTCACCGGATGCCCGGTGACACCGAGCCGTCTTTATCGCACGCCCGCCTTTCCCCCCGGCTCCGGTCCGGACTTCGTCAACGCGGTCGTGGCGCTCGACTGGAGGGATACGCCAGAGGCGCTTCTGTCGCTTCTGCACAAGGTGGAGGCCGCCTTTGGCCGGACGCGCACCGCGCGGTGGGAGGCGCGGCTGATGGACCTCGACCTGATCGCTCTTGACGACCGGGTTTGTCCTGATGCCGCGACGCAGGCCCGCTGGGCCGCGCTGTCACCCGAGCGCGCGGCGGTGGAAGCGCCGGGCGAACTGATCCTGCCGCATCCGCGGCTGGCGGAGCGGAGTTTCGTGCTTGTGCCACTGGCCGAAATCGCGCCGGACTGGCGGCATCCCGTGACGGGACATGACGTGCTGCAGATGCTGGGCGACCGGCCCGCCGAGGAGCGGGCGGAGATCCGCCCGATCGATGCCGACGACGAGAGCGAAACACCGTCTTGACCCTTGTCATTTCCGGGTGCGGCGCGTAGATGGGGCCTTTCTACCGCTCCCGAGCAAAGGCTGGAGGTGCCCGCACATGGCCCGCGTCACCGTTGAAGATTGCGTCGACAAGGTTCCGAACCGGTTCGAACTTGTCATGCTCGCCGCCCATCGCGCGCGCGAAATCTCGTCCGGATCGCCGCTCACGCTCGACCGCGACAACGACAAGAACCCCGTCGTGGCGCTTCGCGAGATCGCCGAGGAGACGCAGGGTGCCGACGATCTGCGCGAACGCCTGATCGAAAGCCACCAGACCCAGATCGAGGTCGACGAGCCCGAGGAAGACGCGATGGCGCTGCTTCAGGGCGTCGAAGCCGATCGTCCGGCCCACGACGACATGAGCGAAGAGCAGATGCTGCGCGCGCTCATGGAAGCGCAGGGCCAGAAATAAGGGCCTTCGGGGACAGGCGGCTGAGACGGGCATGATCGACGCCGACGACCTGCTGTCCCTCGTTCGCAATTACAACCCCAAGACCAACGAGGCGCTCCTGAGGGGCGCCTATGCCTATGCGCAGCGCATGCACGAGGGGCAGAAACGCCACTCGGGCGAGCCCTATTTCACGCATCCCGTCGCGGTCGCCGCGATCCTGACCGAGCAGCGGCTCGACGATGCGACCATCGCGACGGCGCTGCTGCACGACACGATCGAGGACACCAAGGGCACCTATACCGAGGTGGCCGAGCTGTTCGGCACCGACGTGGCCGAACTGGTCGATGGGGTCACCAAGCTGACCAACCTTGAGCTGTCCAGCCGCGAATCGAAGCAGGCCGAGAATTTCCGCAAGCTTCTGATGGCGATGTCCAAGGACCTGCGCGTGATCCTCGTGAAGCTTGCCGACCGGCTCCACAACATGCGCACCATCCGCCACATGCCGCCCGAGAAGCAGGCGAAGAAGGCGCATGAGACGATGGACATCTACGCGCCGCTCGCGGGCCGGATGGGCATGCAGTGGATGCGCGAGGAACTCGAGGACCTCGCCTTCCGGGTGCTGAACCCCGAGGCGCGCACCTCGATCATGCGCCGCTTCCTGATGCTGCAGAAGGAAACCGGCGACGTGATCCCCCGGATCACGGATGACATCGAGACCGTGCTCGAGCGGCACGGGGTCAGGGCAGACGTCTTCGGGCGCGCCAAGAAACCCTTCTCGATCTGGCGCAAGATGCAGGAGAAGGAACTGGCCTTCTCCCGGCTCTCCGACATCTACGGCTTCCGCGTCCTCACCGAGAGGGAGGATGACTGCTACCGCGTGCTGGGCGCGATCCACCAGCGCTGGCGTGCCGTGCCGGGGCGCTTCAAGGACTACATCAGCCAACCAAAGACGAACGGGTACCGCTCGATCCACACCACCGTGTCGGGGCGCGACGGCAAGCGGGTGGAGGTGCAGATCCGCACCCGCCAGATGCATGACGTGGCCGAAAGCGGGGTTGCCGCGCATTGGTCCTATCGCGACGGCGTGCGCACCGAGAACCCCTTTGCCGTTGATCCGGCGAAATGGCTCGAAGGGCTGACCGAGCGTTTCGAGAACGCCGAGGATCACGACGAGTTCCTCGAGCATGTGAAGCTCGAGATGTATTCCGACCAGGTCTTCTGCTTCACGCCCAAGGGCGACGTGATCCAGTTGCCGAAGGGCGCGACGCCGATCGATTTCGCCTATTCGATCCACACCCGGATCGGGCACAGCTGCGTCGGCGCCAAGGTGGACGGGCTGCGCGTGCCGCTCTGGACGCGGCTGAAGAACGGCCAATCGGTCGAGATCATCACCGCCGAGGGTCAGACCCCGCAGGCCAGCTGGATCGACATCGTCGTGACGGGCCGGGCCAAGGCCGCGATCCGCCGCATGCTGCGCGAGGAGGACCGCGAGCGCTACATCAAGCTGGGCCGTGAACTGGCGCGGGTGGCCTTTGACCAGGTCGGCAAGAAGGCGACGGACAAGGCGCTGGATACGGCGGCCCGGGCGATCGGGCTGAAGGACGGGGACGAGATGCTGGCACGCATCGGGTCGGCGGAACTGTCGGCGCGGTCGGTCGTCGCGCGGCTTTACCCCGAGCTTGCGGGCCGCACGGAAAAGGCGGACGTCGAAGCCGTGCGCGCGGTGATCGGCCTGCCGCCCGGGGCGCAGACCCGTCGCGCGCAATGTTGCCAGCCGGTTCCGGGCGAGCGGATCGTGGGCATCACCTATGCCGGCAAGGGGCCGATCGTGCACGCGATCGACTGCCCGGCGCTTGCGGCGTTCGACGACCAGCCCGAGCGCTGGATCGACCTGCACTGGACCGAAGGACGCCACGCGCCGGTGCATAACGTGACCATTGACGTCACGATCTCGAACCAGCATGGGGTGCTGGGACGTATCTGCACATTGATCGGCGAGCAGAACGCCAATATCTCTGATCTGCATTTCATTGATCGGAAACCGGATTTCTTCCGCCTTCTGATCGATGTCGATGTGCGCAATGCGGAACACCTCCACGCTGTCATGATGGCGGTGGACCTCGATAGCGACGTGGCCAGCCTTCAGCGCTCCCGGGATCTGGACCGGCGGCCCTGACGGTTCCGGCCGCGGCGATACATGGCCCGAACCCGTGACGAGGCGGGGTGGGGCGGGAAGGGAAAGGCAGGCCGCGCGTGGTATTCAAGCGCCGCGACTCCCGAGGTGTATTTCGCGTCGTCGCCGAGGCGTTCTGGCCGCGTGGCGGATGGGTGCGTGCGTTCCACTACGTCAAGCATCGGATGCACCGCCTGCCGGGCACTCCCGAGCAGATCGCGCGCGGTGTCTTCGCCGGGGCCTTTACCATATTCACCCCGTTTTTTGGGCTGCATTTCGTCGTCGCCGCGGCGTTGGCCAAGGTCATGCGAGGGTCGATCCTTGCCGCGTTGCTGGCCACGTTCCTCGGCAACCCTCTGACTTATGTTCCGATCGCCTTCATCTCGCTGCAGACCGGGCACTGGCTGCTGGGCACCACCATGCGCGGCGACCTGAACGACTCGATCTTCGCCAAGTTCGGCGCTGCGGCGGGCGATCTCTGGCACAACTTCGTCGCCATCTTCACGCACGAGACGGCGCATTGGGAAGAGTTGCACAGGTTCTACGACGACGTGTTCTTTCCCTGGATGGTCGGCTCGATCATCCCGGGTCTCATCTGTGGCGTGGTCTGCTACTACCTGTCGGTTCCGGTGATCCGGGCCTATCAGAAACGGCGATCCGCCAGATTGCGAAAGAAGATGGAAAAGCTGCGCGAACAGGCTGGCGCGGCGGCGGCGGACCGCTAGGCTTCACCGCGACGGATCAACGGAGGGTCACATGGCAGATCGACTGCGGCTTGGCGTGAACATCGACCATGTCGCGACGCTGAGAAACGCGCGCGGCGGCGCCTTGCCCGACCCGGTGCGCGCCGCCCGCATCGCAGAAAAGGCGGGGGCCGACGGCATCACCGCGCATCTGCGCGAGGACCGGCGCCACATCCGCGACGCGGATATCGACGCGATCATGGCGGCGATCACCATCCCGCTGAACTTCGAGATGGCCGCCACCGACGAGATGCGGCGCATCGCGCTGGCGCATCGCCCCCACGCGGCCTGCATCGTGCCCGAGCGCCGTGAGGAGCGGACGACCGAAGGCGGGCTGGAGGTCGCTGGCGACGACACGCGTCTGGCCGCCTATATCGCGCCCCTGACGGAAGCGGGCATCCGGGTGTCGCTCTTCATCGCCGCAGACCCGGTTCAGATCGAGGCGGCCGCCCGGATCGGTGCACCGGTCATCGAGCTGCACACGGGCGCGTATTGCGATTTCCACGCCGAAGGTGATTTCGCCGCCCGTGACGCCGAACTCGAGCGCCTGGTCGATGGGGCGAAACGGGCTGCGGACCTCGGGCTCGAGGTGCACATGGGTCACGGTCTGACCTATGACACGGTGGGCCCGGTCGCGGCGATGCCCGAAGTGGCCGAGCTCAACATCGGTCACTTCCTGATCGGCGAGGCGGTCTTCGTGGGGCTGCCCCATGCCATTGCGAAGATGCGCGAAATGATGGAGGCTGCGCGCGGCTGAGATGCCCCGTCCAGACCCGGAGGTTTCCCATGCGTCCCGTCCTCGCCTGCTTCGCGGCGATGCTCGGATTCTACGCGGCCACGCCGGCTGCGGCGCAGGTGCTGCGCGACTGCGACACCTGGGAGGCGAGTGCACGCAACCTCATGGCCCCGCCCGAGGTGGCGGTCCGCAGTTTCGCAAACGGAGCGGTACGGGTGATGGGTCTCGACACGGTCGAACCGGCGCTGGCCTGGGCGCATCTGCTGATCACGCATCCCCTGCCGGACGAGCCCTTTCCGGGCTGCGTCCTGATCTCCGAGACAGGCGGTCTCGGGTTCGGCGGGCTGCGGATGGAGGCGCTTTCGGCACGCTACGACCCGGTGCGGGGATTGACCCTGACCGTGCCGGTAGGGGCGACCGACGGGGTGTCGACGACCTGGCGCGACCTTGTCGTGACCGTGAACCAGGCGACGGGTAGGGTGAGCCTCAAATGATCCTCGGCATCGGCACCGACCTTGCGAACATCGATCGCATCCAGCGTGCGCTGGACCGGTTCGGCGACCGGTTCCGCGACCGCGTGTTCACGGTCACGGAACAGAACCGCGCCGAGCGCATGAAGGATCCCGCCGCGGTCTATGCGAAGCGCTGGGCCGCGAAGGAGGCGTGTTCCAAGGCGCTGGGCACCGGCTTGCGCATGGGCATCGCGTGGAAGGACATGGCGGTGACGAACCTTCCGTCCGGCCAGCCGGTGATGCATGTGACGGGCTGGGCGAAGGAACGGCTCGACCAGATGACGCCCGATGGGCACTCCTCGGTCATCCATGTCAGCCTGACCGACGATCATCCCTGGGCGCAGGCCTATGTCGTGATCGAGGCACTGCCCGATGCCGAGGAGATGCTGCGCCCGGAGGTCGGTCCGGTCTCGCGCCGCACGATCAGCTGAGGTTTCAGCGCCGGCGATCGTTGTCCCGCGTGCGGCGGCGGTTTGCATATTCCGTGGGGATCAGGATCAGCGCCGCGGCCGAGCCGGCGATCGCGTCGAGCCCCGGCGATCCCAGCGTCAGGCCGAAAAGCGAGCGGATGAAGAAGAGCGCGAGGACCGCACCGAAGGCGATCAGGACAGAGGGCAGGAGGCCGTTATGCGTCCAGCCCCATTTCTCGAAGACCACCGCCACGATACCCGCGATCATCAGCGAGCCGAAGAACGAGAACAGGATCATGTCCCAACTCCCAACACCATTCCCGGCGCGATGCGCGCGCCACGCAAATACGCTTCGGTCGCCATCCTCGGCTTGCCCTCGGGTTGCAACTCGGTGATCTCCACCGCGCCCTTGCCGCAGGCAATGGTCAGGCCGTCAAGTACCTCGCCGGCCATGCCCGTGCCTGCCGCCAGACGGCTGCGGATCAGCTTGACCCGTGTCCCGCCGACCAGTGTCCAGGCGCCGGGGAAGGGCGACAGGCCCCGGATCTGCCTGTCGATAATGGGCGCGGGCGCGGTCCAGTCCACCCGCGCCTCGGCCTTGTCGATCTTCTCGGCATAGGTGACGCCCGTGTCGGGCTGCGGTTCCGGGCTCAGCGTGTCGAGCTGGGCCAGTGCCTCGATGATGGCCTCGGCGCCGAGGGCTGACAGCCGGTCATGCAATTCGCCCGCCGTCTCCTCTGCCCGTATGGGGATGGCCCGGCGCAAGAGGACCGGGCCGGTATCGAGCCCCGCCTCCATCTGCATGATGCAGACCCCGGTTTCCGTGTCGCCCGCCATGATCGCCCGCTGGATCGGCGCGGCGCCGCGCCAGCGCGGCAGAAGGCTCGCGTGGATGTTGAGGCAACCGCGCGCGGGCGCATCCAGCACGGCTTGCGGCAGGATCAGACCGTAGGCAACGACGACGGCGACATCTGCCTTCAGCGCGGCGAACTCGGCCTGCGCGTCGGGGTCGCGGAGCGTCCGCGGATGGCGCACCGTCAGCCCGAGCGCCTCGGCGCGGGCCTGCACGGGGCTCGGCCGTTCCTTCTTGCCGCGGCCCGCGGGGCGGGGCGGCTGGGTGTAGACGGCGGCGATCTCGTGCCCGGCCGCGATCAGCGCGTCGAGGACGGGAACCGAGAACTCGGGTGTGCCCATGAAGACGACGCGCATCAGCGTCCCCCCTTGGCGGCGCGCTTCAAGAGCATGTCGCGCTTCGTCTTGGACAGGTGGTCGAAATACATGCGCCCCGCCAAATGGTCGATCTGATGCTGGACGCTGGTCGCCCAGAGCCCCGTGAACTCCTGCCGCACGCGGATGCCGAGATGATCCGTGAAGGCCACCGTCACGCGTGCGGGGCGCGTGATCCTGGCCCAGACGCCGGGCAGGTTGGGGCTTGCCTCCTCGTGGTCGTTGGTCTCGTCCGAGGCGGCCACGATCTCGGGGTTGGCCATGCGGATCGCACGACCGCGCTCGTCCGAGGCATCGACGACAGCGAGGCGCAGCATCACGCCGATCTGCGGTGCCGCGAGGCCGACGCCGGGCATGGCATCCATCGTCTCGATCATGTCGGCCCAGGTCTGTCGGATACCGTCGGTGATCTCGGCCACATCGGCGGCGGGCGTCCGCAGCCGCCTGTCGGGCCACATGACGAAGGCGCGGCGCGTGCCCCTCACGCCTTTTCCCGCGCGCGGTCCTTCTTCAGCTTGACCATCTTGCGGGTGATCAGCTGGCGCTTGAGCGGCTTGAGATAGTCGATGAAGAGCGTGCCGTTCAGGTGGTCGATCTCGTGCTGCACGCAGGTCGCCCAGAGACCGTCGAAGGTCTCCTGCCGCTCGGCGCCCTTCGGATCGATCCAGCGCACCGTCACCTCGGCGGGGCGCTCGACATCGGCGTAGATGTCGGGGATCGACAGGCAGCCTTCCTCGTAGACGCTGCGCAGGTCGGATTCCGCCACGACCTCGGGGTTGAACATGGCGAGCGGGCGGGGGGCTGCGCCCTCCTCCTTCACGCAGTCCAGCACGATCAGACGCGTGTCGATGCCGACCTGGGGCGCGGCCAGCCCGATGCCCGGCGCGGCGTACATGGTCTCGAGCATGTCGTCGGCCAGCGCGCGCAGATCGTCGGTGATATCCGCGATCGGCGGCGCGGTCTTCTTCAGCCGCGGGTCGGGGTGGATGAGGATCGGACGCTTCATGGCGATGATGTAGGACAAGCCGACCGTCGCCGCAACGCCATGCGTCCATGCGGCCGTCATGCGGTCTTGCGCTCGGCGATCCTTGGGATAGCTATCGACCGGAAATTGAACCGGAGTAACCATGTCCTTTGACGAGATCATCGACCGCCGTGGAACCCACTGCATCAAGTGGGACGGGATGGAATCTCTTTTCGGAGTCAGCCCCGACGACGGGCTTGCCATGTGGGTCGCCGACATGGATTTCGCGGCGCCCGAGTGCGTGCAGGCCGTTCTGCGCGACATGACCGGGCATGGTGTCTACGGGTATTTCGGCGATGACCGGGCGTACAAGGATGCGGTGCGCTGGTGGCAGGCCGAGCGCCGGGGCTGGGCGGTCGAGGACGACTGGATCTTCACCACCAACGGGCTGGTCAACGGAACCGCGCTTTGCGTCGACGCGTTCACGAAGCCCGGCGACGGCGTGGTCATGTTCACCCCGATCTACCACGCCTTCTTCCGCGTGATCCGGGCGGCCGGGCGCGAGGTGGTCGAACTGGAGATGCCGATCGAGGATGGCCGCTATGTCCTCGATTTCGAGGCCTATGACGCACAGGTGCCCGAAACCGCGCGGATGCTCGTCCTGTGTTCGCCGCACAATCCCGGCGGCCGCGTCTTCACGCGGGAGGAGTTGGAAGGCGTCGCGGATTTCGCGCGCCGGCATGACCTGATAATCGTGTCCGACGAGATCCACTGCGATCTCCTCATTCCGGGGCAGGCCCATATCCCGATGGCTCTGATCGAGGGAGTCCGTGATCGCCTGGTGATGATGACGGCGGGGACGAAGACCTTCAACCTGGCGGGGGCGCATGTCGGCAATGTCATCATTGAGGATCCTGCGCTGCGCGCGACCTTTGCGCAGCGGATGGCCGCGCTGGGCATTTCGCCCAACGCCTTCGGCCTGCGCATGATGACCGCCGCCTATTCGCCCGAGGGCGCGGCCTGGGTCGATGCCATGATGGCCTACGTGGCCGAGAACGCCCGTCTGTTCGACGCCGGGGTCAACGCCATTCCCGGCCTGCGGTCGATGCCCCTGGAATCGACCTACCTCGCATGGGTGGATTTCTCGGGCACCGGAATGTCGCCGGAGGAATTCACCGCGCGGGTCGAGCGGGACGCGAAGATCGCCGCCAATCACGGGCCGGCCTTCGGAAAGGGCGGGGAGAATTTCCTTCGGTTCAATCTCGCCACGCCCCGCAGCCGCGTCGAGGACGCGGTCGAGCGGCTGAAGACCGCCTTTTCCGACCTGCAGTAGGGTGGGCAGATTGCCCACCTCATGCCGCGCCGCAGCACTTGCGTGCCGCGGCGCAATATCCTATCCGCAGGGGCGAGAGAGACGAAACTTCCTTGCGCACCGGAGATCCCGCCCATGAGCTTCCGCATCCAGCCCCAGCCCGTCGCCCGTCCGAACCGCTGCCAGCTGTTCGGACCCGGCTCGCGGCCCGCGATCTTCGAGAAGATGGCCGCGTCCGACGCGGATGTGATCAACCTCGACCTCGAGGATTCGGTCGCCCCCGACGACAAGCCCGAGGCGCGGAAGAACGTGATCCAGGCCATCGGCGACGTGGATTGGGGCAAGAAGACGCTGAGCGTGCGGATCAACGGGCTCGACAGCCCCTACTGGTATCGCGATGTCGTGGACCTTCTGGAACAGGCGGGTGACCGGCTCGACCAGATCATGATCCCCAAGGTCGGGAATGCGGGCGATATCTACGCGGTCGATGCGCTGGTGACCTCGATCGAGATGGCGATGGGCCGGACGAAACCCATCGCCTTCGAGGTCATCATCGAAAGCGCCGCCGGCATCGCCCATGTCGAGGAGATCGCGGCCGCCTCGCCGCGGCTGCAGGCGATGAGCCTCGGCGCGGCGGATTTCGCGGCCTCGATGGGGATGCAGACCACCGGCATCGGGGGCACGCAGGAAAACTACTACATGCACCGCGAGGGGCAGAAATACTGGTCGGACCCGTGGCACTGGGCGCAGGCGGCGATCGTGGCGGCCTGCCGGACGCATGGGGTGCTGCCGGTCGACGGGCCCTTCGGCGACTTCTCGGACGACGAAGGCTTCCGCGCGCAGGCGCGCCGCTCGGCCACGCTGGGGATGGTCGGGAAATGGGCGATCCACCCCAAGCAAGTGACCCTTGCGAACGAGGTCTTCACCCCGTCGGAAGAGGCCGTCGCCGAGGCGCGCGAGATCCTCGCGGCGATGGAGAAGGCGAAGGCCGAGGGGGCGGGCGCGACCGTCTACAAGGGCCGCCTCGTCGATATCGCGTCGATCAAGCAGGCCGAGGTGATCGTGAAACAGGCCGAGATGATCGCCGCGGGCTGAGCCGCGTTAGCATGACCTTAACCGCGCCCGGGGCAGCCTGCCGGTATTTGCCGCCGGAGGCCCCATGTGGTTCGATTCCGAACTCGCCCTCGACTACCTGAGCTCGCTTGCCGCTCTCGCCATCCTGGTGTGGGGGCACGGGCTGGTCCGGCAGCGCGGTCCCGGTCGACATCTCTCGCCCATCGGCCTCGGCCTTGGGTTCGGTCTCGTTGCGGTCGTCCAGATGAACACCGGCTATCAGCCTGTGGCCGGTTTCCTCATCGACTTGCGGCTCGTTCCCCTTGGCCTTGCGGGCGCGTATCTCGGGCGTCGCGGCCTCGTGGCCTGCGTCGTCGTCGCGCTTGCGGGGCGCTACCAGATCGGTGGCATCGGTCTGCGCGCCGACATGGTTGCGATCTGCCTTGCCGGATTGGCTGGATTGGCCTGGGCCAGGGCGACCCGCGCGCAGCAGGTGCGGGGCGGCGGACTGCTCGTGATCCTGTCGCTGGCCACCTCGGTTGGTTTCCTGCCGGTCCTGATGCTGCCGATGCTGCTCCTCGCATGGTTCGTGATCGAGGCGCTGCCGGTTCTGATGCTGTGGCACATGCTGTCGATCACGTCCATCGCCCTCCTGCTGGAGCGCGCCCTCCGTGCCGGAGCGCCGGAGGGGGCGGAACGCGGCCCGGTCGCCGGGACCGATCCGTCCCGGCACGACAGGTCCCGGCTCTTGCGCCAAGGGGCGGCGGGGCGGACGGCCCTGGCGACTCGCGCGGACATTGCCGCCAGCCGAAAGGCGCGTACGCGTCTTCGCACCGGGTTGCGCTAGGCCCGGCCGCAGAAGGGTGGCATGCCTCGGGCGTTGCATCCGGCGCGTCCGGTCGTCATATACCGACCGCAGTCCGCGGCCACGGAGATGACGATGACGACCTATCTCGATTTCGAGAAACCGCTTGCCGAGATCGAAGGCAAGGCCGAGGAACTGCGCGCGCTGGCGCGGCGGAACGAGGAAATGGATGTCGAGGCCGAGGCCGCCGCCCTCGACAAGAAGGCCGCGGACATGCTCCGCGACCTCTACAAGGACCTGAGCCCCTGGCGGAAATGCCAGGTCGCGCGCCATCCGGACCGCCCGCATTGCCGCGATTATATCCGGGCGCTCTTCACAGAATACACGCCGCTCGCCGGTGACCGGAACTTCGCCGACGACCATGCCGTGATGGGCGGACTTGCGCGGTTCGAGGACACGCCGGTCATGGTCATCGGCCACGAGAAGGGCCATGACACCAAGACCCGGATCGAGCGCAATTTCGGCATGGCGCGGCCCGAAGGGTATCGCAAGGCGGTGCGCCTCATGGACATGGCCGACCGTTTCGGCCTGCCGGTGATCACGCTGGTCGATACGCCCGGCGCCTATCCCGGCAAGGGCGCGGAGGAGCGCGGGCAATCCGAGGCGATCGCGCGCTCGACCGAGAAATGCCTGCAGATCGGCGTGCCGCTGATCTCGATCATCATCGGCGAGGGCGGTTCGGGCGGGGCCGTGGCCTTCGCCACCGCCGACCGGCTGGCCATGCTGGAGCACTCGATCTACTCGGTCATCAGTCCCGAGGGCTGCGCCTCAATCCTGTGGAAGGATGCCGAGAAGATGCGCGAGGCGGCCGAGGCGCTGCGCCTGACCGCGCAGGACCTGCACAAGCTGGGAGTCTGCGACGTGGTCATCAAGGAGCCGATGGGCGGTGCGCAACGCGACCGCGACGCAGCGATCACGGGGGTCGGCCGAGCGATCTCTTCGATGCTGGCGCAATTGAAGGGCGCGGACCGAGCGAAGCTGATCGCCGGGCGCCGGCGCAAGTATCTCGACATGGGGTCGAAGGGCCTGGCGGCATGATCTCCCGGCGGGGCCTGCTGATCGCAGGCCTTGCCGCGCCACTGATCCGCCCGCTGCAGGCGCAGGGAGCATGGCCCGAGATGACACCGGTAGCCGACTTCGACTGGAGCTACCTCGCCGATACGGTGATGGGCGGCGTTTCAGAGGGGCAGGCCCGGATCGAGGATGGTGCCCTGCGGCTGACCGGCAGGGTCTCGACCGCCAATCGAGGCGGCTTCATCCAGGCGCGGACCGGGATGCCGGACGGGTTGCCCGCGGGAGTGACGGCCCTGCGGCTGCGCGTTCGCGGCAACGGCGAGCGGTACTTCGTTCATCTCAGGACGGTGCGGACGCGGCTGCCCTGGCAGTACTACCAGCAGGGCTTCGAAACCGGCACGGATTGGGCCGAGGTGCTGCTGCCCCTGTCGGGCTTCCTGCCGTCGGGCCGGATGATGGCGGGGGCCGTCAGGCCCGGGGAGGTACGTTCGATCGGGCTGGTCGCCTATGGGCGGGACCATGTGGCGGACGTGTCGCTTTCGGCGCTGGGTGCGCTTTAGGCGGGGTATTTCGCCGCGCTTCGCGCGTCGACCCGCCGGGGGGGGACCCCCCGGCCCCCCCCTTGGCCCCGACAGGTGTATGGCCAAGATGAAGGGTCAGAGAGTGGCGAACCGAGCGCTCAGACTGTCGGCTTCGGTGTCGAGCCCGAAGGGCGGGTTCACCACGAAAAGCCCCGAGCCGATCATGCCGTGGCCCGGGCGGGCAGGCGGGAAGCGGACCTCGTGCAAGAGGGCCTCGGGGAAGGTTTGGCGCAAGCTGCGTACCATGCCGGACTGCGCACCTGTCGCGAGGATCGGGTACCAGAGCATCAGGATACCCACGTTCCACCTGGCGTGAAGCTTCTGCAGGATCGCGGGCAGGCGGTCGTAGTCTCTCTTCACCTCGTAGCTCGGGTCTATCAGGGCGAGGCCGCGCCTTGGCTCGGGCGGTGTGCGGGAGAGCGCCATGGCAAGGCCATCTTCCTGCAGCACCTGGGCGCGGCCGGCGGGCATCGCCTCGCGCAGGGCGGCGACCTCGGCGGGGTGCAGGTCTGCCAGCGTCATGCTGTCCTCCGGGCGCAGAAGCGCCGCGGCGATGAGGGGGGAGCCGGGGTAGGCGGTGGGGCCGTAGGTTGCGGCAACGGCGGCGCGGGCACGGGCATAGGGGTGGTCGGGCGCGAACCAGTCCGCGACGCGCACGATGCCCTGCGCGGCTTCGCCGGTCTTCAGCGCCTCGGCGCTGTCGAGCCGGTAGAGGCCGCGGCCCGCGTGGGTTTCAAGATAGGAGAGCGGCTTGTCCTTGCGCACCAGGTAGTCGAGCGCGGTGGCCAGCATGGCGTGCTTGTGCACGTCGGCGAGGTTCCCGGCGTGGTAGGCGTGCTGGTAGGACAGCATCTCACCACATCCGCTTGGGGGCTTCGTCGGGATAGCTCAGGTCGTAGCCCTCGGCATCGAAGTCCGCGTCCATCTCCCTGATGAACTGCCCGGCAGTCGGCACGGCCGCGCTCTCGTCGCCGCGCGTCCACAGGCCCGAGCGCATCAGGGCCTTGGCGCATTGGAAATACACCTCGCCCACCGTCAACACGATGACGGTCTTCGGGTGGCGACCGGCCTGTTCGAAGGCGCCGGTCAGGTCGGGGTCGTCGGTCAAGACGGCCGTCCCGTTCACGCGGACGACGGTGTTGCAGCCGGGGATCATGAACATCAGCGAGACGCGCCCGTCGCGCACGATGTTGCGAAGGCAGTCGAGCCGATTGTTGCCGCGCCAGTCAGGCAGCCAGAGCGTCCGGTCATCCGCGATGCGGACCACCGGGCCGTCGTCGCCGCGCGGGCTGGCATCGGTGCCTTCGGGGCCGACGGTCGACAGCACGCAGAAGCGCGCCGCCCCGATCCATTTCCGGTAGAGGGGTGTCAGGGCCGTCGCGACCTTGGTCAGCGAGGTCGGGACGGGTTTGTCATAGAGCGCCTGTAGCGCCGCGATATCCTCAACGAGGCGCATGGAAACCGGCCTCTGCCATGAGGGCGTCCGACGCCGCCTCGACCTCGGATTCGAGCCGCTCCATGAAGGCGTGGCGCGGCAGGCCCGGCGCGATCTCGGGCAGGAACTCGACCACGGCGAGGCCCGGTTTTCGCAGGATGCCGTGGCGCGGCCAGAAGACGCCCACGTTGGTGGCCGCAGGCACGCAGGGCTGGCCCAATTGCTCGTAAAGCGCGCCGGTTCCGATCTTGTAGGGCCGCTTCGCGCCGGGCGCGACGCGGGTGCCCTGGGAATAGATGATCAGCTGGCCGCCCTGTTGCTTGCCGCTCTTCACGTCGGACAGCATCTTGGCGATGGCCGCACCCCGCTTGCCACGGTCGACAGGCACGCAGCCGATGCGCAATCCGTATTGCCCCAGCAGGGGGGCATACATCAGCTCGCGCTTCATGATGAACTTGCCGCGCGGGACGGCATTGTAGATCATGATGATGTCGAGAAAGCTCTGGTGTTTCGCCGCGATCATCACCTCGCCCGTGGGAGGGGTGCCGCGCACCTCCGTCCTCAGACCCGTCATCCAGCCAAGTGTCCACAGCACCCAGCGGCAATAGGCATGGCAGGCCGCATGCGCACCCGTCGCCGACATCACGGCCCAGGGAAAATAGGCGACGGCGAGCACCAGCATGGCGACATACATCTGGCCGATGAAGAAGAGCGAGCGGAGATATTGCATCAGCGAAGCCCTTTCAGCGTGCGGAAGGCCGCGATCCGCGTCGACCAGAAGGCCGTGACGGCGGCGAGGACCGGGATGGCAAGCGGCCAGAGCCAGCCCGCGCCGCGGAAACCGAGGCCGGTGAGGAAGGCGCCCTCCTCCGCCGCACTCGGGAGGAGGGCGACCGCGACGGTTCCGAGAAGCGCACCCACCGCCGCGCCGGTCAGCGCGCGGCGCGTGAAACGGCGCACGAAGGCGCGCGCTATGTAGCTGTCGCGTGCGCCGACGAGGCGGAGGACACGGATCACCTGTTCGTTCGAGGCGAGCGCCGCCTGCGCGGCCAGCGTGATCATCGCCGCGGTCGATCCCAGGATCAGCACCAGCGACAGCCACCCGAGCAGGCGCAGTCGGTCGGCCGCGTCCACCAGGGGCCGGCGCCAGCGGGTGTGATCGTCGAGCACCGCGCCGGGTGCCTCGGCGGCGAGACGCTGGCGCAGCCCGTCCGCATCGTAGCCCTCGGGCGTCTCGATGATCTCGATCAGGCGCGGCACCGGCAGGTCGCCGATCGGAAGGTCGGGGCCGAACCACGGTTCCAGCAGCGCGCGCTGTTCCTCGTCGCCGAGCGCGCGGGCGCTGTCGACGCCGGGGGTCTGCTCCAGCACGGTCAGGACTGTCCAGGTCTGCGCCTCCATTTCCGCGGCCGGCGCGGACAGGCGGATGGTCGAGCTTTGCGCCAGCGCGTCCGACCAGCGGTCGGCAAGGCGCCCGGCCGCCAGCGACAGCGCCAGCGCAAAGACGGCGAGAAAGGCCATCGCGCCGGAGACGGCGAGCGTCAGTTTCGCGGCCTGCCCGCTGCGCGGGACGACGCGGTCGGCCTGCGCTTCGCCCTTGAGCAGGCCAAGGATGTCGGCCGCGACGCTCACAGGTCGGCCGCCGCTGCGCTGAGGCGTCCGCCGGACAGGCGCAGGACACGCGCCTGGACCTGGGCCTTCGCGGCGCGGATCAGCGCGAGGTCATGGGTGGCGATCAGCACCGTCTTGCCCATCCGGTTCAGCTCGGTCAGCAGTTGCAGCAGGCGCAGCGACATGTCCCAATCCACGTTGCCCGTCGGTTCGTCGGCGAGGATCAGGTCCGGGTCCATGATGATGGCCCGCGCCAGGGCGGCCCTCTGCCTCTCGCCGCCGGACAGCTCGGGCGGGCGCGCATCGGCGCGCGCGGCAAGTCCGACCCAGGCAATCAACTCGTTCAGGTTCGCCTCCTGCGCCGCTGCGTCGCGCCCGGCGACGGTGAGGGGCAGGGCGATGTTTTCGCGGACGGAGAGGTGGTCGAGAAACTCGCAATCCTGGTGCACGACCCCGATCCTTTGCCGCGTGAGGGCGATGGCGTCGCGCTGGAGCGTGGCCGCATCCTCGCCGAAAATCGAGATGCGACCCGCGGTCGGCACAAGCTCGGCATAGCAGAGCTTGAGGAGCGTGGTCTTGCCTGCGCCGGAGGGTCCGGTGAGGAAATGAAAGGACCCCGGCGCGAGACGCAGGTTCAGACCCGACAGGATCGGCTCGGCCCCGTAGCCATAGGCGGCGTCCTGCATGTCGATCACGGGATGGCGCTCCTTGCCGCTTGCCGCGACCGTCATGCAACGGATGGCGCGGCGTTGCAATCGGCAGACAGAGTGAAACCCTTGGAATGAGGGGGGCGCGCTGATACAAGATGTGTGATCGAGGGTGTTCTGATTGCGCCTATGTGGGGGGCATCGGGCCGAGTGGGGGCGAGCGACAGACGATGCGGCTGACCTGTCCGAATTGTAGTGCGCGTTATGAGGTGGCCGACAGCATGATCCCGCCCGAGGGGCGCGACGTGCAGTGTTCGAACTGCTCGACCACGTGGTTCCAGCCGGGTCGACGGACCGACCAGGCGCCGCAGGCGCGGGTCGAGCGGCCTGTCCGCGAGGCGGAGCCGGCGACGACCGGCACGAAAGAGACACCGGCACCCGAGAGCGCCGGGAGCGAGGCGGCTACCTCTGCCGACCAGATCGACACCCCGGTCGAAGAGCCGACAGCGGCCCCTCAGGCCGCGTTGCGGCGGCGGGAGATCGACCCCGAGGTACGCGACATCCTCCGCGAGGAGGCCGAGCGCGAGACGCGTCTGCGCCAGGCCGAGGCCGCACCGGTCGAGACCCAGGGCGAGATGCCCCTGTCGGAAGAGCCTGGCGATGATCAGCGCGCCCGGCGACGGGCCGAACTGGACGCTGCCGAGGATGCTTTCAATGCCGGTGCCCTGGGACCGGCGGCGCGGGACCTCTTTCCCGATATCGACGAGATCAATTCGACGCTGCGCGATACCCGGGACCGGTCGCATGCCGAGGTGGATGCCACCGACATCGATACGCTCGACAGCGCACCGCGCCGCCGCCGTGGCACCAGGATCGGGTTTCTGCTTGCCATTGCGCTCGCGGCGGCAGCCGCCGGGATCTATGGGAACACGGACCGGATCGCGGAATACGTGCCGACCGCCGCCCCTTACCTGGAACGGTACGAGGAGGCCGTGAACATGGCGCGCTTCTGGCTGGACGACATCGCGCACGGGCTGGGCGAAGCAACCGACGGCGGCTGAGCCGGGCTCCGTTGCCCTGCCTCAGAACTGGTCAAGGAGACGTCGCAGGTAGTCGAGTTCGATCTCGGGCCGATCCTGTTCGGCGGAACGCTGGCGCAACTCGTCCAGCAATTCACGGGCGCGGCGGGAAGCTTCCTGACGGTCGCCCATCGCCTCTTCCGAGCCAAAGCTGCCCGAGTTGCCCGCCTGCCGTCCGAGCGGATCCTGCAGCGGGCGGTCGGGAGCCATGTTGCCCTCGGCCTGGCCCTGTCCCGGCTCCTGCCCGGTCTGTTCCTGAGCCAGCGCGCGGCCCAGCTCGGTCATGCCTTCGCGCAGAGCCTCGAGCGCTTCGGACTGTGCATCGAGCGCGCCGGCGATATCGCCCTCTTCCAGCAGACCCTCGGCTTCCTCCATGGCGCGACCAGCGCGGTCGAGCTGCCGCTGCGCCTCGTCCCCGGCCTCGGTGCCGGTGCCGGGAAGACGGCTCTGCTGCTCCTCGAGCAGGCGGCGCAGCGCCTCCTGCCGTTCGGCGAGGGTCATGCCTTCACCGTTCTCTCCGCCCTGCGCCTGCCCTTCGGGCTGACCATCCTGGCCGCCGCCGCCCGGTTGCTGCTGGCCCTGAGGCTGGCCCTGGCCCTGCTGCTGGCCGGGTTGCTCGCCCGGCTGTCCCTGTTGCTGGCCGGGCTGCTGACCGGGTTGCGCCTGCTGTCCAGGCTGCTGGCCTTGCTGCGGACGGTTGGGGTTCAGGCGGTCCTGCAACTCGCGGAAGGCGTCGTCGCTGAGGTCCTGCTGGCCGCGCAGCGTGTCCTGCAGCCCCTCCATCGCGCGCTCGCCGGGCGTCTGCGGCCCGTCGCCGCCTTCTCCGCCCTGGGTCATCTCCATGTTCTCCAGCATCTGCTGGAGGGCGTTCAGCATCTCCTGCGCCTCGGCCATGCGGCCTTCCTGCATCAGCTCTTCGATGCGGCGCATCATCTCCTCGAGGTCGGCCATGGACATTTCCATGCGCTCGCCGCCCTCGTCGGGGCGATCCTCGCCCGGCTGCGCGTTCTCGGCCAGCTGGCGCAGGTAATCGTCCATCGCCTCGCGCAGCTCCTGCATCAGTTGCGCGATCTCCTCGTCGCTGGCGCCCTGTTGCATCGCCTCGGACAGACGCTCCTGCGCCCGGCGAAGGCGTTCCAGCGCGTCGTCGAGATCGCCGACCTCGAGCTCCATCGCCGCGTTCCACAGGATTTCGGCCACCTGGTCGCGGGTCTCGGTCGAAATGCTGTCGACACCGGCTTCGAGGCGCCGGATCGCGCTTCGGATCTGGAGGTAGACGCCGTGGTCGAGGTCTTCTTCCGGCGACCACGTGATCGTGCGCAGGACCTGGGCGGTGCGCGGCGCGTTCTCGCGGCTCCACAGGATGTCGCGGCGCATCTCGATGAGGGCGTTGGCCATCGGATCGAAGAAACGGCGGCCGGGAAGGCGCGGGATGTCGTAGCTGACGGTGCCGATCTGGCCTGCCTCGTCGGTGACGGTCAGCACCATGCTGGCGGGCAGGTTGGCGAAGGGGTGTTCCGACAAGTCCTCGAGCAGGACCTCGGTGAACTCGGCGCGCGAGCCACGGAAGGGCATGGGCAGATCGAGCACCAGCGCCTCCCGCGGTTCCGGTTCGACGGAAAGGCCGTAGCGGCGGTCCGCGCGGGCCGGGTCGAGCCGGATCGTGGCGGTGCCCGAAGCGATGCCGTAGTCGTCGGTCGCCGTGAAGGCGAATTGCATCTGGCCGGGTGGTTCGCCCTCGACCTCGCCATCGAGCGCCACGGCCGGTGCCGCGTCGGCGCGTACGGAGATGTCCCAGCTGCGGCCCATCGGGCCGTTCACGGTGAAGCTGCCCGATCGCTCGACGGTGACCGACTGCGCATAGGCGTCGGCATCTTCGGCGGGCATCGGGCCGACATCGGTCGTGATCGAGATGCTGCCCGGCTCGCCGTAGCTGCGGAAGGTGATGCGCGAACCCTGGGGTGTCTCGAACGTCTCGGCCGTGATCTCGTTGAGGTAGAGCGACGGCAGGCCGGTGTAGATCGGCGGCTCGACCCAGCCCTCCCATGAAGGGCCCGAGGCGACGGCAGGCCCGGCGCCGAGGGTCACGACGTCGCCCACCTCGCTCACGCGGCCAAGTGTCCCGAAGAGGAGGGCCATGGCGAAGGCCGTCGCGGCCACGTAGCGCAGTGCATAAGGGTCCTGCCGTGACAGCCGCAGGTCGGGCTCGGGGGCGCGGGCTGTGGCGGTGCGCGCCTCCATCCGCTGCAGGTGCGCGGCCCAGACCGATTGCGTTGCGGGGTCGGACGCACCGATCGCGGGCTGATCCAGAAGCGCCGAGATCGGGCGGCCCGGCAGGGTGCGGTCAAGGCGGTCAAGCGCCTCTTCCCGCGTGGGGATGCGAAAGCGCATCATGCCGCGCGCGATGGTCCAGACAAGCAGCAGCGCGACAAAGCCGAGCCCGCCCCAGAGCAGGCTTGGCGGGACGCGGGCGGGCACACCGAAGGCAAAACACGCGATCGTGGCCAGGGCCAGCGACCAGGCGGGCCAGAACGCCCTCGTGGCCCGCTCGGCGAACAGGCCGGCGCGCGTCAGGCGCAGGGGCCAGACCAGGCGCGCGAGCGCCCGTTCGGCGGGGGAGGTCTCGGTCATGGTCCCTTTCGGGGGCGGCATGCCCCTTGGGGTTACACCCACTCGGGAACTGTATCTCGGTTTATGATCTCGTCAAACGATGGACGCGCCCGGATGACGGCGACGTGATCGTCCTTCACCAGCACCTCGGGGATCAGCGGCCTCGTGTTGTATTCGCTCGACATCACTGCGCCGTAGGCGCCCGCGCTGCGGAAAGCGACGAGGTCACCGGGCGCAAGCGGCGGCATCTGGCGCTGCTTGGCAAAGGTGTCGCCGCTTTCGCAGACCGGACCGACGACATCGTAGGGGCGCTGCTCGATGCCCGGCGCAGGTTCGACGACCGGCACGATGTCATGCCACGCGCCATACATGGCAGGGCGGATCAGGTCGTTCATCGCCGCGTCGAGGATCAGGAAATCGCGGCCCTCCCCCTCCTTCACGTAGATGACCGACGAGACGAGGAGACCGGCATTGCCGGCGATCAGGCGGCCCGGCTCGATCTCGACCTCGACGCCAAGGTCACCCACGACCTCCTTTATGAGCGCGCCGTATTCGGTGGGCAGCGGCGGGGCGGTGTTGGACCGTTCGTAGGGAATGCCGAGCCCCCCGCCCAGGTCGAGGCGGCGGATATCATGCCCTTCGGCGCGGAGCTGCAGGGTCAGCTCCTTCACCTTTTCATAGGCGAGGCGGAAGGGCTCCAGTTCGGTCAGCTGGCTGCCGATATGCACGTCGATGCCCACAACCTCGATCCCGGGAAGGCTGGCGGCCATGGCATAGACGGCGGGGGCCTTGGCGATGGGGATGCCGAACTTGTTCTCGGATTTGCCGGTGGCGATCTTCTCGTGGGTCCTGGCGTCGACGTCAGGATTCACGCGGATCGTGATGGGGGCGGTCAGGCCGAGCGAGGTGGCGACCTCGGACAGCGCGACCATCTCGGGCTCGCTTTCGACGTTGAACTGCCGGATGCCGCCGGTCAGCGCCGTGCGCATCTCCTCGCGGGTCTTGCCGACGCCGGAGAACACGATCCGGTCGCCCGGCACGCCCGCCGCTTTCGCGCGCAGGTATTCGCCGCCCGAGACCACGTCCATCCCCGCGCCGAGGTTCGCCAGATGGGCGATGACGGCCTGGTTGGAATTGGCCTTCATGGCGAAGCAGACGAGGTTGTCGATGCCCTCGAGCGCCTCCTTGAAGAGCTGGTAATGCCGCGTCAGCGTCGCGCAGGAATAGACGTAGAAGGGGGTTCCGACCTTCTCCGCGATCTCGGGGATCGACACGTCCTCGGCACAGAGAATGCCGCCCCGGTAGAGAAAATGATCCATCGCGTCTTGTCCTGTCCGCTGATCCGCGCGGCAGGTAGCACGGGCGCGCGCCCTATCAAAGAGGCTGGACGCCGCGCCGCGCTCCGTTACCTTCCCCGCAGGGACATGAGGGAGGCCAGAATGGCGAAGACGGCGATCATCGAGGAACCGGGCGGCCCGGAGAATTTCCGCATCGTGGACCGCGAGGTGGGCGAACCCGGGCCGGGTGAGATCCGCATCCGGCACGAGGCCTGTGGGCTGAATTTCATCGACGTCTACCAGCGTACCGGGCTTTACCCGCTGCAGATGCCGCAGGCCCTCGGCATGGAGGCCGCGGGCGTTGTCGAGGCCGTGGGCGAGGGGGTGACCCACCTGAAGGCCGGTGACCGCGCCGCCTATGCATCGGCGCCCCCCGGAGCCTACACGCAAGCCCGCGTGATGAAGGCCGCGCAGGTCTGTCCGCTGCCCGATGGCATCTCCTTCGAGGAAGGGGCGGCGATGATGCTGAAGGGGTTGACGGTTCAGTACCTTTTCCGGCGCACGACGCCCATCGCCAGGGGAGACACGGTTCTGTTCCACGCCGCGGCGGGGGGCGTGGGCCTGATCGCCTGCCAGTGGGCGAAGAGCGAGGGCATCCGCCTCATCGGCACGGCCGGCACCGACGAGAAATGCCGGCTGGCGCTGGATCACGGCGCGGAGGCCTGCATCAACTACCGGACAGAGGATTGGGCCGCCAAGGTGAAGGAGCTGACCGGCGGCAAGGGCGTGGACGTGGTCATGGACGCGGTTGGCGCGGACACGTTCGAGGGGTCTCTCAACTCGTTGAAGCCGCTCGGCATGATGATCTCCTTCGGCAATGCCTCGGGACCGGTGCCGCCGTTCAACATCGGGGTGCTCGGGCAGAAGGGATCGCTCAAGATCACGCGGCCAACGCTGTTCACGCATATCGCCGATCACGCCACCTGTCAGCAGATGGCGAAGGACCTGTTCGACAAGGTCACCTCGGGCGCCGTCAGGATCCGCATCGACCAGCGTTTCGCACTGGAGGACGTGGCCGAGGCGCATCGCGCGCTCGAGGCGCGGAAGACGACAGGTCAGACGGTGCTGCTGCCGTAAGGCTCAGCGCAGGGTGAGATCGGCGTAGATGCCCGCGCCACGATCCGTGGTGAAGCGGAGCGTATCGCCGTTCTCTTCGACCAGCTGGCAGTTGTAGCCGAGGTCGTCGCCGTTCCAGAAGAGATCACGGCAGAAATAGCCGCCCTCCCAGGTCCACTCGCCCGCAACCGGCCCGCCGAAGGCACGGCCCTCGATCCGGCCCTCGGGCATGACCTGCACCCGAATGCCGAGGCGGCGCAGCTCGCGCCCGTTGGTCAGCGAGAGGAAACGGTCGATGCTCTCGACAGGGCGAAACTCCTCGGCCCGCGCCATCTCGGGCGCGGCAAGGCCAAGGGTGGCGAGGGTCACAAGACCCGACAGGGTGGTGGTCCGGCGCGTCATTCCGTGAAGTCCCCGGGTTGATCCGCAGGGGAAACTAGAAACCGTCGCTCCGAAATCAAGCGATCAGCCGAGGCCGAGCACGCTCATCATCGAGTAGTGGCCCGGGTCGCGGCCCTGCCCCCAGAGCGCCGCCTTGAGCGCGCCACGGGCGAAGATGCCCCGGTCGGTCGCGACGTGGCGCAGCACGACCCGTTCGCCATCCGCGGCGAAGATCACGTCATGCTCGCCCACGACATCGCCACCCCGGATCGCGGAAAAGCCGATGTCGCCGCGCCCGCGCGCGCCGGTGATGCCGTCGCGGCCCCGGTCCGAGACCTCGGCCAGATCAACACCGCGTCCGCGCGCGACGGCCTCGCCCAGCATCAGCGCGGTGCCGGAGGGGGCATCGACCTTGTGACGGTGGTGCGCCTCGACGATCTCGACGTCGAAATCGGCGTCGAGGGCATGGGCCACCTCCTGCGCGAGGCGGGTGAGCAGGTTGACCCCGAGGCTCATGTTGCCTGCCCGCACGATCACGGCATGTCGCGCGGCGGCATCGAGCGCCGCGATATGGTCATCCGTGAAGCCTGTCGTGCCGATGACATGGACGGTGCGGGCCTGTGCCGTCAGCTGCGCATGGGCGACGGTCGCCTCGGGCGAGGTGAAATCGATCACCGCCTGCGCGTTCACGATCGCCTCGAGCGGGTCGTCGAAGACCCGCACGCCGGTGGCGTTGCCGCCCATCGCCTCGCCGAGGTCCCGGCCAACCCAGGCGTGACCCGGTCTCTCGGTGACGGCGCAGAGATGCGCCTTGTCCGAGGCGGTGATCGTCTCGATCAACATCCGCCCCATGCGCCCCGAGGCGCCCATCACCGCGATGCCCACGCTGTCGGTCATGGCCCAATCCCTCCGTCTGACAGGCCCCGCTGATAGCGGATGCGCGCGACCGGCGAAAGCGGTCGCTTGCGGGGCGGGCCATCGTCCCATAAGTGCGGGGGCAGGGATAGACAGGCAGGGCCATGGCGAAGAACAGGCATCACGAGGGCGCGGGCCCGTCGCAGCGCCAATTGCGGGTGGGGGAGCTGATCCGGCGGACGCTTTCCTCCGTGCTGGCGCGTGGCGATGTGCATGACCCCGAACTGAATGCGATGTCCATCACCGTGGGCGAGGTGCGGACCTCGCCCGACCTGAAGATCGCGACGGTCTACGTGATGCCCCTGGGCGGCGCCGGACGAGAGGACGCCATCCAGGCATTGAAGCGGAACCGGGGCGAGTTGCGCCGCCAGATCATGCGGGAGATGACGCTGAAATACGCGCCGGACCTGCGCTTCGTCATCGACGAGAGCTTCGACCGCATGGACGAGACCCGCGCGCTCTTCCAGCGTGCGGACGTGCGGCGCGACATCGAAAGCCATGACGAGGAGCCGGAGGGCGACGCGTGATCCGTCTGCTCGCCATACTCCTGGGTCTCGGCGCGGCCCAGGCGGCCTGGGCCTGCGAACAGGTCGTCTTCGATGGGGCGGCCTTCACGTCCTGCCGCATCGACCTGGCCGAGACGGAGACGCGGCTCTTCCTGCGCGACGCCGAGGGCGCGATCTACGGCAGTTTCGGTCGCGTCGAGGCGGCGCTGCCCGCGGGCAAGCGCCTTGGCGTGGCGATGAACGCTGGCATGTTTCACGAGGACCGCTCGCCCGTGGGTCTCTACGTCGAGAACGGCGTCGAAGAGATGCGCGTGATCACGACGGACGGACCGGGAAATTTCGGCCTGCTGCCCAATGGCGTCCTGTGTCTTGCGGAAGGCCGTGCCCGAATTGTGGAGAGTCGTGCCTTTGCGGACGCGCCGCCCGACTGCCGCGATGCCACGCAATCGGGTCCGATGCTGGTGATCGACGGCGCTCTCCATCCGCGCTTCATCCGCAACGGGTCCAGCCGCAACATCCGCAACGGCGTGGGCATCGACGAAAGCGGGCGGATCCTGCATCTCGTCATCTCGGACGAGCCGGTCAACTTTCATCATTTCGCCCGGTTCTTCCGCGATCACCTGGGCGTGCCGCAGGCACTCTATTTCGACGGGCGCGTGTCGCGCCTTTATGCGCCGGACCTGGGGCGCGCGGACATCGGCCTGCCGATCGGGCCGATCATCGGCACGGTGGTTGACGCCGCGCCCGTGGATGGGTAGCCCCCCCCGTCTCGCACGGATCGGAGGGCGGATCATGGGGCGCAAGCGCAAGGGGCGTGACGTTTCGGGCTGGGTGCTGGTCGACAAGTCGGCCGGCATGACCTCGACCGCGGTCGTGAACAAACTTCGCTGGGCCTTCGACGCGAAGAAGGCGGGCCATGCCGGTACGCTGGACCCCGAAGCCACGGGCATGCTGCCGGTGGCGCTTGGAGAGGCGACGAAGACCATCGCCTATCTCGGCGACGCGCTGAAGGGGTATGACTTCACGGTGCGGTGGGGAGCATCGACGACGACGGACGACGCCGAGGGTGAGGTTCTCGAGACCTCGGACCTCCGCCCCGGCGAGACCGAGATCCGCGCCGCCCTTCCGCAGTTCATCGGCGATATCCGGCAGGTGCCGCCGCAGTTCTCGGCGGTGAAGGTGGAGGGCGCGCGCGCCTACGACCTCGCTCGCGGGGGGGAAGAGCTGTCGCTCGAGGCGCGCGATCTCTACGTCGATGCTCTCGAGTTGCTGTCCATGCCCGATGCCGACCATGCCGAGTTGCATTTCGTCTGTGGATCCGGCGGCTACGTGCGGTCCATCGCAAGGGACCTCGGGCAGGTGCTGGGCTGCCTCGGCCATGTGCTCAGGCTCCGCCGCACATGGGTCGGCCCCTTCGATATCGAAGAGGCGGTGACGCTTGACAGGATCGAGGCGCTGGCCCGCACGCCCGAAATCGACGCGCTCGTGCGGCCTGTCGCGCTCGGGCTTTCCGATCTTCCCGAACTCAAGGCGACCGAGGCGGGTGCGGCCCGCCTCAGGAACGGAAACCCCGGACAGGTCTTGCCGGGCACCGTCGATTACGGCGACCGCGCCTGGGCCTCGCTCGACGGGGTGCCGGTCGCGGTCGGGCGCTTTCGCGCGGGAGAGCTGCACCCCGAGCGGGTCTTCAATCTCTGAGATCGTCTTCGGGGCGGCATTGTGGCGGCCGCGCGCGGAATTCGCCGCGATCTGTCCACAATTGGGCCGTCTTCCTTGCGTATCGCGGACTGATGCGGACGGTCCGGCACCTCGGCCAGGGTCGACCGTTCCCGCAGTCGTAACGAGGAGTTTGTCATGTTTCGTGCCCTGATCGCGGGCTTGGTCGCCCTTCCCCTCCTTGCCGGCCAAGCCTCGGCCCTGCCCCCTCAGACCCTGACCTATCTCGGTATGGATGAAACCTCGATCCGCAAGGCACTCGAGAGCTTCGGCTACGAGGTGCTCACCTTCGGGGAGGACGAGTCCGGTTTCGAGGCCGAGATCCTGGACGGAGCCAGCATCTACGACCTGTCGATCAGCCCGACCGACGGGATGATCACCAACGTCGAGTTCGACACCGACGTGGACGGCGACGCCTGAACCCGGTCCGGCGTTCTTGCACCAGCGCATCTCGCCCGACCCCGGGCTTTCGCCGCGCGTCCGGGATCGGAGTGCAGTTCCGTCAGGGCTTCCAGATCACGTGCCGGGGCTGCATAAGCCCTGCATGATCATCCGCCACCACCAGAAGGGCGACGCCGCTTCCGTCGCCGAGTATTCCGACTGCGAGGCCTACCGCTACACCCTGACGCGGGTCTGGGACCCGGGAGGGCGCCGGGCGGCCTTCATCATGCTGAACCCGTCGACCGCGACCGAACGCCAGAACGATCCGACCGTCGAGCGTTGCGAGCGTCGTGCGCGGGCGCTGGGGTTCGGCGCGTTCCGCGTGCTGAACATCTTCGCGTGGCGCGCCACGGACCCGCGCGACATGCGCGCGGCCGCCGATCCGGTCGGACCGCTCAACGATGCGGCGATCCTGGCCGCGCCGGACTGGGCAGACCGGGTGATCTGCGCCTGGGGCACGCATGGCGCCCACATGGATCGCGGCCGACAGGTCGAGGCGATGCTGCGCAGGCGGGGTCAGCAGCTGTTTCATCTGGGGTTGAGCAAGGCCGGGCATCCGAAGCATCCGCTCTACATCGGCTATCACGTGCAGCCGCAGCCCTGGGAGCCGGACCCACCCGGCGCCGCCTAGGCCGTTTCCGGCTCGGCGTCGAAGTCCACTTCGCGCAGGGTGATCGCGGCGGGGTCGAGCCCCTGGGCACCCGTGACGCTCAGGATGATCTGCCCGTCGAAGAGGACATGCGCGCCGGTGCCGTCCGCGAAATCCTCGACCGTGATCTTCGGGGACGGATCGAGCTCCGGGTCGTACAGGACCTCGATCTTGTCGAGGCGCGGGTCGAAGTCGGCGACATGGCCGGCCGCGGCCCCGTCAGCGACATAGCTGCCGGTGACGAAGACGTCTGCACCTTCGCCGCCCGTGGCGATGTCGCCCGCGCCCAGGATGATCAGATCGTCGCCCCGGCCGCCGTCGAGCATGTCTCTCTCGTCCTCGTCATGGGGGCCGAAGAGGGCATCGCCCGCGGCGAATGTGCCGTCGAGCCGATCGTTCCCGTCGCCGCCCCGGAGGGTGTCTGCGCCGAAGCCGCCCTGAAGGTAGTCGTTTCCGCCGTCGCCGGAGAGGACATCGTTACCCTCATTGCCAAACAGCAGGTCGCCGTCGGAGCCGCCCGAGATGACGTCGTCGCCCTCGCCCCCGGCGAGGAAATCGGTGCCGTCGCCCCCCGAGATCGTGTCATTGCCCTCATCGCCATAGGCTTCATCGGCCCCGGCGGCGCCCGAGATGCTGTCATTCCCTTCATTGCCGAAGAGCGCGTCGTTCTCGCTGCCGCCGTCGAGCAGGTCGTCGCCAACCCCGCCGGTGATCGCATCGTTGCCGCCCGAGCCGAACAGGCTGTCCATCCCCTCGCGCCCACGCAGGAGATCGTCGCCGGTTCCCCCGTCCAGGAGATCGTCGCCGGAGTAGCCGTCGAGCGTGTCGTTCCCCGCGCCACCGGTCAGGGTATCGTCGCCCTCGGTCCCTTCCAGCACCTCGTCCTGCGGGTCCGGCGCGCCATCGGCGTCATCGTCGCCCTCATCGGTCGTGTCGTCACCGGTGCTCGCGGGGATGAGGCCCTGACCCGTGTCCAGCATGATGTCGGAGAGGGACAGCGCGCCCGTGCCGTCCAGCATGGCCACGGTGGCACCGTTGGCGAGAACCAGGGTCATGCCCTCGGAAGAGGTGTTGTCGAGGCTGATCTCGGGCGGCTCGCCGCCCTCGGTGCCGACCTCGATCACCAGCTGGTCGATCCCCGACTCGAAATCGGTGATCACGGGAACCTCGCCTTCCTCCGGCACCGCGGCATCGAGGCGGAAGACGTCGGACCCCGCGCCGCCCGACACCCGGTCGCCCGCCCCGAGGCGGAGAGTGTCATCGCCGGCGCCGCCCTCGAGCGTGTCTGCACCGTCGCCGCCGTCGAGCTCGTCGTCGCCATCCTCTCCAAGCAGCCAGTCTTCGCCGTCTTCCCCGCTGATCGTGTCGTCGCCGTCATCGCCCGCCATCACGTCGGCCTCGGGTGAGCCGAACAGCAAATCGGACAGCTCGGACCCCTCGGTCATGCGCGGCTGCCCGGGGGGCATCCGACTGGTCCGCGTCGCGATCCGGACCGGCGTCATCGGTGTCACTTTCGTCTCCGCCGCCGTCCGACACCATGCCGCTGGCCGCAAAGCCCATCGCCAGCAACAGGAGAATTCCGCCAAACGCAAACATCAACATGTCCTTCGTGCTCTTCGTCGTGACATCTCTCTGCGCGTTCTGCGCCGCAGGGATCGTCTTCTGACGAAGGCACCGGACCGCGGGCGGGTGCGATGCAGGGGGGGCGACCGATTCGGTTCCGGCCATCCTGCTGCATACTATCCTGCGAACCTGAGCAATTCTGAAGATGCCGCGGTCATCCTCGTCAAATCTGTCATGTGTCTGCCTCGAATTCGCGGGATTTTCCCGGCCCTGTGGCCGATCCCATCGGGCAGAGAAGGGTGATTTGCCGCCTTGGGCCTTTTCAAAGCGTTCCAACGGGCCTATACGCCCGCATCCGCGCCGAAGGCGGCGCATCCCCTCCATGGGCCTTGCTGGACGACATCCCGGCTTGCGCCATCACCCGAAAAGGAGACCCCGATGTCGATCACCGTCGAAGAAAAGCAGCGACTGATGAAGGAATTCGCGACCAAGGAAGGCGACACCGGTTCGCCCGAGGTTCAGGTCGCCATCCTCACGAGCCGCATCGCCACGCTGACCGAGCACTTCAAGACCCACAAGAAGGACAACCACTCGCGCCGTGGCCTTCTGATGATGGTCGCACAGCGCCGCAAGCTCCTGGACTACCTCAAGGCCAAGGACGAAGGTCGCTACACCGACCTGATCGGTCGCCTGGGCATCCGCCGCTGAGGCGTTGTCGTCACGACCTGGGTGAAGGGCCGCTTAGCGCGGCCCTTTTTCGTTGGCGCACCCGTCAGTCGGCCTGGACGATCACGCATTCGAAATCCTCTTCGCCGACGACGCGGGTGTGGTGGCCCTTGCCTTGCGTGTCGGCCATGCGCCAGACGTCGCCCGGCCCGATGCGGCGTGCCTCGCCATCGCTTGCGGTGACGATCACCGCACCCTTCAGGCACACGAGTGTCTGCACGCGCGGCGTCGGGTGCACGGGCTCATTCCAGCCCGCGGCGAGCCGCAGGAACAGGAAGCCGCCGGCCGGCATGGTGTCTGAAATCTCGATCGCCTCGGCGGGGGGTGCGAAGCTGCGCTCGGTCAGCGTGACGTCGACCGTCTGCCAATGGCTCTCGCCAGCGTCGTCACAAACAAGATCGTGAAACTTCATGTCTCCGCCCCCGCCGTCCCCCGCACCGCGGCTTGCAGCGCACAGATGCACGACCATGGATTGCAGGTTTTCATATGTCCACAACTGGTGTAGGAGGCGCGCATCTGAGACGTGACGCTTTGGCCCCGGCGTTGTGCGAAGGACAGGGGTCGGCGGCAATGGGGCCGCCATAGACACGGGGCAGACCCGGCAGGGGCCGGGAGAGCTGCCCGATAGGAAACGATAGATGTTCAATATCACCAAGAAAGAGATGCAGTGGGGCGAAGAGACGCTCACACTGGAAACCGGGCGTGTCGCCCGCCAGGCCGATGGCACCGTCATCGCGACATTGGGCGAAACCACGGTCATGGCCAACGTGACCTTCGCCAAGGAACCGAAGCCGGGACAGGATTTCTTCCCGCTGACGGTCCACTACCAGGAGAAATACTACGCTGCCGGCAAGGTGCCCGGCGGCTTCTTCAAGCGCGAGGCGCGCCCGACCGAGAAGGAAACGCTGACCGCGCGCCTGATCGACCGGCCGATCCGCCCGCTGTTCGTGCCGGGCTTCAAGAACGAAGTGCTGGTCATGTGCACGGTGCTGAGCCACGACCTTGTCAACGACCCCGACATCGTCGCGATGATCGCGGCTTCGGCGGCGCTGACCATCTCGGGCGCACCCTTCATGGGGCCGATCGCGGGCTGCCGCGTGGGCTTCGAGGATGGCGAATACGTCCTGAACCCGACGGTCGATGACATGCACGACCTGCGCAACAACCCCGACCAGCGCCTCGACCTCGTCGTCGCGGGCACCAAGGACGCGGTGATGATGGTCGAGTCCGAGGCCTACGAGCTGTCGGAAGACGAGATGCTGGGCGCAGTCACCTTCGCGCATGAGCAGATCCAGCCGGTGATCGACCTGATCATCGACCTGGCGGAAGAGGCCGCGAAGGAACCCTTCGAGTTCCAGGCCCCCGACTATTCCGAGCTGTTCGAAGCCGTGAAGGCGGCGGGCGAGGCGCAGATGCGCGACGCCTATGCCATCACCGACAAGCAGCAGCGTGTCGCCGCCGTCGCCGCCGCCAAGGAGGCCATCAAGGCGACGCTCGGCGAAGAGCAGCTGGAGGACCCGAACCTCGGCTCCGCGCTGAAGAAGCTGGAGTCGATGGTCCTTCGCTCGGACGTGGTCAAGAACGGCCGCCGGATCGACGGCCGCGCGCTTGACCAGGTGCGTGCGATCGACTGCCAGACCAGCGTTCTGCCGCGGACCCATGGCTCGGCGCTCTTCACCCGTGGCGAGACGCAAGGTTTGGTCGTCACCACGCTCGGCACCGGCGATGACGAGCAGTTCATCGACGCGCTGCATGGAACCTTCAAGCAGAACTTCCTGCTGCACTACAACTTCCCGCCCTATTCGGTCGGCGAGGTTGGCCGCGTCGGCTCGCCCGGCCGCCGCGAGATCGGCCACGGCAAGCTCGCGTGGCGCGCACTTCAGGCCGTGCTGCCCGCGCCCACCGACTTCCCCTACACGATCCGCGTCGTGTCGGAGATCACGGAATCGAACGGTTCCTCCTCGATGGCCTCCGTCTGCGGCGGCTCGCTGTCGATGATGGATGCAGGCGTGCCGCTGAAGGCGCCGGTCGCCGGTGTGGCCATGGGCCTCGTGCTGGAAGAGGACGGCTCCTACGGCATCCTGACCGACATCCTGGGCGACGAGGATCACCTCGGCGACATGGACTTCAAGGTCGCGGGCACCGAGAACGGCATCACCTCGCTGCAGATGGACATCAAGGTCGCGGGCATCACGCCCGAGATCATGAAGGCCGCCCTGGCGCAGGCCAAGGCGGGCCGGATGCACATCCTGGGCGAGATGGCCAAGGCGTTGACCACGGCCGGTGAGTTCTCGGTCCACGCGCCGCGCATCGAGACGATGCAGATCCCGACCGACAAGATCCGCGAAGTGATCGGCTCGGGCGGCAAGGTGATCCGCGAGATCGTCGAGGTCTCGGGCGCCAAGGTCGACATCAACGACGACGGCGTGATCAAGATCGCCTCGCCGAACGGCGAAGCCATCCAGAAGGCCTATGACATGATCTACTCGATCGTGGCCGAGCCCGAGGAAGGCAAGATCTACAAGGGCAAGGTCGTGAAGATCGTCGATTTCGGCGCATTCGTGAACTTCTTCGGCAAGCGCGACGGCCTGGTGCATGTCAGCCAGATCGAGAACCGCCGCCTGAACCATCCTTCGGACGTGCTGAAGGAAGGCCAGGAGGTCTGGGTCAAGCTGCTCGGCTTCGACGACCGCGGCAAGGTGCGCCTTGCGATGAAGATGGTCGACCAGGAGACCGGTCAGGAGCTTGCGAAGGAATCCGAAGAGGCCGAGGGCTGATCGCTCCACATCCCTTTTGAGACATGAACGGGCGCGTCCGGGTTGGACGCGCCCGTCTTCGTTTCCCGGGGTCGGTGGCGTGCGCGCCCCGTCTCTTCCGGACGTTCTCATCCTCCCGTCCGATTCCATGACCACGGAAGCCGCGCCGCGAGATCGCGCTCCCGATTGCCTTGCCGCGGAGCGGCGCCTCGGCGCGCTGGAGGTTCACCTGCCTTCACTCGCCGGCACCGGTCTTCTTGAGGCGGATGCCTTGCAGCTAAAACGCCTTTCGAGAAGCAACGACGTTTCGCGGATCTCGCCTCTTGCGAGGTCGTGCTCACGGTTGCTTCCGGGGTCTGATGCCTCGGCGAACCTCCTGCACAACCTTGTGTCAGGGTGTGGTGCTTTCGATCAGCGGGGCATCGTTCCGGCTGCATTCCGGCCATGTTGACCGAAACGTTACGGTCTTGGGGCTTGTCCACAGGCCCTCTCGCACACAATAACGGGTGCTGACACAGAAACCGATTCCCGCTGACGACCGAAGGAGGGGAGAGCCGATGCTGACCCGCCGCCATTTCATCACCACAAGCGCCGCCATGTTTTCCGGCGCGATCGCTGGTCCCGTGCTTGCACAGGACTCCGTGGGCTTCGACGCGCAGGTGACCCGCCCTGACCCGGATCCGAACGCGAACAACCCGTGGGGCCTGCATCCGCGCTTCATGCCGACGCGCGTGCAGCACCGTGCCGGTCTGAGGCCGGGGGACATTCATGTCGATGCGACGGCCCGTTATCTCTACCACATCGGCACTGACGGCAGCGCGATGCGGTACGGCGTGGCCATCGGGCGCCGCGGGCTCTACCAGCCGGGCACCTTCCGGATCGGCCGCAAGGCCGAGTGGCCATCATGGACGCCGACCGCGAACATGATCGAGCGCGAACCGCATGTCTACGCGCAGTTCGCCGATGGTGTGCCGGGCGGTCCCGAGAACCCGCTGGGCGCCCGGGCCTTCTACCTCTACACCGGTTCGCGCGACACCTACCTGCGCATCCATGGCACGCCGCAGCCCTGGTCGATCGGGACCTCGGCCTCCTCGGGTTGCGTGAGGATGGTCAACGCCCATGTGATCGACCTGTACGACAGGGTGGAGATCGGGGCGACGGCGCACCTCTATCCGCCGACCTGACGCGAGTATCACGCGGTCTGAACTAAAGCCCCGGCGAACCGCCGGGGCGTCTTCGTTTCGCGAAGGGCATAAGCCCGAGCGACATCCGTGCGCCATGCGGAATGGTCGTTTCCTTGCACCGGGCCGTCGCGCCGCCGCCTTGAAGCCGGCGGCGGGGAATGACAGGCTCTGGCCTGAAACAGGGGAGATGACCATGGCCAAGACCACCGATTTCTACATCAACGGGCAGTGGGTCGCGCCGATCCGGCCGCGCGACTTCCCCGTGATCGATCCTTCGAGCGAAGAGGTCTGCGCGACGATCTCGCTTGGCGAGCCTGAAGACACCGAGGCGGCCATCGCCGCGGCAAAGGCGGCTTTCCCCGGCTGGGCGGCGACGCCCGTCTCCGAGCGCATCGCCGCGCTGGAGCGGCTTCTCGAGGCCTACAAGGCCCGCGCCGAGGACATGGCGCAAGCGATCAGCACCGAGATGGGCGCGCCCATCGACTGGTCCCGCCAGCAGCAGGTCACCTCGGGCGACTGGCATTTCGAGGGGTTCATCGAAGCTGCCAAGCAGATGGAGTGGGACCGCCCCCTCGGGCCGCACGCGCCGGGCGAGCGCATCCTGCATGAACCCATCGGCGTCTGCGCGCTGATCACGCCCTGGAACTGGCCGATGAACCAGATCGCGCTCAAGGTCGCGCCGGCACTGGTCGCGGGCTGCACCATGATCCTGAAACCGTCCGAGGTGGCGCCGCTTTCGGGGCTCGTCTTCGCCGAGATCGTGGATGCCGCGGGCCTGCCGCCGGGGGTGTTCAACCTGGTGAACGGGGACGGGCCGGGCGTGGGCAGCACGCTCAGCGCCCATCCCGATGTCGACATGGTCAGTTTCACCGGCTCGACGCGGGCCGGGCGGCTGATCTCCAAGGCCGCGGCCGATACGATCAAGCGCGTGAGCCTCGAGCTGGGGGGCAAGGGTGCCAATCTGATCTTCGCCGATGCCGACGAGAAGGCGGTGAAGCGCGGCGCGATGCGCTGCTTCAACAACTCGGGCCAGTCCTGCAACGCGCCGACGCGAATGCTGGTGAGCCGCGAGCGTTACGAGGAAGCCGTCGAGATCGCCGCGCGCGTGGCCGAGGAAACGCCCGTCATCCCCGCCAGCCAGGAGGGCCGGGGTATCGGGCCGGTCGTCTCGGAGGTGCAGTTCGACAAGATCCAGGCGCTGATCCAGACCGGCATCGACGAGGGCGCGCGGCTGGTCGCGGGCGGCACCGGTCGGCCCGGCCACCTGAACCGTGGCTACTTCGTGCGGCCGACGGTCTTCGCCGACGTGACGCCCGACATGACGATCTACCGGGAAGAGATCTTCGGCCCGGTCCTGTCGATCATCCCCTTCGACTCCGAGGAAGAGGCCGTTCGCATGGCCAATGACACGGAATATGGCCTGACCAACTACATCCAGACCACCGACAAGGACCGCCTGCGCCGCGTGGCCCGCCGGTTGCGCTCGGGGATGGTGGAGTGCAACGGCAAGGGCTTCGGCAAGGGCTCGCCCTTCGGCGGGATGAAGCAATCGGGCAGCGGCCGCGAGGGCGGTGCCTGGGGCATTCACGAGTTCCTTGAGGTGAAGGCCGTCAGCGACTGGGAGTGATCCCGCCCGTCAGCCCATGACATCCGCGGCGCGGTTTCGCTGCGCCGCGGAACTTTGTCGTGGTCCTGTCGTACAATCCACCTATTTCCGCTCCAGACGGAAAAAGGATGCGCGGCATGGGCCCAATTGTCTTGATCCTCGGCAGCGGACCGGCAGCCGTGGCGGTAAAGAATTGGGACCGTTCGGCCTTTTCTCATGTCGTGGCGATCAACAACGCGTGGCGGCTGCGCCCCGACTGGGACGTGTCGATCCACCCGGAGGATTTTCCGCCCGAACACCGCCCGCCGGGTCTGCTGAACGGTCAGCGCCGGGTCGAGGCGCGCGAGTACGTGGCGGTGCAGAACGCCTATGGCGGCTTCGTCTACGCGGGCGGCACCATGGCCTTTACCGCCGGTTACTGGGCGCTCGGCGCGCTGAAGCCGCGGGTGATGGCGTTCTTTGGCTGCGACATGGTCTATGCCGCGACGGGCCGGACGCATTTCTACGGCACCGGCACGGCGGACCCGCTGCGCCCCGACATCACGCTGCAAAGCCTCGAGGCCAAGGCCGCGCGGCTGCAGCTGATCGCCGCCGCGCAAGGCTGCGCCTGCGTGAACCTGTCGTCGCAGGAAAGCCGGCTGGTATTTCCGCGTGCGGAGCGGGACATGCTCGGGCTGGCCGTCCCGGTGCTGCCCGAGGCCGAGAGCCTTGCCACCGCGCAGGCGCGCGAGGCCGCGCTGGGCTACATGGTGCCCTCGGGCCGGTATTGGGAGGTGGCGGACCGGTTCGACGCCGCTGCCCTTGCCGATCTGGATGCCCTGTGGCTCGCGGCCCATGCCGCCGCGATCAGAACGGCGCCGGTGCCCGAAACAGCAGTCCCGCGCCGCCGTTCGGGTGCCTCAGCTTGAGGCTTTCGGAATGCAGCATGAGCCGGGGGAAGTCGCGCGCGGGCCCCTCGGCGTAGAAGGGGTCGCCGAGGATCGGGTGGCCGATCTCCTTCATGTGGACGCGCAACTGGTGTGAGCGCCCGGTCTTCGGCATCAGCCGCACGCGCGTGGTGCCGTCCTCGATCTTCACGCGCCGCCAGTCGGTCTGGGCGGGCTTGCCGTTCTCCCAATCGACATGCTGGCGCGGTCGGTTCGGCCAATCGACGCAGAGCGGCAGGTCGACATGGCCCGTGGCCTCGGCCATCTCGCCCCAGACACGGGCGACATAGGTCTTCTTCGTCTGCCGCTTCTCGAATTGCAGCCCGAGGTGACGCTGGGCATGGGGCGTCAGCGCGAAGACCATGACGCCCGAGGTGTCCATGTCGAGCCGATGCACCAGCAGCGCCGTTGGGAAGGCGGCCACGATGCGGGACATCAGGCAATCGGACAGGTGCTCGCCCCGGCCCGGGACCGACAACAGGCCTGCCGGCTTGTTGACCACGACGATCTCGTCGTCGGCATGGAGGATGTCGAGCGGTGTATCCGGGGGCCTGTAGTCGAAGGCCGGATTGGGATCAGCCGTGGTCAATGGCCGGGGTTCGACTTGTCGAAGGCGGCCTTTTGCTCGTCGGATGCCTCGGTCTGGTACTTCGCCTTCCACTCGGCATAGGGCATGCCGTAGATGATCTCGCGCGCGGCCTCCTTCTCCATGTCGATGCCGCGCTCGGCGGCGGCTTCCTGGTACCAGCGCGAGAGGCAGTTCCGACAGAAGCCGGCCAGGTTCATCAGGTCGATGTTCTGAACGTCGGTGCGCTCGCCCATGTGCTGCATGAGGCGGCGAAAGGCGGCCGCCTCCAGTTCGAGCTTGGTCTGGTCGTCCATGGGTTTCCCTCCGGCGGTTTTCTCAGACCTCGGCATTCCTGAGCGCCGCGTCAAGCATCCGCGCAAGTCGGAGGCCCCAGGCACGTTGGTCCTCGGATTTTTCGATCAGGTCGTTCCGGACCTCGACGAGCACATGTGGCAGCCCTGTCTGGACGCCGTGGCGGTCCAGCGCGTCGCCCGGCAGGTGGCCGGAATAGGGCTGGTTGTCGCCGACGCAAAGGTCGGGCTCGGCATTCAGGCGCGCCAGCAGCGGATAGGCCAGCCGCGTGTCGCCGGCGTAGAGCACGCCCACATGCCAGGGCCGCGGCGGGCGGCCAAGGAATTGGGGTGTGAAGGAATGGACGGCCACGATGACGGGGGCATCGCGGCTGGCGATCAGGCGCTCGATCCCGCGGTGGTAGGGGCGGTGGTAGCGCTCAAGGCGGCGCTCGAGCTCGGCGGCATCGGCATGACGGTTCGCGGGGATGATCGAGCCGTCGTAGATCTTCATGAGAAGCGTCGGGTCATCCTCACCCCGGTTGGGGTCGATCACGAGACGCGAGAAATCGGACAGGATAACCGGCGAGGCCAGCGCCTCGGCCAGCGCGCGCGCCACGCCGGCGGCGCCCACGTCATAGGCGATATGGCGCGCCATGTCCTCGGGCGGCAGGCCCAGATCGCCGCCTGCCACCTCGGGCGGCACCCGGTTGGAGGCGTGATCGCAGGTCACGACCCAGCGGCCCGACCGTTCCGCGCCGTCGATGTGATAGGCTGCCGTCATCGCCCCGTCATGCCTTTTGCCCAGAACGCGGGCGGAGATAGGCTCTTTCTCGGGGAATGGCCAGAACCGCCTCGGCTTGCCTGTTGTTTGGCCCATGGAATTGCGCCATAGAGCCACAAGAACAGGACTGTTTGCGCTAACAGCGCCCGCCCGCGGCGGCATGACGGGGGAACGACCGATGAAACGCGACCGCAATGTGAAGATCGTGGCCACGCTGGGGCCAGCCTCGGACGGAGAGGGGATGATCCGCAAGCTGTTCGAGGCGGGTGCAGATGTCTTCCGCCTCAACATGTCCCATGGCAGCCATGACGAGATCCGGGCGCGCCATGCCGCGATCCGCAAGGTGGAGCAGGCCGTCGGCCGCCCCATCGCGATCCTCGCCGACCTGCAGGGGCCCAAGCTGCGCTGCGGGGTCTTCGCCGAGGATGAGGGGCATGTTCTGAGAAACGGGGCCTCCTTCCGTTTCGATCTGGACGAGACGCCCGGTACCGACAAGCGCGTGCAGCTGCCGCACCCCGAGATCTTCGCGGCGCTGGAACCCGGTGCACGGCTGCTGGTCAATGACGGCAAGGTGCGGCTGCGCGTCGATGACTGCGGCCCGGATTTCGCCGATTGCACGGTGATCGCGGGCGGTCCCGTCTCGAACCGCAAGGGCGTGAACGTGCCCGACGTGGTGCTGCCGCTGGCGGCGCTGTCGGAGAAGGACCGCGCCGACCTCGAGTTCGTCTGCGAGCTCGGCGTCGACTGGCTGGCGCTCAGCTTCGTGCAGCGTGCCGCCGACGTGACCGAGGCGCGGGGGCTGGCGCGCGGGCGCGCGGCGATCCTGTCGAAGATCGAGAAGCCTGCCGCCGTCGCCGCCTTCGACGAGATCCTGGCGGCATCCGACGGGATCATGGTGGCGCGGGGCGACCTTGGCGTGGAACTGCCGGTTCAGAACGTACCGCCGATCCAGAAGCGGCTGGTGCGCAAGTGCCGCTCCGCGGCGAAGCCGGTGATCGTGGCGACCCAGATGCTCGAGTCGATGATCGAAAGCCCGATGCCCACCCGGGCCGAGGTGTCGGACGTGGCGACCGCACTTTACGAAGGGGCCGACGCCGTGATGCTGAGCGCGGAATCAGCCGCGGGTTCCTACCCGGTCGAAGCGGTGCAGACGATGCACAATGTCGCGCTCGAGGTGGAGAACGACTCGAATTTCCGCGACATCATGGTCGCCTCGCGCACCGTGGCGCGGTCCTCGACCGCCGATGCCATCGTCGCGGCGGCCCGCGAGATCGCCGAGACGGTCGACATCAAGGCGATCTGCTGTTTCACGCAATCCGGAACCACCGCGGCGCTGGTGGCCCGCGAGCGTCCGCGCGTGCCGATCCTTGCGCTGACGCCGCTGGTCGGCGTGGCGCGGCGGATGTGCCTGACCTGGGGCTGTCACTGCTACATGACGGGCGAGCTGACGCGGTTCAAGGGCGCGGTCGTCTCGGCGGCGCGCGCCGCGCGCGACGGCGGCTACGCGACCGAGGCAGACCAGATCATCGTCACCGCAGGCGTGCCGTTCAACGTGCAGGGGTCCACCAACATCCTGCGGGTCGCCCCCTGCGCCGAACGGCTGATCTACGCCACCGACCCGGAATGATCCGCGCGCTGGCGCTGGCGGCTCTCGCGTCCGCGCCGGCGGCGGCAGGCATCCTTGACGGCGCGATCACGGCGCAGGACGGGGCCGGGCGGTTCGTCCACCTGCCCGAAGCGCCCCTCGCCGTGGGCGAGGACATCTTCGACAGCCCCGACCTGATCGGTTTCGACGAGGCGCAGGGCGTGGCCCTGCCCGCCGCGCTTGCGCTCGAGATCGGTGCACCGATCCCGGCGGGAACGGTTGTGGCGCTGCATTCGGTGGTCTTCGACGGCACGGGCGGACGGCAACGCGGCTGGGTGTTGTTCGATGCGCCGATCCTGGGTGTGGCGACCTCTCCGGAGACGCTGGCGGCGACGGATGTGCTGTCGGGCGTCGACACGCTTTGGCTCGGCCATGACCTGCGCGGGTTGGAACGCGAGGACAGGGCGTGGATCGACCCGGGCGATCCCCGGCGCCTCTGGGTCGACTGGGCGGGTTCGTCGCCCGGCGACCACCTGCGCGTCGTGACCGAGGCCGCGCCGCTGATGTGAGGGCGGGCTTTCGCAGCCGTGCATCGCATGGCACTCTGGCCCGGCGTTCGAGTGAGTGGCATGCCAGTAATCCAGATTGACCCCGATATCCTGATCGTCATCGCGACGCTCGTGACCATCTTCGCAACCTCCTCGGTCATCGCGGGCTGGGTCGAACGCAGCTGGCCCTGGCTCGCCGTGATCTCGCTTGCCATAGGCCTTGGCATCATGGCCTATGTCCATCTTGCGCTTCGGCCCGGTGGCCTGACCTTCTGGGATATTCCCAACGCTTTCATCCATCTCGTTGCCATGGTCATGAACTGACGGCTGGACAGGGCGCGCGCTTCGCTGTATGCGACCCGCTCCAACGGTGCGGCCGGCCAGAACGGCATGCCGAGTCGCGCCCGAACGATCTCTAGAAGACAGGAGACGAAAATGCCGAAGATGAAGACGAAATCGAGCGCGAAGAAGCGCTTCAAGGTGACCGGCACCGGCAAGGTGGTGGCGGCACAGGCCGGCAAGCGGCACGGGATGATCAAGCGGACGAACAAGTTCATCCGCAACGCGCGCGGCACGACGACCCTGTCGGAGCAGGACGCGAAGATCGTCAAGACCTACATGCCCTACGACCGCTGAAGGAGGCCTGAGAGATGTCCCGCACCAAAGGTGGAACCGTCACCCATCGCCGCCACAAGAAGGTTCTTGACGCGGCAAAAGGCTATTATGGATCGCGCTCGCGGAACTTCCGCACCGCGACCCAGGCCGTTGACAAGGCCAACCAGTACGCGACCCGCGACCGCAAGGCGCGCAAGCGTCAGTTCCGCGCCCTGTGGATCCAGCGGATCAACGCCGCCGTCCGCGCCTTCGACGCCGACATGACCTATTCGCGTTTCATCAACGGGCTGGCCAAGGCCGGCATCGAGGTGGACCGCAAGGTTCTGGCCGACCTCGCCGTGCATGAGCCCGACGCGTTCGGCGCCATCGTGGCGCAGGCACGCGCGGCCCTCTGAACCGACGCGCAAGGCATTGAAGTCCAGCCCCGCCGGCCTTGGGTCCGGCGGGGTTTTTCGTTGCGTGCCCGGTCACGACCCGGATCACGGCCGGGCATCCCGAGATGATCGCCCGCTGACGATAACGCTCCCGGTTCTGGCAGGATGGCCGCAGAGGGGGGCGGTTGCCGGCACGCACGGCACCCGAGCGCCTGCCGCTTGCAATCCGGGCCTTTGGTGATAGGTCAGGGCGCGGATTTGACGGGCGGAAGGCGCGGGATCATGGATCTGGAACAGCTGAAATCGGACTGGCTCGGCCGCATCGGGGCGGCAACGGACGAGACCGCGCTCGAGGAGCTGCGCGTCGCGGCCCTCGGCAAAAAGGGCGAGATCAGCCTGAAGATGCGCGAATTGGGCGGCATGTCGCCCGAGGAGCGGCAGGTCGCGGGCCCCGCGCTGAACGCGCTGAAGGATGAGGTGAACGCGGCGCTGGCGGCGAAGAAGGCCGCTTTGGCAGACGCGGCGCTGGATGAACGGTTGCGCGCGGAATGGCTGGACGTGACGCTGCCTGCGCGGCATCGGCGCGCGGGCACGATCCACCCCGTCTCCCAGGTGACCGAGGAGGTCACGGCGATCTTCGCCGACATGGGCTTTGCCGTGGCCGAAGGCCCGCAGATCGAGACCGACTGGTATAATTTCGACGCGCTGAACATCCCCGGCCACCACCCCGCGCGGGCCGAGATGGACACGTTCTACACCCACCGCGCCGAGGGCGATAACCGCCCGCCCCATGTGCTGCGCACCCATACCTCGCCGGTGCAGATCCGCTACATGGAGGCGCATGGTGCCCCCGTCCGCGTGATCGCGCCGGGGCGCGTCTATCGCGCCGATTACGACCAGACCCACACGCCGATGTTCCACCAGGTCGAGGGGCTGGCCATCGACCGCGACATCTCCATGGCGAACCTGAAATGGGTGCTGGAGGAGTTCTTCTCGGCCTATTTCGGCACCAAGGTGAAGACCCGCTTCCGCGCCTCGCATTTCCCCTTCACCGAGCCTTCGGCCGAGGTCGACATCCAGTGTTCCTGGGAAGGCGGCACCGTGAAGGTGGGCGAGGGCGACGATTGGCTCGAGGTGTTGGGCTCGGGCATGGTGCATCCCAAGGTGTTGCAGGCGGCGGGCGTGGACCCGTCTGAGTGGCAGGGGTTTGCGTTCGGGATGGGGATCGACCGGATTGCCATGCTGAAATACGGCATCCCGGATTTGCGGGCGTTCTTCGACTCGGATTTGCGGTGGCTGCGGCACTACGGGTTCAGCGCGTTGCAGGTGCCGGCGGTGCATAGCGGGGTGTGAGTTTTGTTTGGTTGGATAAAAAGGCGTGAGCGGTTTGAGCACGTGAAGTTAGTGCATCAAAACCTGATGGCGTTGGAATATCTAGCCGGTGAGTTCCAGACAGCGGTCGATGCAGGCGGCGCGCTCGAACTGGCCGATACCGTCGGTCAGCTACTACAAAGCTGGAATGCTACGCTTGGGCATCAAGAGTATCTTCAGAAGAACGACTTATTGCCGCCGGATGTTTTCAGCGATCAGTTCAAGGCGCAGAAGCAGTTGCGCCGGATGTACGATAGTTGGATGCAAGGCAAGAAAGCTTTCGCATCGCAGTTTGGAACTTCGAGAGAGCGTATCGAGTCTTTTGACAGAAAGTTTGAGCCCAACGCTGGTTGGAAGCACTTTGTCGAGCATTCTTGAAAAATGTTAAGGCCTGCGCAGGCTTTCGTCATAAAATCGGACGCCTTCTAAGGTCATTGAGTCTTAGACAACGCGTGTCCACAGGTGCCGAGTATCCCGGTCATCGGGCTTTAAGACCTAGATTACTAGGCAGACCGTCCATCGAGCGATACCAAGCTCCGGGCGGTCTTCGTGTTTCTGGGGGTGCCGCTACGCTCGCTGGCACTGCCTCAGCCCCTTTCCCCGGTGGACACCGCGCGCAGAGACGCTAGAAACCGCTCGACCCCGTGACGGAGCGCAAGCGCATGAAATTCACCCTGTCCTGGCTGAAAGAGCACCTGGAAACCGACGCCTCGGTCGAGGAGATCGCCGAGGCGCTGACCGACCTCGGCCTTGAGGTGGAGGGCGTCGAGGATCGCGCGGCGCGGTTGAAGGCATTTACGCTGGCGCGTGTCGTCTCGGCCGAGCAGCACCCCGATGCCGACCGGCTGCGCGTCTGCATGGTCGAGACCGACGAGGGCACGAAACAGATCGTCTGCGGCGCGCCGAATGCGCGGGCGGGGATCACGGTGGTCCTGGCCAAGCCCGGCGATTACGTGCCGGGGATCGACGTGACGCTCTCGGTGGGCAAGATCCGCGGCGTGGAAAGCCACGGGATGATGGCCTCGGAGCGGGAGCTGGAACTCAGCGACGAGCACTCCGGCATCATCGAGCTGCCAAGCGGGGAGGTGGGGCAGCGCTTCACCGACTGGCTGGCCGCGAATGACCCGTCGAAGGTCGATCCAGTGATCGAGATCGCCATCACGCCGAACCGGCAGGATGCGCTTGGTGTCCACGGCATCGCCCGCGACCTCGCCGCGCGTGGCCTCGGCAAGTTGATCCCGCATGACCCGGAGCCGGTGAAGGGAACCTTCCCCTGCCCCATCGGTGTCAGCATCGACGCCGATACGGCTGACGTCGCCCCCCATTGGGCGGGCCGCGTGATCCGTGGTGTGAAGAACGGGCCGAGCCCGCAATGGCTGCAGGACCGGCTGCGCGCGATCGGGCTGCGGCCGATCTCGGCACTGGTCGATGTGACCAACTTCTTCACCTATGACATGAACCGCCCGCTGCATGTCTTCGATGCCGACAAGGTGAAGGGCGACCTGCGCGTGCATCGCGCCAAGGGCGGCGAGACGCTGCTGGCGCTGGACGAGAAGACCTACACCGCCGCGCCCGGTCACACGCTGATCTCGGACGGGAACGGTGTCGAAAGCCTGGCCGGGATCATGGGCGGCGAAGAGACGGGCTGCACCGAGGAGACGGTGAATGTCTATGTCGAGAGCGCCTATTGGGACCCGGTCCATGTCGCCCACACGGGGCGTGATCTGAAGATCAACTCGGACGCGCGCTACCGTTTCGAGCGGGGGGTGGATCCGGACTACACCCTGCCGGGGCTGGAGGCCGCGACGCGGATGATCCTGGAGCTGTGCGGCGGCGAGCCATCGGAGGTGTCGGAGGCGGGTGCGCCAATCAAGACCGCGCGGAGCTATCCGCTGGATACCGCGCGGGTGATCTCGCTCGTCGGCATGGAGATCCCCAAGGCCGAGCAGGTGCGCATCCTGACCGCGCTCGGCTTCTCGGCCACGGGCGCGGGCGACGTGCTGGAGGTCTGGGTGCCCTCCTGGCGGCGCGATGTGCAGGGCGAGGCCGATCTCGTGGAAGAGGTCGCGCGGATCGCGTCGCTGACCAAGCTGGAGCCGAAGCCGATGCGGCGGCAGAAGGCGGGTGTGCCGAAGCCGGTGCTGACGCCCATGCAGCTGCGCGAGCGCGCGGGGCGGCGGACGGCGGCGGCGCTCGGCTACAACGAATGCGTGACCTATTCCTTCATCGACAAGGCCTCGGCCGAGCTTTTCGGCGGCGGCACCGATGACGTCATGCTGGAAAACCCGATCTCGTCCGAGATGAGCCACATGCGCCCCGCGCTGCTGCCGGGGCTGTTGCAGGCCGCGGCGCGCAACCAGGCGCGGGGGATGATGGAGCTTGCGCTGTTCGAGGTCGGCCATGCCTTCCACGGTGGCGAGCCCGGCGAGCAGCACCTGCAGGTCGCGGGCGTGCTGATCGGCCAGACCGGCCCGCGCGGGCCCCATGGCGACCGCCGCCCGGTCGATGTCTTCGACGTCAAGGCCGATGCCGAGGCGGTGCTTTCGGCGATGGGCGCGCCTGCAAGCGCGCAGATCCTGCGCGGTGCGCCCGAGTGGTGGCACCCGGGGCGGCACGGGATGGTCTGCCTCGGGCCGAAGAAGGTGCTGGGCATCTTCGGCGAGCTGCACCCCAAGGTGTTGCGCGCGATGGACGTGAAGGGGCCTGCGATGGCCTTCACGTTGTTCCCGGCGGAGATCCCGATGCCGAAATCCGCGGGTGCAAGCCGCGGCGCGGTCGAAATGCCGGAATTCCAGGCGGTCGAGCGCGACTTCGCCTTCATCGTGGATGCGGGCGTCGAGGCCGCCGTTCTGGTCAACGCCGCGGCCGGGGCCGACAAGGCCCTGATCGAGGAGGTCCGCGTCTTCGACGAGTTCGTCGGCGGTTCGCTGGGCGAGGGGTGCAAGTCCATCGCCTTCTCGGTGCGGATGCAGCCGAGGGACAGGACCCTGACCGACGAGGAGATCGAGGCAGTGGCCACGAAAATCGTCGAGAAGGTCACGAAGGCTTCGGGCGGAAGCTTGCGCGGGTAGATCTCACGCCGGCATAATGCCGGTGCCATGTTCATCGATCGTGCAGATGCCGGGCGGCAGTTGGCCGAAGCCGTGGCCATTGCCGCCCCTCCGGATCCCGTCGTTCTGGCCCTGCCCCGCGGCGGCGTGCCGCTTGGCGCTGCGGTCGCGGACCGGATCGGTGCACCCCTCGACCTCGTGTTCGTCAGCAAGCTGGGGCTGCCGGGGCATTCCGAACTGGCGGCCGGCGCGATCGTGGACGGGGCCGAGCCCCTGATCCTGTGGAACCGCGACGTGCTGCGCCGCGCGGGACTGGCCGAGGCGGATTTCGCCGATCAGATCGTCGCCAAGCGGGCCGAGACCCTGAGACGTCGCAAGCTGTACCTTTCCGGGCGTGCCGCATTGGCCCTGGCAGGGCGAACGGCGATCCTCGTGGATGACGGCGTGGCGACCGGAGCGACGCTGCGCGTGGCGCTCAAGGCCGTGCGCGCGCAGGGAGCGGAGCAGGTCTGGGCCGCGGTCCCTGTCGCCCCGCACGACATGCTGCCGATCCTCGAGGAGGAGACCGACCGGTTGATCTGCCTCGAGGCGCCACGGGATTTCGTGGCGGTCGGCGCGCAGTACCGGGAGTTCGGACAGGTACAGGATGCCGAGGTGGTGCGCCTGCTGGCCGACGCCGCCCACCGATGAGGTGCCGTGGTTGAAGCGCCGCGCTCACGGGTTAGTGTATGAGGCTGACCGACATGGAAGGGCGAAACGATGCTGACGGTATACCTTTCGGGCGAGATCCACACCGACTGGAGAGAGGAGATCGAGGCCGGAGCCGAGGATCTCGACGTGCGGTTCACCGCGCCGGTGACGGATCACGCGGCGAGCGACGATTGCGGTGTGGCGATCCTGGGTGAAGAGCCCGACAAGTTCTGGCACGATCACAAGGGTGCGAAGCTGAACGCGATCCGCACGCGGCACGGGATCGAGACGGCGGATATCGTCGTCGTGCGCTTCGGCGAGAAGTACAGGCAGTGGAACGCCGCCTTCGACGCGGGCTATGCCGCGGCGCTTGGCAAGCCGCTGATCGTCGTTTCGATGCCGGACCACCAGCACGCGCTGAAGGAGGTTCATGCCGCGGCGCTTGCCGTGTGCGACCAGCCGGGGCAGGTGGCGCAGATCCTGCGCTATGTCCTGAACGGCACGCTGCCCGCCTGACGCCGGGTTCCGCTTCTGCAGCACGGCAGGGCGCGCTAGTCTGCGCCGCATGGAGGCAGATTTCATCATCGTCGGCGGTGGTTCGGCGGGCTGCGTGATGGCCGCGCGCCTGTCGGAGGATCCGACCGTTTCGGTCCTGCTGATCGAAGCGGGCGGGAAAGGGCGCGACATCCTGATCCGCGCGCCGGCGCTTGTGGCCGCGATGGTGTCGGGACGGCCGAGGATCAACAACTGGGCCTTTCACACCGCGCCGCAGGCCGGGCTGAACGGGCGGCGCGGGTTCCAGCCGCGGGGCAAGGCGCTGGGCGGCTCCTCGGCGATCAACGCCATGCTCTACGTCCGATGCCACCCGGCGGATTACGACGACTGGGCGGACCTGGGCTGCGAGGGCTGGGATTGGGAAAGCGTGCGGCCCTGGTTCCTCGCCTCGGAGCGGTTCGAGGGCGGTGCAGGCCCGTTTCACGGCGGGGATGGCCCATTGCAGGTGCGCTCGCAGGCGCATCCCCTGCCGATCACCGGTGCCTTCCTCGACGCCTGCGAGACCGCTCAGATCGGGCGGACCGAGGATTTCAACGGCGACCGGCCCGAAGGGGCGGGGCCCTTCCATGTCACGCAGTTCTTCGACGGCGATAAGGCGGGCGAGCGCTGTTCGGCGGCGGCGGCCTACCTGCACCCGGTGATGGGTCGGCCCAACCTGCGGGTCCTGACGCGGGCCATGGCGGAACGGGTACTTGTAGAAGATGACCGTGCCGTCGGTTTGCGCTTTCGCCGTCGCGGGAAGGTCATGGAGGCTCGCGCCCGGCGCGAGGTCATCCTGTCGGCCGGGGCCTTCGGTTCGCCGCAGCTTCTGCTTCTGTCGGGGATCGGGCCGGAAGAGGAACTGTCGGCGCATGGCATCGCTCCGGTCCATGTGCTGCCCGGTGTGGGCCGGAACCTGCAGGATCACCTCGACTACATCATCGGCTACCACTCACGGCGGCCCGATGTCGTGGGCCTTGGTCCCGCCGGGCTGATGCGGCTGGCGAAGGCCGGCCTGGAATGGCGCAGGACGGGCGCGGGGCATTTCACATCCCCCATGGCGGAGGCCGGGGCATTCTTCCGCTCGGGGCCGGAGGTCGATCGCGCGGATCTGCAGATGCATTTCGTCATCGGCATCGTCGATACCCACTTGCGCCGCCTGCATCTGCGCGACGGGTTCTCGGCGCATGTCTGCGCGCTCCGACCCTACTCCCGTGGGCACGTGGGGCTGACATCGGCAAACCCGTCCGCGCCGCCGCGGATCGATCCGGGGTTCCTGTCGGACCCGCGTGACCTGCCCGTCCTGATGCGAGGCGCGCGGATCATGGAGCAGGTTCTGGAGGCACCGCCCCTCGAGCCGTGGCGGGGCAGGCGGCTTTACCCCCACGACGGAAGCGATGCGGCGCTCGAGGCCGATATCCGGGCGCGCGCCGACACCATCTATCATCCGGTCGGCACCTGCCGGATGGGATGGGACGACCTGGCCGTGACCGACACGGAGGGGCGCGTCCACGGCATGCCGGGCCTTCGTGTGGTCGATGCGTCGCTCATGCCACGGCTGGTCAGCGGCAACACCAACGCGCCGACGATCATGATGGCCGAGAAGATCGCGGGCGTGATGCGGGGGATCAGCCCTCCGGCCGGGGGATGACGCGGCCCCTTTGAACCGCCGGGCGCGCCAGGAAGCGATCGAGATAGGCCTTGGTGTTCGACAGGTCATCCCAGCCCACCTCGTCCTGTACGCCGTAGTACTCCAGCCCGGCAATCCAGGGCGCCAGCGCGATGTCGGCGATGGAATAGTCGCCCGCGATCCACTCCTGCCCGTCCAACGCGCTTTCGATGACAGCCAGCAGGCGCCTGGCCTCGGAAACAAAGCGTTCTCGCGGGCGGGGATCCTCGATCTTGGCCCCGGCGAACTTGAAGAAATAGCCGAGCTGCCCGAACATTGGCCCGACGCCGCCCATCTGGAACATCAGCCACTTGATGACCTGGTACCGTTCGGCGTCGGAGCTGCCCAGCAGGCGACCGGTCTTTTCCGCGACGTAGATCAGGATCGCACCCGATTCCCACAGCGCGATCGGCGCGCCGTCCGGTCCGTTCGGGTCGATCAGCGCCGGGATCTTGTTGTTGGGGTTGAGCGACAGGAACTCGGGGCTTCTGACATCGGCATCCGAAAGCGTGACGCGATGCGCCTCGTAGGGCAGGCCCAGTTCCTCGAGCGCGATGGAGACCTTCACGCCGTTCTGCGTGGGAAAGGAATAAAGCTGGATGATGCCCGGATCGGCGGGCGGCCACCGACGGGTGATCGGGAAATCGGCTATCTGTTGCATGTGGGACTGTCCTGACATGAAAACGGTACCCGGTTCAGGTAGCCATTCTTGAACGGATTGCGAGAACCGGTTTGTGTTGAGCGATGCAGGGCCAGGTGTGCGGTTCGACCGGTGCCGCGGCTCGGCAAGTCGTCGGAACAGGACAGGACGGAACGACCACATGATCAACGAGTTCAAGGATTTCATCGCGCGCGGCAATGTCGTGGACATGGCCGTGGGCATCATTATCGGCGCGGCTTTCACCGCGATCGTCACATCGCTCGTGGGGGACCTGATCAACCCGATCATCGCCCTCTTTACCGGAGGGATCGATTTCTCGGGGTGGTTCTACATCCTGGGCGACGGCGCGTGCGCCTCGGTCGATGCCTGCGCCGAGGCCGGCATCTCGGTCTTCGCGATCGGCAATTTCCTGATGGCGGTGATCAATTTCCTGATCGTCGCCTTCGTGGTCTTCCTGCTGGTCAAGATGGTGAACCGGATCAAGGACGCGGCCCGGAAGAAGGAAGAGGCGGCCCCCGCGGAAGAGGCACCTGCCGGGCCGACCGAGCTGGAGATCCTCATCGAGATCCGCGATGCGCTGAAGAAGGCATAGCCGATCCGTCAGATGCGGAACGGGCCCGCGATATTGGCGGGCCCGTTTCAACCTGGGATATCAGCCCTTCACGATCACCGAGGGCGCCGTCACGTCGATCTCCAGCGCGCGCCCGACGGCATAGTTGGTCAGCCGCCCCTCGTGGGTGTTCAGCCCGGCCAGAAGGTGCGGATCATCAAGGCATGCCTGCCGCCAGCCCTTGTCGGCCAGCGCCACCATGAAGGGCATCGTGGCATTCCCCAACGCGATGGTGGAACTGCGCGCCACGGCACCGGGCATGTTGGCGACGCAATAATGCACCACGCCGTCGACCTCGTAGATCGGGTCTTCGTGGGTGGTGGCCTTCGATGTTTCGAAGCAGCCGCCCTGGTCGATGGCCACGTCCACGATCACCGCACCGCGCTTCATGGTGGAGAGCTGCGCGCGAGTCACCAGCTTGGGTGCGGCGGCGCCGGGGATCAGGACGGCACCGACGACCATGTCGGCGGTGGCGATCAGCTCGGCCGTGCTGTCGGTGCTGGCATACCGGGTCTTGAAGACGCCGCGATAGACGTCGTCGAGATAGCGCAGCCGGGGAAGTGACCGGTCGAGAACGGTGACATCGGCGCCCATGCCGGCGGCGACGCGCGCGGCCTGCGTGCCGACCACGCCACCGCCGATGACCACAACCTCGGCCGGGCCGACGCCCGGGACGCCGCCCAGAAGCACGCCGCGCCCGCCATTGGCCTTCTGCAGCGCCCATGCGCCGACCTGCGGCGCGAGGCGGCCCGCGACCTCGGACATCGGCGCAAGCAGCGGCAACCCGCCCTGCGCGTCGGTCACCGTCTCGTAGGCGATGGCGGTTACGCCGGTTTCCAGAAGATCACGGGTCTGGTCGGGGTCGGGGGCAAGGTGCAGGTAGGTGAAGAGGATCTGGCCGCGGTGCAGCTGCCGTCGCTCGACGGCCTGGGGTTCCTTCACCTTCACGATCATCTCCGCCTCGGCGAAGACAGCCCCGGCACTCGGCGCGACCCGCGCGCCCACGGCCTCGTAGGCGGCATCCTCGAAGCCCGCGCCTGCGCCCGCGCCGGTCTCGACGATCACCTCATGGCCATGGGCGATGGCCTCATGCGCGGCGGCGGGCGTCAGGCCGACGCGGTATTCCTGTGGTTTGATCTCTTTCGGGCATCCGATCAGCATGGGCGTCTCCTTCCCTGAACTGCCCCCATGATCCTCCAGTCCGCCCGGAATTGCTTTGATCTTTCGCGCGGGATTATCCATAAACCTGCACGGATTTCCGAAGTTCAGGTCACATCATGAAAGATTATCGCGCCGATGCGCTTCTCGACGACATGGACCGCGCCATCCTCCGGGTGCTTCAGCGCCATGGTCGTATGACCCATGCCGAACTGTCCGAGCGTGTGCATCTCTCCCCCTCGGCCTGTCACCGGCGGGTGCAGCGGCTGGAGGCGGCGGGCGTGATCCGCGACTATGTTGCGCTTCTGAACCCTCGCGCGGTCGAGCGGGTGACGACCGTCTTCGTCGAGATCAAGCTGTCGGGCCAGTCCGACGAGATCCTCGACGCCTTCGAGAAAGCGGTCGCGCGGGTGCCGGACGTGCTGGAATGTCACCTGATGGCGGGCTCGGCGGATTACTTGCTTAAGGTCGTGGCGAAGGACAGCGAGGATTTCGCACGCATCCATCGCCAGCACCTCGCGCGCCTGCCGGGGGTTGCCCAGATGCAGTCGAGTTTCGCGCTGAAGACCGTCTTCAAGACGACAGCGCTGCCCGTTTAGGGTGGGCAGGATCGCCCACCTTACCGCAGTCGCAGGCCGGACCCGCTGTCGAAGAAGTAGGCGTCCTTGGGGTCGAAGGCGATGCCGACCTTGCTGCCGGGACGCGGGGCCTGCTGGTCATGGGCCTCGACGATGATCTTCTCGCCGCCGGGCGTGGTCAGGTAGTGGTAGCTCACCCCGCCCAATTGCTCGCTCAGGTCGACCGTGTGGCTGTCGCCCTCGGCAAGCCTGAGGTGGTTGGGGCGCACCCCGACCGTCACAGTCGCCCCCGCCACGCGGGGCGCTGGCACCGTCACACCGCCAAGGCCCGGCACATGCGCGCCGGCCTCGCCCACCGCGCCGTCGAAAAAATTCATCGCGGGGCTGCCGATGAAGCCGGCGACGAAGCGATTGTCGGGATCGTTGTAGAGATCGAGCGGCGCGCCGACCTGTTCGATCCGGCCCGCGCGCAGGACGACGATCTTGTCGGCGAGCGTCATCGCCTCGACCTGGTCATGGGTGACGTAGATCATCGTCGCCCCGATCTCCTGGTGGAGGCGGGCGATTTCCACCCGCATCTCGACGCGCAGTTCGGCGTCGAGGTTCGAGAGCGGCTCGTCGAACAGGAACACCTCGGGGCCGCGCACGATGGCGCGCCCGATGGCGACGCGCTGCCGCTGGCCGCCCGAGAGCGCCTTGGGCTTGCGTTTCAGGTAGTCGCCAAGCTTCAGGACGCGGGCGGCCTCGTCGACCTTGGCCTTGATCTCGGCCTTGGGGTGGCCCGTCATCTTCAGGCCGAAGCCCATGTTCTCCTCGACCGTCATGTGCGGGTAAAGCGCATAGGTCTGGAACACCATCGCCACGCCGCGTTCTGCGGGGTCAAGGCGGGTCACGTCGCGCCCGCCGATGGAGATGCGCCCTTCGGAGGTTTCCTCGAGCCCCGCGACCATGCGCAAGAGCGTGGATTTCCCGCAGCCCGACGGCCCGACGAAGACGCAGAACTCGCCATCCTCGATGCTCAGGTCGACCCCGTGGATCACTTGCGTTGCGCCGTAGCGCTTGATGACCTGCTGCAGTTCCAGACCGGACATGGCCGCTTCTCCCTCCCGTTATTCCGCCGCGTCCGGAAAGCGCCAGTCCTGCGCTTCCGCCGCGATCGCCTCGGCCGCGGCGCGGATGCGCGGCAGGTGATCTTCCAATGCCTCAAGCGTCGTGCGCGCCGTCGAGGAGGTGACCGACATCGCGCCCAGCACCCGGCCGGCACGGGTGAGGATCGGATAAGCGATGCAGATGATCCCCGGCTCATGCTCCTCGCGGTCGTAGGCGTAACCGCGGGCGCGGATCGCCTGCAGCTCGGCGCGGAGCGCCGCCTCGGTCGTGTAGGTGTGATCGGTGAAGCGGTGAAAGCTTTGCTGCGCGAGGACGCGCGCAAGCTCCTCCTCGGGCAGGAAGGCGATCATCGCCTTGCCCACCCCGGTGCAATAGGCCGGGCCGACCTTGCCGGCGGCGGAATACATCTCGATTGGCTGGCGCGCGTTGCGCTTGTCGACATAGAGCACCTGCGCCCCGTCCAGCTGGGCGAGATGGACGGTCTCGCCCACGGCTTCGGACAGCGCATCGACATGCGGCCGCGCGATGGGGGCGAGCGCCGAGGTCTGCCAGGCTGCATGGGCGAGGCGGACGAGGCGAAGGCCGGGGGCGTAGGTCTGCCGGTCGGGGTCGAAATGCAGCATCCCCTGCTTGGTCAGGACCTGCACGAAGCGGTAGAGCGTCGCCTTGGGATAGGGCGAACGCTCGAGCAGCTCGCCGAAACGCACCGGCCGCCCGAAGGCGGCGATCTCGTCCATCACCGCCAGCGCCTTGGCGACCGTCCCGTCCCCGCTGCCGCGTTCCGCCATTGTCCCTCGTCCTTCCGAAGCCTCCGCGGCCAAGCCTGCGGGTTTCCTGTTGACAAACCTAGGCTGACTCGCGCTAGGATTTCAACATAAGAAACCAAGTTTCAAATAATGAAACTAAATATTCCGAACTGGATCAGTAGGGAGGACACCATGCGATCCATCTTCAAGACCGGCGCCGCGGCGCTGGCGGCGACCACCATGCTTGCCGGTATGGCCCAGGCCGACGCGCATGCCGCGCTTTCGGGCACGCTGCGCATCGTCTCGGACATGTCGAACCCTGGCCCGCGTGCCACGATGGAAATGCTTGCCGCCGAGTTCGACGAGATGCACCCCGACCTCGCGGTCGAGCTGACCATCGTCGACCGCGAGGCGTGGAAGACCCAGATCCGCAACGTGCTCTCTGCCGATCCGCCGGACGTGGTGAACTGGTACGCCGCCAACCGCATGGGCCCCTATGTCGATGCGGGCCTCTTCATGGACATCACCGAGTGGTGGGACGCGGGCGATTACGCGGGCCTCGAGTCGGTCCGCGGCGCGCTGACCCAGGATGGCCGCCAGTGGGGCATTCCCTACACCTATTACCAGTGGGGCGTGTACTATCGTGAAGACATCTTCAACGAGCTGGGCCTGAGCGAGCCTGCGACCTGGGAAGAGGAACTGGCCAATTGCCAGGTCATCGTCGATTCGGGCCGCGCCTGCTACACGATCGGCACCCGCTTCCTGTGGACCGCCGGTGGCTGGTTCGACTACCTGAACATGCGGACCAACGGCTTCGACTTCCACATGGAACTGGCCCGCGGCGAAGTGCCGTGGACCGATGACCGCGTGCGCCAGACCTTTGCCAACTGGCGGCAGCTGATCGACATGGGCGGCTTCATCGCCGACCACCAGAACTACAGCTGGCAGGAGGCGCTGCCCTTCATGATCAACGGCGAGGCCACGGCCTACCTGATGGGCAACTTCGCGGTCGACCAGCTTCGCAACGGCGGGCTGACCGATGACCAGCTGGACTTCTACCAGTTCCCGATCATCACCGAGGGTCTGCCGCAGGGCGAGGATGCCCCGACCGACACGTTCCACGTCGCCTCGGGCGCGCAGAACGTCGCGGCGGCCCGTGCCTTCCTGCAGTATGTCACCTCGCCCGAGGTGCAGACGCGGATCAACGGTCCGGACAACCTCGGCCAGCTGCCGGTCAATGCGAACTCCTCGGTCGCGGATGACGAATTCCTCCAGCAGGGCTTCGCGATGCTGAGCCAGAACGCGCAGGGCGGCATCGCCCAGTTCTTCGACCGCGACTGGCCGGCCGAGATGGCGTCGATCGGCATGGAAGGCCTGCAGGAATTCATGGTTTTCCCCGACAACCTCGACGACATCCTCGAGCGCCTCGAGGCCGCACGTCAGCGGATCTACTGATCTTGCGAGAGTAAGGCCTGCTCCCGACACAGGGAGCAGGCCAGCCCATTCGAAAGCCGTGGCAGATGCCCCGGTTTCCGCATGGGCCAGCCCCGACCGACCGAGCCCGACCGACCAAGGATGTGCCTGCGATGAGTTCCAGCACAACGCCCGCCCTGCCGATGCACGAGGTCCGCGCCGAGGCCACCTGGCTTCAGCGCAACAAGATGATCGTGACGCCGCTTCTGTTTCTTCTGCCGGGGATGCTGTTCTTCGCGGTCTACGTGATCTTCCCGATCTTCCAGAGCTTCGGCATCTCGCTCTACCGCTGGGACGGGCTGGGTGAGGCGACCTATATCGGGCTGGCGAATTACGAGGAACTGCTGACCGACCGCAATTTCGAGATCTCGCTGGTGAACAACCTCAAATGGCTGGTGCTCTACCTGCTGGCCATTCCGCTGGGCCTGTTCATCGCGCTGTTCCTCAACCAGACGGTTATGGGCATCCGGCTTTACAAGTCGCTGTTCTTCTTTCCCTTCGTCCTGAGCCAGGTCGTCGTGGGCCTTGTCTTCAGCTGGTTCTACCTGCCGCGCGAGGGGCTGTTGAACACGATCATCACCGGGCTGGGCTTCGACAGCCTGAACATCCTCGGCGATCCGACGCTGGCGACCTATGGCATCATCGCCGCAGGCCTTTGGCCGCAGACGGCCTATTGCATGATCCTGTATCTGACGGGCCTGAATGCCGTGGACCCCGAGCAGGTCGAGGCCGGGCGGCTTGACGGGGCGAAGGGCTGGAAGATGCTGTGGTACGTGATCCTGCCGCAGCTCAAGCCCGCGACCTTCATCGCCTTCGTCGTCACGATCATCGGCGCGCTCCGGTCCTTCGACCTGATCTCTGTGATGACGAACGGCGGGCCTTTCGGGTCCACCCGCGTGCTGTCCTTCTACATGTTCGAGCGCGCGCTGTCCGAGTTCGGCTTCCGCATGGGCTATGGCTCGGCCATCGCGGTTGTCCTGTTCCTGATCATGCTGGTCTTCATCGGCTACTTCCTGTGGCAGATGTGGCGCGACGAGCGCGAAGCGCGGAGGGGCTAGGCGCATGTTCCCGACACCCATCGAGAAACGCTCGCGCGCGGCGCAGATCACCTACCAGTCGCTTTTGCCGCTGGCGCTGATCCTGTGGCTTCTGCCGCTGATCGCGGTGATGGTCTTCTCCATCCGCCCCTTCTCGGATTTCACGCAAGGCAATTACTGGGGCGTGCCGTCCTCCTTCGAGCTTTTCACCAACTACGGCATGGTCTTCTTCGAGAGCGACATGCCGCGCTACCTGCTGAATTCGGTCTTCATCACGGTGCCAACCGTCATCGGCGCGGTGGCGCTGTCCTGCATGACGGGGTTCGCGCTGGGCATCTACCGCTTCCGCGGCAACCTGCTGATCTTCTTCATGTTCATCGCGGGCAACTTCGTGCCCTTCCAGATCCTCATGGTGCCGGTGCGCGATCTGACGGTCGATATGGGGCTATACGACACGAAACTCGGCCTGATCCTGTTCCATGTCGCGTTCCAGACCGGGTTCTGCACGCTCTTCATGCGCAACTTCATCCGCGCGCTGCCCTACGAGCTGATCGAGGCCGCGCGGGTCGAGGGCGTGGCGGAATGGCGGATCTTCTGGTTCGTCGTTCTGCCGCTGATGCGGCCCGCCATCGCGGCGCTGTCGGTGCTGATCTTCACCTTCATCTGGAACGATTACTTCTGGGCCATCGTGCTGACGCAGGGCCCCGACGCGCAGCCGGTCACGGCCGGCATCACCTCCTTCAACTCGCAATTCGTGGCGCAGTATCACCTGATGAGCGCGGGCAGCATCGTCGCGGCGATCCCGCCGGTCGCCATCTTCTTCCTGATGCAGCGCCATTTCATTGCGGGCCTCACGCTGGGAGCCGTCAAATGACCGTCAAGCTCGCCTTCATCGGCGCAGGCTCAACGATCTTCATGAAGAACATCGTGGGCGACATGCTGCACTTTCCCGCGCTGCGGGACGCGCGCATCGCGTTGATGGACATCGACCCCCAGCGGCTCGAGGAAAGCCGCATGGTGGCCGAGAAGATGATCGCCACCATGGGCACGGGCGCGCAGGTGGAGGCGACGACCGACCGCGCCCGCGCGCTGGACGGCGCCGATTTCGTCGTGACGGCCTTCCAGATCGGGGGCTATCGCCCCTCCACCGTGATCGACTTCGACATTCCGAAGCAATACGGGCTGCGCCAGACCATCGCGGATACGTTGGGGGTGGGCGGCATCATGCGCGGCCTTCGCACCGTGCCGCATCTCTGGGCGGTGGCCGAGGACATGGCGCGGCTTTGCCCCGATGCGACGCTTCTGCAATACGTGAACCCCATGGCGATCAACACCATGGCGCTGGCAGACCGCTTCCCGCGGCTGAAACAGGCGGGGCTGTGCCATTCAGTGCAGAACACGGTCGAGGAGATTGCCTACGACCTCGACCTGCCGAAGGACGAGATCCGCTACCGCGTGGCGGGCGTGAACCATGTCGCCTTCTTCCTGCGGCTGGAGCATCAGGGCCGCGACCTTTACCCCGCATTGCGCGAGGGGTATCGCACCGGCCGCCTGCCCAAGACGCCCCTTCAGCGCCCCCATTGCACCAACAAGGTGCGCTACGAGGTGATGGAGCACATGGGCTATTTCTGCACGGAAAGCTCCGAGCATCTGGCCGAATACGTGCCCTGGTTCATCAAGGAGGGGCGCGAGGACATCATCGCCGATATGGGCATCCCGCTGGATGAATACCCCGCGCGCTGCGAAATCCAGATGGCGGAATGGGCGCAGCAGGCGAACGCGCTCAAGGCCGCCGCCGGGATCGAGGTGAAGAAATCCCACGAGTTCGCCACCGAGATGATGAACGCCATCGTCACCGATACGCCTTACGTGTCTTACGCCAACCTGCCCAATCGCGGGCAGGTGCCGCAACTGCCCATGGGGGCGGCGGTCGAGACGCCGACGCTCGTCGATGCCAACGGCTGCCAGCCCACGACCGTCACCGGCATTCCGCCGCAACTGGTCGCCCTGATGCGGAGCCAGATCAACGTGCAGGAGCTTGTGGTCCGCGCGCTTCTCGAGGAAAACCTCGATCACGTCTACCACGCCGCCTACATGGACCCGCACACCGCCGCCGAACTGGACCTGCGGCAGATCCGGTCGCTGGTGACCGATCTTCTGGCCGCCCACGGCGACATGCTCCCCGACTTCGCCCGGACCCGGAGGGCCGCATGATCCCGAGTTTCCCCGACCTCGAAGGCCGCTCCGTCTACATCACGGGTGGCGGCTCCGGCATCGGGGCCGCGCTGACCGAGGGGTTCCTGCGGCAGGGTGCGAAGGTCGCCTTCGTCCAGCGGTCGGATGCGACAGCGTTCTGCGACGAGATGGAGGCGAAGACCGGCCATCGCCCCCACGCGATGCGCTGCGACATCACCGACACGGCGGCGCTCAAGGCGACGCTTGCCGAGGCGGCCGAGGTGAACGGGCCGATCACGGTGCTGGTCAACAACGCCGCAAACGACAAGCGGCACACGACCGAGGAGGTTACGGAAGAGTTCTGGGACTGGATGCAGGCCATCAACCTCAAGTGCTACTTCTTTGCAGCCCAAGCCGCGATCGCGGGGATGCGCGCGGCCGGCGGCGGCTCGATCATCAATGTCTCGTCGATCTCCTACATGATGGGCAACGCGGGCTACCCGGCCTATACCACGGCCAATGGCGGCATCACCGCGTTGACCCGCAGCCTTGCGCGCGAGTTTGGAACCGACCGCATCCGGGTGAATGCCTTGATGCCCGGTTGGGTCCTGACGCAGAAACAGCTCGACATGTGGGCAAAGCCCGATGACCTCGCGGCTCACATGGAGCGGATGTGCCTGAAGGAGCATCTCAAGCCCGAGGATATCGTCGGTGGCATGCTGTTTCTCGCGTCCGACGCGTCGAGGGCGATGACCGGACAGGCGCTTGTGATCGACGGGGGAGTGGTGACGACGGGATGAGCGGATCGGCCACATATGCCGACTGGATCGCAGTCGACTGGGGCACCACGCATCTGCGCGCTTGGGCCATCGGCAAGGATGGCGCGGTTCGGGCAAAGGCAGAGTCCGACGCCGGCATGGGCCGCCTGGCACGCGACGGATTCGAGCCGGCGCTTCTGGATCTTGTAGAAGATTGGTTAGGCGTCGGCCCGACACCCGTCCTCGCCTGTGGAATGGTGGGCGCGAAACAGGGCTGGCAAGAGGCGCCCTATGTCGCCGCTCCCGCCAGGCCCGCCGGACTTCAACCGATGCGTGTCACGGTCGCGCGCGACAAGCGGCTTTCGGTCTCCATCGTGCCGGGTCTTTCGCAGGCCAACCCGCCCGACGTGATGCGCGGTGAGGAAACGCAGATCGCGGGCTTTCTCGCCGCCGAACCGGGGTTCGACGGGGTGCTCTGCCTGCCCGGAACGCACACGAAATGGGTGCATCTGAGCGCGGGCGAGGTCGTGAGTTTCCAGACCGCGATGACGGGCGAGATGTTCGACCTTCTCAGCCGTCAGAGCGTGTTGCGCCACACGGTCGGTGCCGGCTCCCTCGACCCCGAGGCCTTCGCCGAGGCCGTCGCCGACACGCTCTCGCGCCCCGAGCGGCTGGCGCAACGGCTTTTCTCGATCCGCGCGGATGCCACGCTGAACGGCACCGATGCGAGCGTCTCGCGCGCGCGACTGTCCGGTGCCCTGATCGGTGCCGAACTGGCCGCGACGCGGCCCTACTGGCTGGGCCAGCACATCGCCGTTGCCGGTACGCCTGCCCTCGCAGATCTCTACGCCCGCGCGCTGGCCGCGCAGGGCGCGTCCGCCCGCGCCCTAGATGCAGCCCCGCTGACGCTGGCGGGTCTTGCGCATATCCGTGCCACCCAGACCGAGCTCAGCCTGACATGACCGACAGAAACCTCATCGCCATCCTGCGCGGCCTTGCCCCGGACGAAGCCTTGCCCGTCGGCGAGGCGCTGTTTTCGGCAGGGATCACCCGGATCGAGGTGCCGCTGAACTCGCCCCGTCCGCTGGAAAGCATCCGCATTCTTGCAGATCACCTCGGCCAGCACGCGCTGATCGGCGCGGGCACCGTGACCGCACCCGACGAGGTGCGCGAGGTGGCCGATGCAGGCGGGCGGCTGATCGTGTCGCCCAATTTCGACGTCGATGTCGTGGCCGAGACCAAGCGCGCGGGGCTTCTCAGTTTTCCCGGTGTGCTCACACCAAGCGAGTGCTTCGCCGCGCTCAAGGCGCGTGCGGACGGGCTGAAGATCTTTCCTGCCTTCCAGATGGGGATCGAGGGGCTGAAGGCCGTGCGCGCCGTGCTGCCCAAGGGGGCGCAGCTCTACATGGTGGGCGGCGTGGGGCCAGAAAGCTTCGCCGACTGGCTGGCGGCCAGCGCGAACGGGTTTGGCCTCGGCTCCTCGCTCTACAAGCCGGGGATGGATGCCGAGGAGGTGCATCGCCGCGCGCGCCGCATGGTGGCCGCATGGGACGACGCGACGAAAGGCGTCGCGGCATGAACGTCGCCGTATACGACGACCGCGCCTGCATTCTGGGCGAGGGGCCACTCTGGCACCCCCTGCGGCGACAGCTTTTCTGGTTCGACATCATGGGAAAGCGCATGTTGACCCGTGACGCGGAGGGGCCGAGGGAATGGTCCTTCGACCGGCATGTCTCGGCGGCGGGCTGGATCGACGAGGACACGCTTCTGGTCGCGACGGAAACCGACCTCCTGCGGTTCTCGCTGGCCACCGGAGAGGCCCGGCATCTCGTTCCGCTCGAATCCGACAACCCGCTCACGCGCTCGAATGACGGGCGCGCCGATCCGCAGGGCGGGTTCTGGATCGGGACCATGGGCAAGCACGCCGAAGAGGGGGCGGGCAGCCTCTACCGGTTCTGGCGGGGCGAACTGCGTCCGCTGCGCGATGGCATCACGATCCCCAACGCGACCTCCTTCGCGCCGGACGGGCAGACGGCCTATTTCGCCGACACGGCGGCGCATGTTGTCTGGCGCATTCCCCTGGATTCCGATGGCTGGCCCGAAGCCGCCTGGGAGGTGTTCCTCGATCACCGGGAAAGCGGCATCAATCCCGACGGCGCGGTCGTGGATGCGGAGGGGCATCTGGTCGTCGCGGAATGGGGAGGGGCACGGATAGCGCGCTACGCGCCTACTGGTGATCTTGTAGAAGAAATTTCCCTCCCGGTCCCGCAACCGACCTGCCCGGCTTTCGGTGGGGCCGCTCTTTCGGATCTCTACGTCACCACCGCGCGGCAGGGGCTTCCCGGCGACGCGATGGATGCCGCGCCGCTTTCCGGTCAGACCCTCGTGGCAGGAACGAACTGGCGAGGCCAACCCGAACACCGGATCGCCTCATGACCCTCAGGCGTGCACTCGGCACCTGCTACTACCCCGAACACTGGCCCGAGGAGACCTGGGCCGAGGATGCCCGCCGCATGGCCGACCTTGGCCTGACCTGGGTCCGCATCGGCGAGTTCGCCTGGTCGAAGCTTGAACCCGTGCCGGGCGATCTGCGTTTCGACTGGCTGGAGCGCGCGATGGACGTCCTGCAGGGATCGGGCCTGAAGGTGGTTCTTGGCACCCCGACCGCCACGCCGCCCCGCTGGATGCTCGACCGCCACCCGGACATGCTGGCCGTCGATGTCGCCGGGCGGCCTCGCGGCTTCGGCTCGCGCCGGCATTACTGTTTCTCCCACGAGGGCTACCGTGCCGAGAGCGTCCGCATCACGACGCTGCTCGCCGAACGCTTCGGCGCTCGCGTCGAGGCCTGGCAGACCGATAACGAATACGGCTGCCATGACACCATCTACAGCTACTCCGATGCCGCCCGCCGCGCCTTTCGCGACTGGCTGGCGCAGAAATACCAGAGCACGGATGCGCTGAACCGGGCATGGGGCAATGTCTTCTGGTCGATGGAATACGACAGCTTTGACCAGATCTACCTGCCGAACCTGACCGTGACCGAGCCGAACCCGTCCCACGCGCTTGACTTCCGGCGCTTCTCCTCCCACCAGGTCGCCCGCTTCAACGCCGCACAGGTGGCTGCAATCCGCAGGCACTCCGATGCGCCGATCAGCCACAACTACATGGGCCGGATCGTGGAGTTCGATCACTTCGCGCTTGGTGCGCAGATGGAAATCGCCACCTGGGACAGCTACCCGCTCGGGTTCCTGGAGGACCGGCTGGAAGAGACGTCCGAGCACAAGCGCCATTACGCCCGGCAGGGCGATCCCGATTTCCAGGCCTTCCACCACGACCTCTACCGCGCCGTGGCCGCGCAATTTCCCGAAAGCGAGACGCCGCGCTGGTGGGTGATGGAACAACAGCCCGGCCCGGTGAACTGGGCCCCCCACAACCCCGCGCCCGCGCCCGGCATGGTGCGTCTCTGGACATGGGAGGCGTTTGCCCATGGCGCGGAATGCGTGAGCTTTTTCCGCTGGCGCCAGGCACCCTTCGCGCAGGAGCAATACCATGCGGGGCTTCTCCGGCCCGACAGCGTGGAGGCCGAGGGGTTCCACGAGGCGGCAGAGGTGGCCCGCGAACTGGCCGATGCGCCCTCGGTTGAGATCGCGCAGGCACCCGTGGCGCTCGTCTTCGACTACGCCGCGGCCTGGGCCTGGGCGGTGCAGCCGCAAGGGCTGGGTTGCGACTATTTCAGGCTGGTCTTCGAGGTCTACCGTGGCCTGCGCAAGCTGGGGCTTTCGGTGGACATCCTGCCGCCCGAGACCGAGCGGCTGGATGGGTACGCACTCGTGCTCGTGCCCGGTGCGATCACCCTTTCGGACAGACTGAAGCGTGCGCTCCAGAACGCCGATGGCCAGACCCTGCTCGGCCCCCGCACCAACGCCAAGACCGCGTCGCTCTCGATTCCGGTTCCCTTGCCACCCGACCTGCCCGGGCTCGAGGTGACGGTTTCCCGCGTCGAGACCCTCCGCCCCGACATGCCTGTTCCCATGGAGGGTGCGGGCCATGTGAAGCTCTGGCGCGAGCAGCTGGAAGGCGGGGCCGAGGTGCTGGACCGAGATGCCGAGGGACGCCCGGTGACGATGCGCGCGGGACGGCTCACCTATATCGGGGGGTGGCCCGACGCCGATCTTCTGCGGCACCTGCTGCTCAGGGCCTGCGCCGAGGCGGGCGTCGCCGTGGTCGATCTGCCGCCGGACATCCGTGTTCGCCAGGCCGGGCCAACGCGCTTCGTCTTCAACCACGGTCCCGGTCCGGTCGCCTTCGAGGGCGTTACCCTTCCGCCCGCCGGTGTTCTCCGGCAGGGGCCGACCTAGCCGCCGACCTTCTCGTTATAGGTCGCGTCGAGCCGCGATTGCAGGTAGTCGGCCGCGCGGATCGCAGGGTACTTCGGCACCCCCGTTCCGGGCAGCGCCTCGACCACCACGTCGGGGTTCGCTTCGACGAACATCGCAACCGACCGCCGCTGCCGTTTCGGCGGCAGAACGCGATGCGGCGTCGAGACGTAGATGTCGTTGGTCCAGCGCATCAGGCAATCGCCGATGTTGACCACGTAGGCCCCCGCCACATGCGGCACATCCATCCAGTCACCGCCGCGCGGCTTCACCTGCAGACCCGGCTCGCCATCCGTCATCAGGAGCGTGACCACCCCGTAATCCGAATGCGCGCCCGCCCCGATCTCGCCGTCCGCCCCCGTCGCGGGCGGATAGTGCAGGACGCGCAACGCGGCCAGGGGCTCGTGGAAGGCGCAGTCGAAATGATCCTCGGCAAGGCCGAGGTCGAGCGCAATGGCGCGCGACAGCCGCACGCCGAGGTCGAGCGCCGCGTCGTAATAGGTCAGCATCGTCTCCCGAAACCCGGGCAGGTCGGGCCACTGGTTCACGCCGCGAAACGGCTCGCCCGCGGTCACGCGCGGGTCGGCCGGGTCCATGTCGTAGCCGATGTTGAAGCTTTCCTTGCGGTCCTTCTGCCCGCTGGTCTCATCGAGGCTTTCCAGCCCGTCATGCGCCCAGCCGCGGTAATGCGGTGTCTTCAGGATCGAGACCTTCTCCTTCTCCGCCACCGGCAGTCCGAAGAAGGTATCCGCCGCGGCGAAGACCCGTGCCTGGAGACCGGGGTCTATCCCGTGCCCCTTCAGCAGAAGGAACCCCGGTCCCCGCGCCGCGGCCCCGAGATCGGTGACGAACCCATCGCGGTCCGCACCCGAGGTGAAGCGTTCGAAATCCAGAACCGGGATCATGCCGCGGCCTCCTGTCGTTTTCCGTCCGTCCCGACAAGCCTGTCCATTTTCGCGGCGACCTTTTCAAGGTGCCGTGCCCGGCTGGCGTCGGTCGAACTGTCCATCAGGTAATGCGCGGCAAAGGCGGTCCGACAGCTTTTCGCGCACAAGAGCCGCACACCGCGCAAGAGTGTCCGCCGACCCGGCGCGCCGATCATCCGCGTCAGCCACCAGCTTGCGCCGCAGGTCGTGAAGACACCCAGCCGCGTGACATGGGTCAGGCCCGGACGAATGTCCTTGTGCTCCGCGTCCGGCATCAGGAAGGCGACGCCGGGCAGCATCACCCGGTCGAGCCAGCCCTTGATCATCGCCGGAAGGCCGTACCACCAGGTCGGGTAGACGAAGATCAGCGTATCGCACCACTCGAGATCCGCGACATGGCTTTCCACGGGCGCACGGTTCCCCGGTTCCACCTCGTAGCCCGCGTGCTCGGGGGCGGACAGCACCGGGTCGAACCCTTCGGCGTAAAGGTCGCGCAGCCTCACCTCGGCCCCTGCCGCGTCGAGCTTGCCAAGGATCACGTCGCGCACGGCCTCGGTGAAGCTTCCCCGCCGGGGGTGGCAGTAGATCACCAGCGCGCGCATCAGAACCTCTCCATCTCGCGGCCCACGCGCCCCAGGAACGCGCCGCGTTTCGCGTCACTCGCGCGGTTCATGTCATAGAGCGCAAGATATCGCATCTTCTCGGGCCGGCAGACATGCCAGACCGCCCGCGTCACCGATTTCCGCGGCGGGTCGCCCACCAGAACGGCCCGCATGCGGGTGCCGCCATAGGTCGTGACCGCGGCGAGCTTGCGGATATGGGTGAGGTTCGGCCTCACCTTGCCGTCCACCAGCCTGAAGGAGACACCGGGAAGGAAGACCCTGTCGAGAAATCCCTTCAGGATCGCCGGGTAGCCGAAGTTCCAGACCGGGAAGACCATCACCATCGCGTCGGCGGCGCGCAGTCGCTCCACGTAGTCTGCCACGGGGCCGATATTGGCCGGCTCCTCGTGATACCCGCGCCGCTCCTCCTCGGTCAGGACGGGCGAGAACCCCTCGGCGTTCAGGTCGCAATCATCGACGTCCCAGCCCGCCTTGCCAAGCCGCTCAACGACGGTCGCGTGAAGCGCCGAGGAAAAGCTCTCGGGGCAGGGATGGGCGAACAGGACAAGTGCGCGACCCACGTATCACCCCTTCTCCGTTTCACAAATATCCCGGGGGGTCCGGGGGGCGGAGCCCCCCGGTCGGTCGCCGCCGGAGGCGGCGAAACCGCTCACTCCGCCGCCTCCGGCTTGGGGGTCATCGCGGGATAGCGGTACATCTCGGAATAGTCGAAATCCGGCGTGTCCCAGGTGACCATCTTGCCGGGATTGAGCAGGCCCTTCGGATCGGCCTCGCGCTTGAAATCGAGCTGGCGCTGGTCCGCCGACTGCCGCCCGCCTTCCTCCAGCGTGTAGCGATGCGGGTTGAAGATCAGTGCGCCCGCCTCCTCGTGCATCCGCACGATCTCGTCCAGCCGTTCCTTGGTGGTGAACTTCACCAGGGACAGGCCGGCAAAGGCGATCTTGCCCTCCATCTTGATCGCCTCGAGGTGTTGCAGCACCTCCGGGCTGAGGGCATCGCGCATCTTCTCGATCAGCGCCAGGTGGTCGGGGAAGCCGTAGCGCACCTGAAGGTAGGTGATCGACGGATCGACCTTCAGCGCGCGCAGCGTGGTGTGGTTCCAGCCGTATTCGAAGACCGGGCCGGGTGTCTTCGCCCAGTCGTTGTCATCCGAGCGGTAGATCATCCGCGCTTCCGGGTGCCGCCCGAGGAAGGTCAGGAAACCGTCCATCGAATGCGGCGCGACCATCAGGCCGATCAGCGTGTCGTCGGCCTCGATATGCGGTTTCACGCGGGAAAAGTAGTCGAAGGGCGCGGGCGCCTCGTAGACCGATGCCAGTTTCAGCAGGATGCCGTCCTGGTTCGCCAGCTGGTCGGTGAAGCGGGCGGCCTCCATGAAATCCTTGGTGGCAAGGAAGATCTCGACCCAGTCATAGGCGGGGGCCAGCGGCAGCTCCAGCTCGGTGATGATGCCGTTGGTGCCATAGGCGTGGCTGACGCGGGCCAGCTCCTCGCCGCGGAACTCGAGGATGCGGGGCTCTTCCTCCATCGTCACGACGCGCAGGCGGATGATGTTGCCCAGGTCGCGCAGGCTGCCCCAATGCACCGATCCGACACCGCCCGAGCCGCCCGCGATGAAGCCGCCGATCGTCGCCGTCGCCCATGTCGAGGAGAACATGCGGATTTCCTGGCCGGAGTGCTCCCTGCAATGGGCATCGAGGTCCTTGAGCAGGATACCCGGCTCGCAGATCACGCGCCCCGGATACACTTCCTTCACCGCTGCCATGTGGCGCAGGTGCATGACGCAGCCGCCGCGCATCGGCATGGCCTGCCCGTAGTTGCCGGTGCCCGCGCCGCGTGTCGTGACCGGCACGTCATGGGCATAGCAGACCTTGAGGATCTCGATCACCTCGGCCTCGGACTTGGGGTTCACCACGAAATCCGCCTCGAGGTGGTCCATCGCCTCCTTGAGGACGGGCGAATACCAGAAGAAATCACGGCTCTTCGCGCGGATCGTGGCCGGGTTCTCGTCCTGCTCGATATGGGCGAGGGCGGCCTTGGCGGCGGCGACGTTCGGTTGCATTCAGGTCCTCATCAGCTCGTCGAGTTCAGCGTAATCGGGAAGTCTGCGGTCGATCTGCTCGCCCCGGCGCAGCACGATCCGGTCAGCCTGCGGCCGCGCGAACAGCTCCGTCCAGGTTCGGGCCCTGCAGATCACCAGGTCGGCTTGCGCGCCTTCGGCGAGCGAGGGCGCATCGAAGCCGCATGTCGCCGCCGGGTCGGTCAGGAAACTCGTGGTCCAGTCGCTGCGCGAATGGTCGAGATGGCCGATCCGTGTCGCCTCTCGCATCACCTCGAGCATGTCCATGTCGCCATAGGCATAGAAGGGATCGCGCGTGTTGTCGGAGGCAAAGCTGACGCGGATACCGCGCGCGCGGATCTCGTGGACCAGCGTGATGCCCCGGCGGCGCGGCGTCCGGGCGGTGCCCTCGGGCGTGCGGTCCTGAAGGTAGAGGTTGCACATCGGCAGGCTGACCACGTCGATACCCGCGCGCGCCACAAGGTCGAGCGTATCCATCGCGCGGCCCTCGTCCTGCGCCGAGAGCGAGCAGCAATGCCCGACGACGACGCGCCCCGAAAACCCGGTCTCCATCTTCAGCTCGGCGATGTCGCGCAGCGTCTCGACGCTGGCGTCCATCGTCTCGTCGACGTGGAAATCGGCGTCGAGCCCGCGCGCCCCGGCCTGTGCGAAGAAACCCCGGATCCGGTCGCGCAGGTCGTCCATCGGATAGGTGACCATGCCGAGCACACCGCCCTTCGTCGCCGCGACGAGGTCGGCGGTGTGGCCGAAGGCGCCGCTGTCGTCCGTCCACTTGTCACAACCGATCAGGCAGACGGCCTGCAACTCGATCCGGCTGGCCCACTCGGCCTGCAGCTCGCGGAACACGGGCCAGGTGATGTCGTCCTGCGGCGCGATGCTGTCCAGATGCGTGCGGATCGCGCGCGTCCCGTGCGCAAGGGCGCAGCGCAGCGAGAACTCCATCCGCGGGCGCAGGTCCGCAGCGGTCCAGCGCGCGGAACTGTCGGCGCGCACGGTCGTCAGCGCGCCCATGAAGCTGCCGTCGGGGTTGGGGCTGCGCGGCCAGATATGCCCCTTGTCCAGATGCGTGTGCATGTCGACGAAGGCGGGAAAGACCATCGCCCCCTTCATGTCCACCGCCACAGGTTGCGGCCCGGCGATGCGTCCGCCCGCGATCGAGATGTCGGTGCGGACCAGGTCGCCCACCTGCCCGATGAGGCAGGCGGGAACAGTGACGTTGGTCAACGTCACGTCCCCGTGCGGAAGCTGGGTGAAATCCATCATGTCTCCCGGCTCACTGCGCTTTCGTGCCACTTGCGCAGCAGAAGGTGCGACAGCACGCTGAGGGCCGCGAAGATGAAGACGCCCATGGCCGCTACCAGCGCCAATGCCGCGAACATACGCGCGATGTTGAGGCGATAGCCCGCCTCCTGGATGCGGAAGGCAAGGCCCGATCCGATGCCGCCCGTTCCGGCGACCAGCTCCGCCACCACCGCGCCGATCAGGCTGAGGCCCCCGGCGATCTTCAGGCCGCCGAGGAAGTAGGGCAGCGCCGAGGGCAGTTGCAGGTAGCGCAGGCGTTGCCAGCGGTTCGCGCCGTAGATGCGAAAGAGGTCGCGCAGGTTGTGGTCGACGCTGTTCAGCCCCAGCGTTGTCGAACTCAGCACCGGGAAGAAGGCCACCAGCCAGGCACAGAGCAGCATTCCCGCGACCTTGCTGTCGACATAGATGAAGATCAGCGGCGCGATCGAGACGACGGGGGTCACCTGAAGGATCACGGCATAGGGGTAGAAGCTGAGCTCCAGCATCTTCGACTGGTTGAACAGGATGGCAAGCCCCGCACCGCCCACCACCGCGAGCAGCAGCGCCAGCAGCGTGATCCACCCGGTCAGGTAGGCCGCATCGATCAGGATGGCCCAGTCGTTCACCAGGCTGTCCCAGACCCGGTCGGGACCGGGCAGGATGTAGTGCGGGATGTCGTTTGCCGCGACGACCCAGCCCCAGCCGATGATCGCCAGCACCATGATGCCCACGGGCAGCGCCCATTTCGCGGTGCGCTCCATCCGGGCCGCGCGGGCGCGGCGGATTTCGTCCTCGTCGCGCGTCTCGGCCGTGCCCAATGTCTGGTTGTCGGCAAGGCTCATGCCGGTTCTCCCATCGCTTCCTTCAGCGCCTCGGAGGCGCGCCGCGCATGGGCGGCGTATTCGGCGGAGGTGCGGAACTCTTCTCCGCGCGGGTAGGGGGCGTCGACCTGAAGCTCGGTCAGCACGCGGCCGGGGCGCGCGGCCATGACAACGATGCGGTCCGACAGGAAGACGGACTCGAAGACCGAATGGGTCACGAAGATCACCGTGCAGCCGATCTGGTCCTTCAGCTTCAGAAGGTCGTTGTTCAGCTTGTGGCGCGTGATCTCGTCCAGCGCGGCGAAGGGCTCGTCCATCAGGATCAGCCGCGGGTTCGTGACGATGGCCCGCGCGATGGAGACGCGCATCTTCATGCCGCCCGACAGCTCGCGCGGGTAGGCGTTCAGGAATTTCTCGAGCCCGACGAGGCGCAACACCTCGAGCACGTCGTCCTTGACCTCCGAGTAGCTTTTTCCGGCCAGCCGGAAGGGCAGCCAGACGTTCTGCGCCACCGTCGCCCAGGGCATCAGCGTCGGTTCCTGGAAGACGACGCCAAGATCGCCGCGACCGTGGTGCCCCTCCCACTCCACGCGGCCGCGGGTGGGGTGCATCAGGTCCGAGATGATGCGCAGCGCGGTTGACTTGCCGCAACCCGAGGGGCCGAGCAGCGATATGAAATCGCCCTGGTTGACCTGCAGGGTCATGTCCCTGAGCGCCACGACGTCGCCCCCGAAGATCTTGTCGACATGATTGAGCCTGAGCAGCGGCGGGCGCTGCCCGAGGGGCAGGGTCTCGTGATGACGAACGGCCATGATGCCTCGGAGCCTAGGGGAAGGGGGCGGCCCGCCGCAAGGCGGACCGCCCGTACCGTGGTCAGATTACTGCGGGCGCAGGTCCATGCCGAGGCCCTGGTTCACGAATTGGGTCGTGTAGGAGGCCTGCCAGTCGATGCCGTCCTCGATCACGCCGGCGGCGACCATGTCCGCGTAGAAGCCGCCGATCACCTCTTCGGTCATCGCGCCGATGCCCAGCGTCAGCGCGTCGCCCGAATCGACGATGCCCCACTCGATCATCTTGCCGATCGCGTAGTCGATCTTGTCCTGGGTCATGTCGGGGTTGGCTTCGAGGATCATCGCATTGGCGGCCGCGTTGTCGCCGTAGAGGTAGTTGTACCAGCCGAGGATCGAGCCGTTGACGAAGCATTCCACGACCTCGGGGCTTTCCTCGATGGTCGAGGCCATCGTCTCGACCGTGGTCGCGTAGGAGCCGAAGCCGGCATCCGCGATCAGGAAGACGTTGGGCGTGAAGCCGCCGGTGGTTTCCACGAGATAGGGCTCGGACGACAGGTAACCCTGCATGCCGATCTGGTCATCGGCGAGGAATGGCGCCGGGTTGAACGTGTAAGGCTGGCGCTGCTCGACAGTGAAGCCCCACTCGGCGATCATCCACTGGTAGAAGGAGGTGAAGCCGTTGTCCCCGATCAGGAGCGTCAGGTCGCGCAGTTCCTCCCAGCTGTCGGCGACACCGGGATGCGCGAGGATCACCTGAGGGTGCTTCTGGAAGGTCGCCATGACTGCCACGACCGGGATGTCCTCTGCCACGGCGTTGAACGCCTGCAGCATGTCGCCACCCATGTGGAACTGGATGCGGCCGGCCAGAAGCAGAGCGCGGTTGTTGACCTGCGGGCCGCCCGAGATGATTTCGACATCGAGGCCGCAGGCCTCGTAGGTCCCGTCGGCGACGGACTGGTAGAAGCCGCCATGCTCTGCCTGGGCAAGCCAGTTGGTTCCGAAAGTCACCTGGGTCAGGTGACTGTCCGCGCTGGCCGCCGAGGCCATCAGGCCGGCGGTGAGCGCAAGTGCCGTAGTGCGATACATCCCTGGAATCTCCACGCTGGTGGTTTGCAACTTGCCGGAGCCTAAGCGGTGGAAGAGCGCTTAGAAGCAAAGCCGATTGCGCATGCGACCCGCGCGAGGATTGTGCCGGAAAATCGGTCAAGTCCGAGAGAATTGCCCAATCCATGTGCGGTTTCGGCGCGGTGAGGACGGGTTTTCGCTGGACAGCGTCCTGCTCCGTGACTTCAGTGCACCGCCAAGCCAGAGGTTCAGACATGCCCGAAACGCCCCGTCTCAGCGCCCTCGTTCCTTCCGGCATCCGGCCGCCCTTCGCGGCCTATTCGCATGGCACTCTTGTGCCCGGGGGGGCCGAGTGGGTGTTCACGTCGGGCCAGCTCGGCATCACCGCAGACGACGTCATTCCAGAAGACGTCCGCGCCCAGGCCGATCTTTGCTTCGCCGCATGCGAGGCAATCCTGACCGAGGCGGGGTTCGCGAAATCCGACACGGTGCGCATCAACGCCTTCGTCACGGAACGTGCCGGCATGACGGGCTACATGGCAGCGCGCGACGCATGGTGCGCCGGCATGGAGCGGCTGCCCGCATCGACGCTTGTCATCGTGTCGGGCTTCACCCGTCCGGAGTTCAAGGTCGAGGTCGAGGTCACCGCCGCCCGCCTGCCGCCCGGGTAATCCGCTTTTTGAGGTTGACGGAGCGCGCGGGCTGGCTTACCTCCGCCTCCGGTTTGGCGGAGTAGCTCAGTTGGTTAGAGCAGCGGAATCATAATCCGCGTGTCGGGGGTTCAAGTCCCTCCTCCGCTACCAAATCCATCCGGCAACATGCTGAAAATGAACGGAAAAACGCGGGCAGATTTCACCATCCCGCCACTTTTCCCACCACAGCGATTTCGTTTCCCACATCTGTCGTTTGCTCTCTGGCCTGCATGGGCGGGTCAGCACTTGGCAGATGGAGACTCACACATGCCGCTTGATCTGAACCACGTCGCCGCTCGCCTCGCTCGCTTCGAGGCGGAGACAGGGACAACGGCCCCACGGCCCTACCTCGATCCCCAGGGCGCGCCGGTGCCCGCCTTCCTTCGCTACGCTGACCGGACCGGCCTGAGCCTCGATTGGCTGTGCGGTCTCAGGGGCGAGGGAAACCGCCTCAACTGACGGAGCGCGGCCGGGGCGGGGCAACCCTCCCCGGCCCTGCCTTGGGGCCCCACGCCCGCCAGAGCGAAGGGGGGGCGGTCTGTCGCAGGGGGGGGCGGGGGCAAAAATCCGGCGGCCCGTGCCATACTCCACCCATGCCCGGGCGGCTTTGTTGGAATTTTTTTATCTTTCTAAAGTCTGGGTCAGCGTAGCTGCCGAGAAAAAAATGCTCCATTGCCCTGCGACGGGAAAGCCAACGTTCGCTTGGTAGATGGTGGCGGTCCGCTGAGCGGACATATTTGTCGTTCGCTGTTTCACTCTTTGGCCCGAAGATCGTCGAACTCCAATAAGCCTTGCCAGCCGTCCAAGCGCGTGAAACCCTCTGCTAGTTGTCAAGGAGTATCTCCGTGCGCATGGCCTTTACCCTGGACGACCTACCGGTCTACCCTCATATGTCGTTGCCGGACGGCGACACGCCGCAGTCTGTTGCTGTCCGGATTATAGACTCCCTTGATCGGAACGGGGTGTCCGGTGTGTTTGCCCTGGCCAATTCCTGGCCGCTCGACGTTGATCCAGACTATGCGCGCATTCTGGATGACTGGGTCGCCGCCGGGCACCACATCGGCAACCATACGCATAGCCATCCTTTGCTGAACGAGATATCGGCGGAGGACTTCAATCACGACATATCCGTTGCCGATGTCTTGCTTGCACCATGGATTAGCAAAGCCCCGCTTCGCGCCTTTCGACATCCGCTAGAACTATGGGGCAACACGGAAGAAAAACTGGTCGCTGTGAACGCTCATCTTGACCGGCTGGCCTATCGAAGTGCGGGCGTCACGAGCTGGTTCTACGAATGGGAATGGGACCGTGCCTGGCGACACTTGCTTCAAACCGGACGCACGGAGGAGGCCAAGCGCCTTAAGGCAGAGTTCGTTGACTATACGGCAGCTCAGATCGCACATGATGCCGAGACATGCAGAACCGTTTTCGGGCATGAGGTGATCGGCATCGGCCTTATCCACCCGGTTGCCTTTTTCACCGAGGTTGCCGATGCGTTCTTCGCCCGGCTGTTCGCCGAAGGTGTCGCGTTTGTGGCGCTGTCCGAGGCGCTGGATGATCCGGCCTACCTCCGGTCGGGAACGATCGTCACCGACGCGTTCCAGGTTCACCAGATCAAGATCGCTGCGGCGGATGGCCGTGCCCTGGACGCGGTTCCTCCAACGCACAAAACCCTCATTGACCGGGTGTTCGAACTGGGCACACCACTGCGGCCGTCCCATCGCGGGATGCTGGTTCAGAACATGCGCGCCAAGGCAACCTGAGCGGCAAGGGCCGGCAAGCTTCTCGTAAAGGGACGAGCACGGCTCCGCGAAAGCCCAGGGGGGGCGCTCTTTGGATCGAATGCCGCGCGATCCCCAAGGTCATCTCTGGGGCTTACCCGGTCATCCGATTTTTGCTCGCAGATGAACGCGTCATCCAGCGAAGCCGCAGGTCGCAGTTGACTAGCGACCCGAGGCAGCGAGCGGGAACGGCTGGGTCCTGTGGTTTGCCGACCTTCCCTTGATTTCGACGAAGGCCCGACCCGGATGGAGTTCGCTGGCTGCGGCAACGGGAAGTGATCTGCGATGCGACTACGAAATTACGCAACGGTCGCAAACCGTTCGAAGAACGGCCTCGGCCGATTGTGTGTCAGGCGACCTCGATCAGCGGATCGCGGCCGTCCCAGGTGCCAGTATGGCGGAGGAGCCGCGTGCGTGTATAGGAGGTGCGATCCGCGAGGCGTTCCGCTTTCTGCCGGTCAAGCTGCGCCCGGTGCAGTCCTGGCCCGTACGCGCCGGCTCGCAGGGCATCGTCGCTACGCCAGAGGGAGAAGGTCATACCGTCAGTGCCGGTTGCGAAGTTACCATTGACGATATTGCCATCGATCTCGTCGTACCACGCTCGGACCCGGTCCACGTTTTCGCGGAAGTCGCGCATGCGCGCCGCCTGTTCGGGCCCCATGTCGTCATAGCCTGCCGAGGTCAGTACGACCGCAGGTCCGCCGGGATCTGCCTCCGCCACGGCAAGCGTGGCGTTGGCGCCGGATAGCCAGCGGCAGTCGCCCGAAAACCGGATGGGACGCAAAAGGCAATGAAAGGCTTCACTATGTGCTGGAAGGTCGGGAAACTGCGCCGCAGGGTCGTCCAGCACGCGATCCGCCGCGGCAAGATCCGCGAAAAAGCCGGCCCCGGCCCAGGAGCGGCCGCGTCCGGTCCGTAGCCCATCGGGTCCGATCGGGCTGTCTGGGCCAAAATGCCACCACTCCGCCCCCTCTGGCGCGGGAAGTGTCAAGGCGCCGGCCGCCTGTTCAGAATCGAAGAACCAGCGGTGAAATGTAATCCAGCCGACTTCCACCATGCCAAGGCCCTCCGTAATCTCGTGAAGTCGATACTACGCTTCCGGCAGAGTCAAACACTTCGATTCAGTCGCATTGGGCTCGGAGCCGTCGATCGCTGGGGTCGTGCTGAACGTCCGCAGCTAGTAGTAGCAGACATTGGCTCGAACCGGGCATCCGACTGGAACGCGGACCAAGCCGCCACTCGGCCAGGCTATGCCAGAGACGCACAATGCCGGTATTGCGCAGGGCCCAACCTGTCCAGCGAAAAGAGACCGGGTTCAGCACTGATCACATCTGGAATCCGGTTCACGACGGTCGAGCAGGTTGTGAAACGATAGGGAACGCCCTCATTGCTAAGTTGCAATGCCGGTTCCCCCGAGACCTGCCAGTGGTTTTGGTCGCCTTCATTGGCACGGTACACGCGGCCTTCCATGCGAAACTCGAACTCGGGTCCTTCAATCGTCGAAAGTCTTGTCCTGTCGACTGTCCCGATAATCTCTCCCGGCGCGATTTCTCTTCCGAGGCTTTGACATCTCACGGCCTCTTTCGCGACGACGGGCTCGACGTCCGATCTGGTGGCTTTGGGCGTGAGGCCAAGCTGCGAAACCATTGCCTCCACGGTCTGCCTCGCCACGAACTCGGGCCATCCGTGCTCAGACACAAACTGATCGAAATATTTCTTGGATTGCCCGACCAGGAGATGTCCGGCGACCTCTGGGCCGTAGTCATCGACATTCCAGCAGCAATACCCGGTCACGCTATCCACCCTGTGGGATGCGCCTAGCAAAGTCGTGACGAGGTTCACCCAGAAAACGTCCTGGGCGCCAGATGCTGCCAATGTGACACCATTGGCTTTGGCCAACCCGTCAAGGCTCGCAGACAAGTCGGGCGAAGTTGACCAAGGGAATATCGTTTCTTCCTCGATCGTGACGACATTCACCTTGTTCGCAAGGCAGACCTCAAAATGCGGATGCATGGTTTTGAGGTAACTACCCACACACACAACCGCGATGTCGGCGCCCCGGCCGAGAACGGTGTCCGCGTCCGCTTCGATCGGAACACCGATGGCCCTGCCGAGGCCAGTCACCTCCCCAAGATCACGCCCTACTTTTTCCGGACTGCGTCCGACAGCGCCAACAATCTCGACACTGCGCTCCACCAGCAGCCGCGTTGCCAAGGAGCCCATCTCCCCGACACCGTAAACGATGGCGCGGATACCGGCAGGCCATGGCGCCTCTCTCATGCGCCCGCGGCCTGGCGGCCATAGTCCTCGGCATCGAACCAACCGCGGGAAGCGCGCACTTTGAGATCGTCATTCAGCTCCCATTCCTCCCATCCCCTTATCTTCAAAGGATGACCTGTAGAGGCATCGTGACCCGTGAATGTCCAAACGTAGATCACATGATTGCCAGAACAGCGGACGTCATCGCAGGTCAATGTAAGATCGGGGACATCGGCGTAGAAACCAGCCGCCATGTCCCGAACTCGAGAGCGACCTGTCCACGGGTCTCCGCGATTAATGATGATCTCTCCATCTTCTGCGTAGAAGGAGGCAATGGCCTCCGCTGATTTTGAGTTCCATGCCGACGTGTAGTCAGCAGCAATTCTTTCGATTTGTTTCGGGTCCAAAGCGCATTCCTCCCCAACCGGTCGCCTCGTCTGCGAAGGTTGGCACAGACCTTTCCCGCAAGTCGATAGTAATGCTGAGATCGCCGAACCCACGATCTACGCCACTGTTCAGTCGGTCGTTCAATAGTTCTGCTTCCTTCCAGAGCAGCCGTCCACCGCCCAGCTGCCGACTGGCACCTTGGCGGGAAAAACCGACCTCCGAGTCCTTAGGAGCAACGGCTAGTTTCAGGACCCGATCATTTGCCGAGGAAGTCTGACAGGATCTTCCGGTTCGGCAGACTCTCTGACGCCAGTCCTATCTTTGGCGCGCTGCGCATCTGGCGTGAAAAGATCTACCTGTGCTGGTCAATCAGAATTGGGTTGCCGTCCGGGTCGACCACGACAAAGCTGCCAGGACCAGTCTCGCCTCCCAACGAAACCTGCAAGGCCTCGACGCCGTCCGCCGTGATTTGGTCGTGCAGGGCGCGCACGTCGTCAAACGGATCAACAGGCCCTGCTTCTTGGTTCCACCCGGGGTTAAAAGTCAGCATCGGTTTATCGATCATCCCCTCAAACAAACCAATAATGTGATTGTCAGGGTTGGCCAGAATCGCCCACTTCGCACCTTCCTCCACCGGCATCTTGGGCGCAAAGCCAAGCTTCTCATAAAAGGCCATCGACGCCTGGATGTCCTTAACCGGGAGGCTGATTGAAAAAGCCCCAAGCTTCATGTCATTGCTCCTTGTTGATCGGGAAATCGGAGTGCCAGACTTGCTCCAAGAAAGATGCCGTCTGCTGCGATCTGTCGCCAACCTGCTCCCGATGAAGCGTAGGAGATCCACAGCACAGTGGAGTTGACATCAACTTCAGTTCGCGCGGCTTCTAGATTCAAGAAACGATCAAACGAGGCCTTGGTTCATTTGCCCACACCAACCTTGACTGATCTGTCGGCCAGGGCGCGGCACCACGCAAATCGGGCTCAGGACCGGCGATCGTTGCGACCGCGTTAAGGGCTACTTTCACCGAATGCGACTGTAGATATTGTCAGCGCCGACCGGCAGCATCGCGGACCGATCCGGACGTTTACGGTAAACGGCTTCGGCCCCAAGCTGACCCTTGCCGTTTTTGGCTTCAATGGCAGCTTAGGGCGTCCCAGCTTCTCCTAGGTTTGACGGACGCAAACCCAAAAGGTCTTCAGCAGTCTTCAGCAGTCTTCAGCCGGCAGCAGCGTGATATCCGAATAAACACCGTCGGACGTCGTGATCTGTGCGCAGATGCCGGTTGAACGGTTGAACCAGTAAGTCACGAGACCGTCGCTCCGCACGGCCTCGAAACCCAGAGCGGTCAGTCCGCCCTCGGCCTGGCCGCCGCGGGCACCTACGAAGTCGGAGAGTACGCCAAGATCACCCGATGCACCGTCCATCGCGCCGCCGCCATCGTCGGCGGTCGTCGTGTCTTCGCCGCCGGCAGAATCCGCGGGGGCCGGGGTCTCGATCTGAAGATCGGGGTTGCTTCCGTCGTTCGAGACGAGGCAGCGCCAGGAGGCACCGGCGCCATCCTGGAGCATCACAAGCGAGTTCGCCTCGGAAAACTCGGTGCTCAGGACCATACCGCCGGTCGCTCCCTCCATGCCGCGCAGCGCGTCGATGCATGCGTCGACCGCGTCCTGGCTGACTTCGGAGAGTGATGCGGGTTCCGGCTCGGGCTCAGGGGCGACTGCCGTGTCTGGCGCGCCATCCATTGCACCTCCACCATCATCCGCGGTGGCGGTGTCCTCCGCCGTGGCCGCTTCCGACGCCGGTGCCGAAGTCGCTTCCGTTGTCTCGTCGTCATCCTCTTCTTTGCAGGCCACCAGCGCCAGCAGCGCAAAGCCTGCAATAAGTGAACGCGTCATCATGTGCCGGACCTCCTTCAGGTCATTTGCCAACGACGACTATTGAAAGCCGGGAACGCTTGGACAAGCGCAAAACGACCATTTTGGCCGTCTAAGTGCAATCCTATCGAAACCCTGTCGAATGTCATCCAGTGAAGGTGCTGCCAGATGAACTTTTCTTGAGCTGGGGCCTGTCGCTCAGACTGTCGCCGGGGTGGTCATGCCAGAGGTCCGTTCCACCCGGCAGCAGCCGTCGCCCTCGGTGGGAATGACCGTCCGGATCGCGGACGAAACCGACATTCGTCTGGCGCATTCAAGACCGCGCGATCGCGGTAGCTTCTATCGAAAGCAAAAGGCCCATGGGGAGGTCAACTATGGGTGTTGAACGGGCTGGTGGATCGTTCGGAAAGTATTCGCCGAAAAGATCGTTGAGGGCTGCTCGTTGGTCAGAGTCACCTAGCCAAGTGATGACTTTTACCACATCGTCCATAGAGCAACCCGAGCAGTGCAAGCAGGTCTTGAGGTTTTCAAAGGCCTGCCTAGCTTGGCTTTCGAAGTCTTCGCCCGCTTTAGCTCCGGTTTCGGGATCTATGCCAGCTTGGCCGGACACAAAAAGGAAATCTCCAGCTCGGATGACGGTAGAATAGCCACCGTAAGGTTCCGGCATATCGGGATGCTCAATAACTACTTTTTCCAAGATCGCTTTCTCCAAAAGTGGTTCACGCCTGATCGCAGGTCCGCCAATTGCAATCTATCAAATCAGTTGGAAGATGTCAGTTTGAACACATTGGGCTCTCAGCGATCGGTCGCGTCGGTCGTGCTCACGGCCTGCGGCTACTGTTAGCCGCCATCGGCTTTAGCAAACCTCATCCACTGGCGTGCGGACGGAGCGCACGGTTCTCTCGCCACTGCAAGCCTGTGTGAACAGCCCATTGCGAGCTGTCATACGTCCGGAGCGAGTGGCCGGAAGGACGCGAGTTCCGATATGTGTTTCACGACGCGCCTTGGTCCGTCGGCCGTAGCAAGGCCAAAATCGAACATCAAATCGCGATCCCGCTCTCTTAGTTGAGGCGAAACATCGCTACGAACCAAATGTATGTCCTTGATACTTGTGTCGTGATCTGCCTGGCATGAAGGGCGATCGCCGTTCCGCCTCGGAAGCATCCCCGGCTATACACACTGCGAGGCGTGGACGACATGCGCCAAGGCCTCTAACGGCAACCGGGTCGAACTAGCCGGCCAACCGGTCAGCCGGCAGCTCTCAAGACCTCGCGTAGTTCGGGATAGAGTATCCGATTTCCAAGCGTTTGGTCCTGTTGCAGACTGTCGCGAAAACCAAGCATGGTCGCCCCTGCAACCTCATCCTCCGCCGCCTCTGAAACCGAATCGACGGCCAAGTACGTGGCGATCAGGAGACCCGCTGCCGAGAAGGCCCGGTTTGCCGACGATCTCGATTTGTAACCAGCCGCGCGTGCCATCTGTGAATCCGACAACCCTTGGTCGCCTGACATGGCCAATGCTTTCAGCATGGCGTGCTGCGGGCGTGACAGGGCGACCTGGTCAAGCGCCTCTCTGTACTCCTCGATGCTCGGCACGGTGAAACCGGTTCCATCGTCGACCCTGCGGTCCTCGTGCCTCTGAGCCTCGCGCGCATCGATGACATCATGCAAGGCTGCAATCGCGGCCTCCTCGGTCGCGCCGGTGGCTTCCGCGATCATCCCGCGTGCGTTCGTGGGCGGTTTCGGGAAGGCCCGGGCGACATATTCCCCGGACAGTCGCCCGGATTTTATCTGGTATCTGCCGTGCACGCCCAACTGGACCGCCGACGGTGTGTCAGAGGCGCGGTCGGCCTGCTTCTTTTTCGGCTTGTCCTTGAACAGGGGGCGACCGGTGGCCGTTTGGCCGTCCGTGCTGAAACGCGTCATGAAGATGTTCTCCGAACATAGGGATGGGCATGACGAGGTCGTTTCCGGATCAGGCCGGCAGACGCCCCGCCTCGGCAAATGTCACGAGCCGCCTCTCGGTCTCGTCCCAGAGCGCAAGGCGCGCGCAGCTCAGACTTTCGTGTAGGGTCACGCGGTTCGACTGCACCAGCGCGTCATGGTCCCGAAGCACCTCGGGGAGGCGATAGAACGGGATCCGGCTGGCAAGGTGATGGACATGGTGGACGCCGATGTTCCCGGTGATCCAGCGCAGGGGCTGCGGAAGATCGTAGTGCGAACTGCCGCCAAGCGCCGCATCCTGGACATTCCAGTTCTCTTCACGGTTCCAAAACGTATGCTCGAACTGATGCTGGACGTAGAAGAACCACATCCCGGCGCTCGCCGCGAGAAGCATCGTGGGAAAGAACACGAAGGCCACCACCTCCCAGCCGTCGAACCAAAGTAGGGTAGTCAGGACCGCAGCGATCGCGGCATTCGTCGCCATGACGCTGAGCCAGTACGTCCAGCCCGCCCGCATGAGGCCGACCGGAAGCCGGTTCTGCAGAAAGAAGCTGTAGAAGGGCACGACCCCGAACAGGAACAGCGGATGACGAACAAAGCGATAGAGGCCGCGCCCGACGCGTCCCTTCGCACGGTACTCGGCGACCGTCAGGGTCGGCAGATCGCCGACGCCGCGCCGGTCGAGGTTGCCCGTGGTGGCGTGGTGGATCGCATGTGTCTCGCGCCAGACGTCGTAGGGTGTGAGGGTGACTATACCGATCGCACGCCCAATCCAGTTGCACAGCTGCCTGCTGCGAAAGAACGATCCGTGGCCGCAATCGTGCTGGATCATGAAGAGCCGCACGAGGAAGGCCGCGTTGCCAAGGGCAAGCACCACCGCCAATGCGATGCTGTGCGACAGCATCCACCACGCCACCGCCCAGGTCGCAAGAAACGGCACGAGGGTGACGGTCAGCTCCAGCGCGCTCCGCGCCGGATCGGGCGAGCGGTACCGTGCCAAGACACGTGAGAGGTGACGCGCATCAAGGGGGGTGTCGGGGTTGTGAGGGTGAACCGTCATGACGATCGGGCGCCCGGTAAGGGGCGCCCGAGCAATCCTGTCAGGCAAGCGCGAGGTTGATGGCGCTTTCGCGGCCGTCGCGGCCAGCTTCGACATCATACGTCACCTTCTGGGCATCGGCGAGGCCGGTAAGGCCGGCGCGCTCGACGGACGAGATGTGCACGAAGACATCCTTGCCGCCCGATGCCGGCTCGATGAAGCCGAAGCCTTTTGTGGTGTTGAACCATTTCACGGTGCCATTGGCCATATCCGTGGTCTCCTGTTCTGGGTGCTGCCCGCAGAATGCGACAGCCCGGCAAAGTCAGACTGAGAGATCGACTGAAGCCGGATGAACGGAAGCAGAGGGTCGCAGAGAATAACGTAAGCCCCAGATACATGGGGCCGGGCGGCCTGGAACACAAGCGCCGTTTGGCCCTCACGACAATTCATTTCAAACGTGATCCATTGACATTGAAAAAAATTAGCCAGTCCCCATGTGTTAACGGATGAATAATTCGCTTCGGCGATGGACGCGGCCCGCGGCCTCGCCACCCGCGTAGCAGCGCACCGCTTTGTCACTGCATCCAAAGCGACCCCGCTGAAGACGGGTCATGCGGCGGCGGCCCGGCGGCCTGCTCTCCCCGGACAGACCGATCTGTCGCGACCCCGGTCTTCACCACCTGGAAGCCTGATCCGGGTTCCTGTTACAGGCCGAACAGACAGCGCTGTGCCGGCAGCTCACTGCGACCCGGGCATCCCCGTACAGCGCGGCGGCGCTTTCTCCGCAGGAGGATTTTCAATGCACAGGCCCGATGGGTTCAAGCCCGCCATCTCCGCAGCCTCGACCGCGGCGGTCGTCCCCGGTGTCGCGGGTGTCACCCGCGGCGCATGGGCAACGCACCGAACGGCCCATGATCGGGCGATGGCCGTGTCCCAAGACGACATCGTCGCGCCGATGGTGTCCGCATTTCTCGATATTTCGGACCGCGACCCTGACCGAACCGGCGGCCTCGCCACGCACCGCGCCGCAGCACCACATCAGCGGCGAAGCATCCTGATGGACGCCGGATGGGGAAGCATGCCCGGTGCAAACGCGCCGGATCGCTTTGTCGCGCAGGCCTGTCTTGCGAAGATTGACCCCGGCGCCGTGGCGGCGCAGGCGAACACCACGCTGGACGAGGGATGAGCACGCGCCCCGTCGCATCCCGGCCACGCGCACCGCGGTCGCACTTTTCCAGAATGCGGTTGACGGCCGCCGGCATCATGGCACTGCTGGTGTTTCCGGCCGTCGCGCAGGACGGCACCGGACCTGTCCCCCAGAACGCCGACGTCCGCGCCTCCGGTGACGGCTGGAATTGCGCGATCGGCTACCGGGTCGAGGGCGCGGCCTGCGTCGCGATCGACATCCCCGAGAACGCCTATGCAAATGGTCGATCCTATGGCCCCGGCTGGGCGTGCCGGCGCGGATACGTCGAGGTATCCGGAACGTTCTGTGTCCCCGTTCCCGTGCCGGAGAATGCCTTCTTGCGGTCTTCGGGCTACGGCTGGGAGTGCGAACGCGGATATCGCGAGGATCGCGACGCCTGCATCCGGATTGCGCTGCCCGAGAACGCGTATCTCACAGGGGACCCTTCGGGGTCCGGCTGGGCGTGCGACCGTGGCTACACGCCCGTCGAAGGCGCCTGCGTGCGGATCGCGGTGCCAGAAAATGGCTATCTGACCAATGCGGACCACGGCCCAGCCTGGGCCTGCGAAAGGGGCTTCTTCGCGCGGGATGACCGGTGTGACCCAGTTGCGGTTCCCGAAAACGCGTATCTCGACCCGGACTCCTACGGGACGGGATGGCGCTGCGAGCGAGGGTTCGAGCAGGTGGACCAAACCTGCGCAGCGATCGCGTTGCCTGCGAATGCCCATCTCGACCGGTCGGGCAACCGTTGGCGCTGCGACCGCAACTTTCAGCAATCGGATGGGGAATGCGTACTTGGACGATAGGACCCGACACTCGGCACACGACGCAACAGCGGGCATGCGAATGCGCATCGGCTGTCGCCTGCGTTACCAGCTGACCCAGGCAACGCCCTTCATCGCCATGCTCAACGTGCATTATTCGCGCTTCGGCGATCTGGAACGCGCCGACTATCTCGTCACGAAGCCGAGCGTGCCCCTCGAAAGCTACCGCGACGGCTACGGAAACTGGTGCACGCGCTTGGTCGCGCCCGCGGGCGCGTTCACGCTGTCGACCGACGGGATATTCCGCGATACCGGGCGCCCCGACCCGGTGGCCCCGGATGCCGGGCAGCATGCGGTTCAGGATCTGCCCTTCGACACGCTGCCCTACCTTCTGGGCAGTCGCTACTGCGATACCGACCTCATGTCGGACGAGGCCTGGCACCTGTTCGAAAACACTCCGCCGGGCTGGGCTCGTGTTCAGGCGATCTGCGATTTCGTGCACGCCACCGTTTCTTTCGACTACATGCAGGCAAGCGCGACGCGCACGGCGTCTGAAACGCTGGCTGGGCGAAATGGTGTGTGCCGGGATTTCGCCCATCTCGCCATCACCTTCTGTCGGTGCATGAACATCCCCGCCCGCTACTGCACCGGTTACCTGAGTGAACTGGGCCAACCCGCGCCCCACCCCACCGATGATTTCGCGGCATGGATGGAGGTCTTTCTGGATGGCCGCTGGTGGGTCTTCGATCCACGCAACAACAGACCGCGCATCGGCAGGATCCTGATCGGCCGCGGTCGGGACGCTGCCGACGTTCCACTGACGCAGACGTTCGGCCCCAGCACCTTGACCCGGTTCGACGTCTGGACGTGCGACGCGGAAGACCACCCGGCCAAGGCTTTTCCAGGATCGTCGGGCTAGGCGCGGCCATGTCGCGGCTGCGCGTTTCCCGGGCCGCTCGGCCGGCGCGCGACAACGAGCCGTTTCGTCCGGTTTTTCGCCGTCTTTTTTTTAGAAACTAGCCTTTCAGGAGTTGAATCATGACCGCCGCAATCAAGACAACCGCCCTGTTCCTCCAGCCGTTCCAGCTTCCTGGCTTCAATGAAACGCTGCCGCCAGGTGAATACGTGATCGAGACCCAGCCGCTGGAGCCTCCCGACTGGATTGAACCAGACACGTGGACATCGTCCGTTCTCGTGCACTTGCATCCGCGTGTCTCGCATCCGGGGCTCGACCGGACCCTGACGGTGCCGCTCTGCGATCTCGAACATGCCGTCGCGAGGGACAAGCTCACGGGCAAGGCCCTCGCCGACTACTTTCTCGAGGAAATGCTGTCGGACCCCATGATCCGTCTTGTCATGCAGGCCGACGGAGTGGCTGAGTCCGAGCTTCGCGCTCTTTATTCGCTCCGCCCCGAGGGGTGGCGCGGAGATCCGCGGGACAGACAGCAGTCAGTCGGCGTGCGTGATGGAAAGGGCGCCTCCGAAGGCACCCCGCTCACTGGAAGCGAGCGACCGGGGATCGGAGAATGATGTGCTTGTCGGAAGCTTGGTTCGCCACTGGTCGAGAGCGCCCGTCGCGAAGGTTACTGGAGCCATGCCATGAGGGATGAACCCATCGCTCTCGACGCACGGAGAACCGCGGCCAGGCGCCTAGAGGCAGAGATGCGGAGGCGTTGCGCAAATGGCGCCCCTCCTTTTTCAGATCAGGGGGGACCTAACCTCCAGGACATTCACGGCCAGATGTTGGTGGAGCCCGCCGAAACATGGATCGCGGTGATGGAGAAGTCGCCATCTCTCCTTGAGCAGTATTCCGCGACGCCCGATGCCGACAACAACCGAATCAAGAGACTGATAGAGCGCGCCGTTAGCGATCCTGAACGGGTGAAGAAACGAGAGGAAAGAACATGAATACGGACACTGCGGGCCAAGGGGCTGGGATTGTCAAAGCGACGACGGACGTTGCCGCCGAGCGAATTTGTCTGAGATGCAGGGCACCCTATTGGAGCGAAGGGTTTGGGGAACCGATCTGTGCGCGCTGCAAGGGGTCCGCCGTCTGGCGCGCCGCAATGCCGGCGCTACGCAACGACGGGCGTCGTCCCTCGGGCTGGAAGCGCGGCTAAGGTGCTACGATGCCAAACGTGACCATCACGCACACCACGAGCTACCGATATCGATCCGTCGTATCACTCGGACCTCATAGGCTGATGCTACGCCCGCGCGAAACTCGCGACCTCAGCCTGACGTCTTTCGACGTGGAAATCAGTCCTGAGGCGAGCATCGACTGGTCGCATGACGTCGCCGGAAACACCATCGCAACAGCCCGGTTCGACGCCATGGTGGAGGCGCTTACGATCCGGTCACGCACGCGAGTAGAGTTGCGAGCACCCGTCTGGCCGGTATTCCCGATTGCCGCCGAAGCGGCGTCCTACCCGTTTGAGTACAGTGCCGATGACCTGACGGACCTCGGCGCCCTTGTAGTGCCGCAGTATGTCGACAATGCGGGACGTCTGCAGCGCTGGGTCGAAGGCTTCGTGATGGGACGGCCCACCGACACGCTGTCCCTTTTGAAGGATATCGGCAACGGCGTCACCGCCGAGATCTCTTACGAGGCCCGTGAGACTGAGGGGACCCAAGGTCCGCTCGAGACTCTCGAAAGGGGTTGCGGCTCCTGCCGCGATTTCGCGGTCCTGTTCGCAGAAGCGGTCCGAACACTCGGCTTCGGCGCGAGGCTGGCCTCTGGATACCTTTTCGATGCATCCGGAGGTCATCTCGGATCCGCAGGCGCCGGATCGACACATGCATGGGTTGAGGTGTTCATCCCCGGGGCCGGATGGATATCGTTCGACCCCACCAACAGATCGGTCGGATCGGCCAATCTCATTCCTGTCGCGGTCGCTCGGAACAAAAAGCAGGTCTCGCCGGTGACTGGATGTTTCAGGGGTGAAGGCAACACCATGCCGACTTTGGATGTGGAAGTAAGGGTTGAGAATGACACGAGCGGTCCAGCCAGGATTTCATAGACAGCGAGGCCGACGCCCGTTTCGATCTGGTTCCGGAGAAGCCGGGCTAATTCGGTGGGAGCAACTCGGGACCTTTTCAAGCCCGTTGGACGACGAGCTATACTGTTTCGAATTTGCCATTCGCCGGAAGATCACCCATGGCTGTCCATCGGACAAGTGCCGTCGTGACGTCCTTCCTGTCAGCTGATCGAACGCCCACCTAGCCCGCAACTCGGTCGGTTGTTCTTGGCACAGCGACTGTCCGCCTACCGCCAAATCGTAGTGATTTTTGCGCCGGGCACCTAAGTCCGAAAAGGGCTCCGAACAGCCGTTCGCTGCAAGTCTGATGAATGTCTGCTGTCCAGATGATTGGCTGTGCCTGGTGCATCGTGAACGATCGCCACTCGGTGTATTCTGCACCCATGAGCACTGCTGCACCCAAACCCCCCGCCCCCCGTGTCTCAGCTAAGCTCCGCGAGGCGATGCGCTGCCATGTCCGCGAAGGCATGACCATCACCGCAGCGTGTGAAGCCGCGGGCATGTCGCGGCAGGGCTGGCATAAGTCGATGAAGCGGGACGCGGTGAAGGCCGAGCTTGAGGCCGAGAAGGCGCGGTTTCTCGCTGAGGTCGAAGGGCGCCGGTCGGTCTTCGTCGCCCAGGCGCTTGAGGTCGCACTGGATCTGATGCGCAACGCGAAGTCGGAGAGCGTGAGGGCGCGGATGGTCGAGTTTCTTGCAAGCTATGGCGAGCCGCAGAAGCCAGCCTCGGCCCGTCAATCGCCGCCTCAGTTCGCCCCCGGCTACAACTACGGCCGCCCGCCTGCACAGCGAGCCAAGCCCGACGACGACGATGTGATCCACTTCGCGTAGATGCTGTCAGGCGGAAAGGACTGGCACACTCGGGTCGCACAGAAAGCCAGCAGCCGGAATGCGATCAATTATCAGCCGGAGACCCTTCCGCTAGCGCGAGCCGGCGCCGCAACGCATCAACTTGTTCGCTGAGAAGTGCGTTGCGCCTTTCCAACTCAGCCATCCGACGTGCGTCCCGTACAACACTCGCCATTTCCAAGAGGCGAGGCCCGATCTGAGACAATGCGTCGATCACTTCGTCTTGGTTCAAGACATCCAGTAGAGATACCGGTTCAACACAGACGGTCGAGTGAAGCGCGCCAGATTCATCCAGCGTTGTCAGTGTTGCGTCGACGAAGCGGTATACCGTCGATCCGTCAACAAGTGTGTCGATCGGGTCATATCGATTGGCCGTGGAATTCCAAATAGTTGAGCGCCGCCCTTCGACATCCGGCTCGTCCAGCAATGACAGCCTGCCATCGGCGGATACCTCGTAGGCAAATTGCTGCCAGCGGTAGCCGTCTTCACAATACCAAACCACTACCTCAGAAAATCCCAGCGGCTGACTCTCCTCGGCGTGGGCGGATTGCGCGAGCAAAACCAACAGAGCACCAAAAAACCTGCGCATGGTAAAGTCCTCCTCCGAACATCCTAGCGCGTGGGGCCAGCCGTCGAGAAGGCTTCTATGTAGGAACGATCCGCGCAGCCGATTTGGACACCCACGCCCCCTGACGCTCAGAGGGCCTGTCGTAGCGCCATTTGCCTGCTTGCCGCCTTCGATGACAGCACAGGCCCCGAGGTCGCTCCAACATGCCTCGCATCGCTGCCCCTCTAGTATGTAAGGTCTAAGGCGGAGAGACACCTGGCAACGGGACAGCCACTCCCGCCGCCCCAGCACGCCGCCCAGCGCCTCCCCGCTACCATGAGACGAGAGAGAGGGTAGAAGAGGGAGAGATAGCCCAGCGCCCGCGCAGCGGGGCAGACAGAGGGCACAGGAAGCAGGCCGCACACCCGCCGCAAGATGCCCGAGGCCCGATTCCTCCAACGTCCAAAGGCCGCGAGGTTGTCGCCAAGACATGCCGCCGACCGAAAATTTCTGAAAGGCGGGGCAATGAAATAAGGGCTGAGCGCGAAAGTGCGTGCAGGAGGGGTCGTCAAATTGCCGCCCGCAGCGGGCTGTCAGGGCCTCGGATCATCTGGCTTTGGTGGTGTTTTCAATCGCATGCCGGAGTGCCTGACACGCCACCCGGCGGCTTCAAGCGATCGAAAGATGGTGAATGCGCGGGACTCGTCCAGGTCGGCGCGGCGCGGCGCGTTGCGAAGCGGGCGGCTTCCATCTTGGCCTGCCGTTCGGTGTAGCTCGGCCCGTGCCGTGTGCCGTTCGGCTCGTAGAAATACCAAGCCCGCGTCTGCATCCCGTGCCCCCCAGCCTGTCGAAGACATGCCTAGCGCGAGAAGTCTAGCGTTGCCCAAGCGCGCGGGTCCATCGGATCGTTCATTGCTTCGAAGTCTTCCCATGCCGCCGCGATAGCCCGCTCGATATGCTCCAAGGTGTAGGCGCTGGGCCGGGGTTCCTGCGTCACCAGAGGCGCGCGGCCGGTGTCACAATCGGCCTTGTCGGCGTCGGCATTGGGCACCGTGTCACAATCTACCTGGGCGGCCGGACTGTCGGTGAGGCCATAGAGCCCGCGCCGCAGCTTCGTCACAACGCCGGCCTTCGCCAGCCGCACGAGGCTTTGCCGGATGTTCGCATAACCGACTCCCTCGATCCGTTGTGACAGGTCACGCGCCGTCGCTGGACCTTCGTTGAGGGCTGTCACAATCGCGTCGGATGCTTTTGTCACAACCACCTCCACCAACCAACACCTCGCCGAGACCCCATCCCGAACCCCCACCCGGAACCCCTCTTCCCCCTATGTGGAACATTTCGGGCTTAAACCTCTGAAAAGGCGGGAAAAGGCTTGCACGTCGGAAATCGCTCATTTCGCGGCCACCTCCATGGCGTAAAGCCCCATCTCATGAGCGGCCTCAAGCATCGCATCTTCGAGCCGGTCGGCCTGCGATGCCTGCACCAAGAAGCTGTCATGAACCGGCAGAACCACGACTCCTTGTGCGAGCATCAGATGCATAACGGTCACGGCCATTTCGGCATCGACCAGCATCAGCCGTGCGCCCGCGTCGGAATGAAACGCCCCCGCAATCGGGTGATGGGCTCGCTTGATGTCGCGGATCAGCGCGTCGGCCCGGCGCAGCGCCTCCTGCCCCCCCAGCTCGACCAGCTCGGCCATGGGGGCAGAGTGTGCGATCGAGTGGCGCGCCTTGTGAATGGTCGAAGCGTTGATCAGGGTCAGCACCGCGACCTTCACCAGCTTCCGCGGCCACGGGTCGATTGCATAGCAGTCAGCAGGCAAAGGCGCCCCGGCCTCGGCATAGAGAATGGCCGGATGGAGGTTCCGATAGTCGAGCTCGACCACCTTCTCCCCGCCAATCGTGAGGTTCCTGCGCGCCTCCGCTTTCATGTTTTGCCAGCTTGCCCCCATGGCGTAGATCCTCCCGTTGCGGCTCATCGACCTGTTGAAAATTCGTGAAACCGGCGCGGCGATCGATGGATCAAGTCCCGCGCCCCGGATCGCCTCGTTGATCTTCTCGATCTCCCGTCTCATGCGGCGGGTGTTGCGGCTGTCCCGGTAGTCGACCAAGTTCCCGCACTTGTCGCGCAGCAGGATCACCTCGCCCGGCTTGCGAAGCGTCCAGTCGCCACCGACGATCTCGGCCACGGTCTCGCGCAGCTGAGGGGTCGCCTGGGCGGCGCTTTGCCAGCCCCGTGCACCGGGCGCCCGCCGGTCGTGCAGGATGAGCCCCTCGGCGTCGAGGTGGTCCATCTGAGGCGGCACGCGGCGAAAGGTGTAGAGCGCGTTCCGATACCGGCCGGGGGCGGCATAGTGCCGGGCGGCGCGGCTGTAGCTCACCCACTCGCCCGCCCCCGTGCTGGCAAGGTCGAGCACGATCGCCGCGCCGGTCTCGTTCACGCCCAGCGCCTGCCCCAGCGCCCGCCAGTGGCGTCGATGTTCCCAGCGAAGGGAGAGGCAACGTTGCCGCTCGGTCTCGTCACCGGGCGTCCGCATGACACACCACCACGCCTTGAGCGAGGGCAACCCGCGCCCGGCCCTTCGCATCACGCCGCCCGACGCGGAGCGGGATGCCGTTGGCGGCCAGTTCCTCGGCAAGCTTGAGATCCGACTCAACCAGCCGCAGCCGATCCGTTCCAGCGAGTGCAAGGCGGCGCACCAGCTTCGCCGGAGAGCCGCAGAGCCTGCGCACCTCGCCGTCGCCCGTATCGATCGCCAGACCGTTGGCAATTTGCCGATGGTCGGTTATCTCGGAAGAGGCCACCCGCCCAGGAAGGCACTCCCGCCCCCGTGCGCTAGACGCAGCGCCGGGGGCGTTCCCGTTTCTGGTCATCGGTCACGCTGCTTCGTGCTTCGGAAGTTGGTCGACGTGCCAGCGGTTCGAGCCGCAGATCTTCACGGGCGCTGGGAAGTTGCCGGTCTTGACGTTCCGGTAAACCGTCGCCTGACCGATTTGGTACAGCGCGCAAACCTGACGGATGGTCAGGTACTGCCTCGCGTCCTTCATTTCCGAGGCGTTGGGTCGGCCTTCTGCATGGGTGTCGGTTTGGTCATCCATGGGAGCACCTCACTGATTGGTGATTGGGTGCTCTCCATTGGTCCCATGTGACGCCAGATTTGTAGGATTATTTCACCCTCAGATTTCGAGGAAAAAATCCCTCAGCTTCTGCTGCTCTTGCCACCTTCGGACAGGGCAAGGCGATGTTGCCCATTGCAGGCGATCAAATTCACGCGGGGTGAGCGCATTTCGCGCATCGAGGCAAGGCTTGTACCAGCCCACCCCAATCGCCAGCATGGAGAAGACGCGACGGGCGACTCGGGAGAATTCATTGTTCGGTTCCTCCGTATCGTCGCGGCTGGGCTTGGCTCGCTGACCCGTGCCCATGACATTGATGCGGACAAGGGCATCTGCGACAGCTCGGGCAGATTCGTTGCGCTTGCCCTGGCCCCTCTTTTCATGACGAAGCCAACGCTCCATGTTCGCCAAAGAGGGACGCGTGCAGGAAATCAATTCTCGCAGATCCTCGAGGAAGTCTGGAGCGGGTTCGCCGTCGACCATGTATCGCGGACTCAAGAAGCTGCGTTCATGCTCGCTCAGTGACGAACTCCAGTCATAAAAGTCACGGAGCCCTTTCATGGCAAGTTGTGCTTGCTTCAACCGGAGCTTGCTTGCGGCGGGTGTTTGCCCAAACCTTGCCCCCAGCGTCTCGAGTTGAAACGCGAGTTGGCTGGCCTCGTTCGGCGCCCTGGCCTTCACGACAGGCCAACCGATGGGCTCCAGCGCCGCCTCAAGCTCGGGGCTCATGCGCGCACCATCTCGACCACGTTGCCCGTCTTGCCCGTGGCATAGCGGCCCCACGCGTCCATCAGGGCGCTGCGAGGCTCTAGCAGATCATCGCGGATGTATGCCCGCTCCACGCGCTTGAACTCATGGGCTAGGGCCGCCTCGGCAACCTCCCATGGCGCCTTTGCCTGGAGGGTCGCCCAGTCGCGGAAGGTGGAGCGAAACCCGTGTGCCGTGATGCTCTCCCGCCCCATGCGCCCGAAAAGCGCCTTGAAGACGTTCACCGACTGCTCCCGCGCCTTTCCATCCCGGCCCCGCGACACGCTCGGGAACACAAGCTCTGCGTCGAGCCCGCGCACCTGCTCGAGCACGGCCAGCGCCTCGGCCGACAATGGCACCCGGTGCGCCCGATGCATCTTCATGCGCTCGGCGGGAATGGTCCAAACCCCGTCCTCAATCTCAGACCAGCGCGCCCCGCGTGCTTCGCCGGAGCGGACGCCGGTGAGGATGACGAATTCCAGCGTGCGGGCGGACACGCCTTCGCGCTCGCTCAGATCGGACATGAAGGCGGGAAGCTCCTGCCACGGTAGCGAGGCCATATGCTGGGCGCGGTGCTTCACCTTAGGAAGCGACTTCTCGATGCCCGCCACAGGATTCTCGTGCAGATAGTGCCCCGCACCCTTCGCCCAATCGAAGATGGTGCCGATCCGTTGTTTGATCCGGCGGGCGGTGTCGTGCTTCGCCGTCCAGATGCACGACAGGACGGCCAGAACGTCTGTCATGCCAATGGTCTCGATCGGTTGGGAGCCGAGGCGCGGGAAGGCATGCCGCTCCAGCGAGGCGAGCCAGACCTCGCCGTGTTTCTCACTGCGGAAGGTGGGAAGGAGATTGGCATGAACCTTCCGGGCTGCGTCCTCGAAGGTCACCGGCTTGGCGTCGCGCTTTGCCTTCGGGTTTTTGCCGCGGCGCGCTTCGGCTCGGAGCTCCCGCGCCTTTTCTCGCGCCTCAGCCAAAGGCACGTGATCGACACTTCCAAGACCGAATTCGCGCCGCGCGCTCTCACCCTTGATCCGAGTGCGCAGAACCCAAGACTTCGAGCCGGCTTGGCTGACGTTCAGATACAGTCCATCTCCATCACCGTGCATGCCTGGTGTCCTCAACGAGTCGACTTCGCGCTTGGTCAGTTTGCCCATTGGTTGATCTCCAAACCCCTTCCCACCACTTTTCCCACCCGAGATGGTGGGATCGGATGAATTGGCATAATGCTGATTGATAGGGATTGAGCGGCGATGTATCAACAAAATAAGAGTAAGTGACAGACTGTGAGAGAAACTGCGGGCTTGATGTGGTAGCCTCCTCCGCTACCAAATCCATCCAGTAAATCGCTGAAAAACGGAACCACGTCGGTAGTTTTCACTATCCCGCCTCTTTGACCACGAGAGCGGTTTGGTTTCCCGCATCTGTCGTTCGCTGTCTGGCCTGCACGCGTGGGTCAGCACTTGGCGGATGGAGTCCCACAGATGTGGCTTGATCTGAACCACGTCGCCGCCCGCCTTCCGCCGCTACGAAGACCTTGCCGACCTGGGCTTCGATTGGCGCGGCGGTTTCCGGGGCGAGGGCAGCCGTCTCATCTGACGGAGCGCGGCCGGGGGGGGGATCCGGCTGCTCTGGGCATACTCCACACATGCCCGTGCCGCTCTTGTTGATTTATTGAATTCCTTTTCCGTTCTGAGAGCGGCATGGCTTCTTTATTGGCAGTTTCTTTCCCCGTGGTGCGCAAGCTGATCCCCGGCAGGTGAACGTCGGCAGTCTCCGCATCAAGGACCATCCTGACCACCGAAGCTGGCCAGGTCATCTGCACCCACGACTCAAAGAATTGCCATCATGCGGGAATTGTTGAGCATCTCACGCAGGGCAAGGACGGACCACGGATCCGGGGGCCGCCCCTTGAGACACCACGGCAGATGTCTTAGGGTCAGGACCCATAAACCATCTTGAGGGTTCCTGGGCTGCGTGATTCAAGCT